>PFGC01000056.1:0-478 GCA_002781785.1 Candidatus Kerfeldbacteria bacterium CG15_BIG_FIL_POST_REV_8_21_14_020_45_12
CTCATTAAGCAGGCAAACGTCATCCATCTCACCGGTCGAAATAAACCGGTATCATCACGACATCCCGATCATCATGTCCGTGAGTTTCTCGACGAGCAGATGGCTGATGCACTCGCGGTCGCCGACGTGGTCGTGTGCCGAGCCGGTCTTTCGACGATGACAGAACTTGCCGCGCTGTCCAAAGCTGCCATCATGATTCCACTCCCGCATTCCCCGCAGGAGGCAAATGCAGATATGGTTGAGGACGCATGTGTGGTTTTCGACCAACGCCGCACGACCCCAGAACAGCTTCTTCATGGGATTGTCGTCTTACTTGAGAACGATGACCGCCGTCGAGAACTTGGTGCTAAGATGCATAGTAAACTTCGTACTAACATTGCCGACGAACTCGTGGAAATGCTCAAGACAATCTAAACAAAAACAGACTTCTTGTGAAGCCTGTTTTTGTTGCTTTCGTTGACTTACTCAGCAGCTGGCT
>PFGC01000056.1:502-8173 GCA_002781785.1 Candidatus Kerfeldbacteria bacterium CG15_BIG_FIL_POST_REV_8_21_14_020_45_12
CATTTTCAACCACCTCTTCTTCCAGGGCGGCTAGTTCTTCCGCAGTCCTTGGCGCAGACACAGCTGCGATTACTCCTTCTGAATCAGTTAATGAGACTACTCCAGCTGGTAATTTGATATCTTTAACTCGGATCAAGTCATCAAAGGATGCGAGAGCTGAAATATCAATCTCAATATTGTGAAGCAAGTCTTTAGGCAGACATTGAATTTCAATATTACTAAAGTTCTTAACCAAGGTACCGCCAAGATCCTTTACAGCTGGCGCCTCACCAATAAATACAAGCTCTACTTCTGCTGTGAGCTCTTCGTCCATGCGTACTTGATAAAAATCTACGTGTGAAATGGTGTCCTTAAGTGGATCTTGCTGAATACTGTGTATCAAAACCTTTACTGACTCACCCGCATCAACAGATAGGTCAATTAGGGTACTTTCACCAGCCGATCTAAATATGCGAACGAAATCAAGCTGATTAAGCATGAGTGGTTGCGTTGGGATTCCATGACCATACAGTACCGCTGGAATACTGTTATTTAGTCGATCTTTCTTGGCGGCTTTGCGTCCAAGTCCTGAACGAGTAGCGGCTTTGAGTGCGTAATTTTCTGACATACTAGTTTAAGTGCGTAATTGCTTTATTTGTAATGGTTTTTCTAGCCACTCGTAGAGAGCTAGACAGTCGTCGCTGTTAATTGCCGGCTGCCCCCAAAATTGTTTGATCTCTGAGCCAGTGCAGTCAGTAACTAAGCCGATGGCAGTGGTGTCTCCTGTGTTACGGATGGTCATCACTACCAATAATGTTTTAATGACTGACAAGGACCGTGTGAGACCGTGAGATCCCCAAGCTGTTTGACCTGCTGTGACAGACCATGTTTTACAGGTCGTTGACAGGATGGGCAGAGTCCAATTGATGACTCAAGTCTTAGTGATTTTGGGTTATCTAAACTCATAGGCGGCTATACATCCGAGGCGCAGTATAAAATATATGCACTTAGCTGTCAACTAATTATGTGCGTCGGCTTTCGATGCCAATTCTGTGTGCCAGGCCCAGTAAAGTAAGGGTGGCAAGCATAGAAGATCCACCAGCACTGACTAGTGGCAGCGGCAATCCGGTGACGGGTAATATACCTATGTTCATGCCAATAGTCAGCAAGCTTTGGGTTAGAACATAAGTAAAAATACCCAAAATTAGAAGGATTGCGTATGTATTCTTTGAAAAACGCATGTAGCTCCAGAGTCTTAATAGAATTAAGGTGATGGCAGCTATGATCAAAATTGCCGCAATATATCCCAATTCCTCAGCAATTGAGGCAAAAATAAAATCAGAATTAACTTCTGGGAGAAAGTGCAACTGACTTTGTGTCCCTAGTCCCAGTCCTCTACCCCAAATACCCCCCGAGCCAATGGCGGTAATAGATTGTGTAACATTATATCCTGCTCCCAGTGGGTCGAGTTCGGGGTGGATAAAGGTTGATAGGCGATCACGTTGGTAGTCTTGAAAAACGAACAACCATCCTACAGCAAACATGCCAATAACCGCGACGATAACTAAGCTTAAAAACCAGGCCGGCGCTCGGAGCATAAGCATAAAGCTTAGCCAGATGGCGAAAAGAATGATAGCGGAGCCAAGATCTGGCTGTAAAATTACTAGAGCAACTAAGATGGCGACTGATCCTCCAGCGGCAAAGAGGTAGCGCGGAGTTCGACTAATGGTACGACTTTTTTCAAAGTAGCTGGCCATAAACAAGATCAAGCATATTTTTACAAACTCGACTGGTTGTACTGAGATACCTGCAAAAACAAACCAGCCTGTAGTGCCCTTAATTGTAGTTCCAAAGAGCAATACTAGAACTAGAAGTAGGGCGGCAATTCCAAAATACATCGCCGGGTGAGCTTTGAGCGATCGGTAGTCTAAAAAAATGAGAGCGGCCGCGATTAGTAGTCCAATAACAACAAAGGTCAGTTGTTTATAAAATTGGGCCAGCGACGGCAGGTCTTGGTTTACGCCGAGGCTATATTGCATCACCAGTCCCAGGACGATTAGAAAAAAAACTGGGCCCCATAGCCACCAGTCTACGGTTGATAGTGTCCGCCTCAACTTTAAAACAAGTCGCATTGAAGAATCGTTAATCGGAAAGTTTCCTGATGATACGATCCTCGGTTAACTTGTCAATGTTCACTTTGACTGATGGGGTCAGGCTTCGACTCAACTGCGCTGGCCATCGGAAAGTTAAAGTACGGCTTTCTAATGAGCCAATTTCTACCAATTGAATGCTGCCGATGGCGCGGATGATGTCCTCTGAGTCGGTTAGGACTACAGTAACCTCAGCGTCTCTGAATCCTAGGACACTTCGGTTTTGCAAGGTTAAGTCGAATTGCGTACGATAAATCGCGTTAGCATCACTAGTTGGAATGGGTGTTAGTTGAGCATCAAGAAACGCCCAGTCCTCCTGTGGAAGCTGATCTACTTTTACCAGCTTCTTCCAAACGACGTCATGGATAATGATTTGGACGGGAGGATTACCGCTAGTTGCTGCTGAATCCGCAGTCAAGACAAGTGTTTGAAGGGGCGCCATGGTTAAGGTAGTACGGCCTGTTGATACTCCACCAATTAAGATTTCATACTCAACTTTTGTGGCTGCCCAAATATCGTTAGGATTAACGAGCTCAACTAACCCATCAACGGTTGTCTCGTCGCGGCGAACTGAGGCGGAACGGCGAACCGCTAACTCTTCCGGCTTGCGTATTGATGAGAAGTTAGCTGATGGCTCTGATAGGCTGGCGATGATCTCATTGGTTTGTCGAATATGGGTCAGCCAATCGGTTAGTTGAAATAGAAAAATAAGCACACTAATCCCAGCTATCGCCGCTAGCGTGCTCACTAAAATTCTTCGAAGCAAGGCGCGGTGAGTAGCGATCCAATAACCCAGCTTAAGCTGCTGCTTAGTCGGTTCGTCTTGATTTGGTGGAGGTGTCATATTGATGACATGTTACCACTGCTTGCGAGATCACTCAATTGTGCTATACTTTTCTTAGCATTACAAACATAAATAGGTTATAAAAAACTATGTTTTCTACTAGCGTCGACTTACTTTACGGGGTTATCGCACTGAGCGTTTTAGTGTTTACCGCTTTTTTAGTCTGGATCATGTATTACATTGCTCAAATTCTTCGGCAGGGTAATGAAGTTATTATTGAAATTAGAGAGAAGATCGAGGAGTTCACAGAGACTCTTGATGAGATTAAGGATAAGGTACTAGCGTCGGCTAACTCCATTTCTTTTGTGGCAAGCCAGATTGGTGGAGTGGTTGATTTCATTCAAGAAAGGAAGGATCGCAAGACCGTCCGCAAGCGTCCTAGCAGCAAAAAATAGAGGGGCTTAATTGGTTGCAACTGGGAGTTCACCAGTACTTTTTGTATTTGTGGTATTATGGGGTCCTAGTCTATCTATATTTGCTACATGTCTTTTGTTCATCTTCACGTTCACAGTCACTACTCTCTACTGGATGGAGTGCCAAAAATTCCTGAACTAATTGCCGGAGCCAAAGAGCGGAACATGTCGGCTATTGCTCTGACGGATCACGGAAATATGTACGGGGCAATTGAGTTCTACACCGAGGCCAAAAAGGCGGGCGTAAAGCCGATAATAGGACTTGAAGCCTACCTTTCACCGACGGTGATGGCAGAGCATGATCCTAAGCATCGCCCCTTTCATTTAATTCTGCTGGCTAAGAATCGACAGGGTTACCAAAACTTGCTGAAGCTAACCTCGATTGGGAATATGGAGGGCTTTTATCGAAAACCACGTATCGATAAAGACGTCCTTAGGCGTTATAGTGATGGTTTGATTGGCTTGTCAGCCTGTTTGTCTGGAGAACTGGCTCGGACAATTATTGCAGGAGATCGAGCAGCGACTGAAGCTGCTGCCCTGGAATATGTGGATATATTTGGAACTGATAACTTTTATCTTGAAGTTCAACACAATCCTCATACTCCTGAACAACAAATTGTAAACGAGGGATTGCTGGAACTACATCGCCTTACTGGGATTCCACTGGTAGCAACCAACGACTCTCATTACATAGACCCGACAGACAGTGAAGCTCAGGACGTGCTGGTGTCGATTAGGACTAAAGCGCTACTGGCTGACGAAAATAGATTTTCAATGAGAGGAGAAGATTATTCATTGGCAACCTCAGAGCAAATGCGAGATTGGTTCCAGGATTACCCAGGGGCCTGCGATAATACTATGCAAATTGCCGATAGGGTTGATATTGAAATTGACCTAGGGCGAATCCAATTGCCTCATTTTGAGCTTCCTAATAACGCCAGTCCGGAGGACGCGCTTCGTGAACTTTGCGTAGCTGGAATAGAAAGTCGCTACGGATCTCTTAACCCAAAAATTGAGAAGCGACTGAATTACGAGCTTGATGTCATTTCGAAGACGGGATACGCCTCTTACTTCTTAATTGTGCAGGATTTTATTAACTGGGCTAAGAGTCAAGGCATCGCCGTGGGGCCAGGCCGTGGATCTGCTGCCGGTTCCATTGTGGCATATTTGACGAATATTACGGATGTAGATCCCATTCAATACGAGTTATTGTTTGAAAGGTTTTTGAATCCAGAGAGAATTTCAATGCCTGATATTGATACCGATTTTGCAGACGTTCGTCGTGACGATGTTCTCCAGTACGTAGAAAATAAATACGGCAAAGACAGAGTTGCTCAGATTATTACCTTCGGAACCTTAGGGGCCAAGGCGGCTATTCGGGATGTGGGACGGGTGTTGGGTTTTTCATATGGGTATTGCGATCGTATTTCTAAGCTGGTACCAATGTTTACAAGCCTGAGTGAGGCAGTCGAAACAGTGCCGGAGCTTTCAGAGTTGATTGGGCAGGACTCAGATGCGGAACGGTTAATAACTATTGCAAAAAAATTGGAAGGTGTAGCTAGGCATACCTCAGTTCACGCCTGCGCAGTAGTTATTACTAAGGATCCTTTAGATGAAATGTTGCCGCTGCAAATGGCTGATGATGGCTCGACAATTACGCAGTATTCAATGAATCCTGTCGACAAGCTCGGACTTTTAAAGATGGATTTTTTAGGTCTAAAGAATCTTACTATCATTGAGGACACCTTGAACATTATTCAGGCAACGACGGATCAGCTGATGAAGATTGAAAATATTCCACTCAATGATAAGCGAACCTTTCAACTTTTGCAGCGAGCGGAAACGATTGGAGTATTTCAACTGGAAAGTTCCGGCATGCGACGGTATCTAAAACAGCTGCGCCCAACCGACATCGAGGATATTATTGCCATGGTGTCTTTGTACCGGCCTGGCCCTATGGAATTTATTCCAGATTACATTGAGGGAAAGCATGGTCGACGGACTGTTACTTATCTTGATGAGTCACTGCGACCCATTTTGGAGAAGACATACGGCATTGCTGTCTATCAGGAACAAATTATGGAGATCGCTCGACGGCTTGGTGGTTTTAGTTATGGAGAGGCTGATGTGCTGCGTAAGGCGGTAGGTAAAAAGAATAAGGCCTTGTTGGATGAGCAAGAGCAAAAGATGGTTCAGGGAATGGTTCACAATGGTTTAGAGGCGTCAGTTGCGAAGCATATTTGGGAATTTATCTTGCCATTTGCTAGGTATGGTTTTAACAGATCTCATGCGGCCTGCTATGCCATGATCGCTTACCGTACCGCCTATTTGAAAGCCAATTATCCGGCTCAATTTATGGCTGCCCTCTTGAATGCTGACCATGACAACACTGATCGTGTGGCTGTTGAGGTTCACCACGCTGAAGAGATGGGGCTGGATGTACTGCCTCCTGACATCAATGAGAGTTTTGGTATGTTTTCAGTCGTTAAGTCGAGTTTGGACGGTGACCAGCGACCAAGAATTAGGTTTGGTCTTAAAGCTATTAAGAATGTTGGTGATCATATTATTGATGAGATAATAGCTGAGAGAAAAGCTAACGGGGCGTTTCTGTCGGTTGAAGATATGCTCACCAGGGTTAGGGATCGGGATTTAAATAAGAAATCTTTGGAAAGTTTAATAAAAACTGGGGCGCTCGATTGCTTTGGAGAACGTAATTTCTTTTTGTTGAATATTGAAACATTATTGCAGTACGCTAGAACTGTTCAAGCCGAAGCCAATAGCGGTCAGGGTAACCTGCTTGGAATTTTAGGTAGTGAGCAAAGGCCTGGATTGACTTTATCAGAGGTTCCTCCTGTCGCAGATAAAGTTAAACTGGCGTGGGAGAAGGAGTTACTGGGTTTGTATATTTCTGGTCACCCAATGGGACACTTGAGTGACTACTTAGCGACGCACTCAATCCCCTTCTCAGAATTGAAGGACCACCCTAAACGCAAACCGGTAACTTTAATCGGTATGGTAACTTCGGCTAAACCAATTATGACAAGAGCTGGTGAAAGAATGTCATTTGTTGGAATAGCTGATCACACCAGTGAGATCGAGGCCATCGTCTTTCCTAAGATTTACCAAGAGACGGCTATGCTGTGGCTAGAGGAGTCTATTGTGAAGGTTACAGGCAAGTTGTCAGATAAGGATGGGTCAATGAAAATAATTATCGAAGAGGCTGAGCGATTCAATGAGAGTTCTATTCCAGTGGTGGTAGCAAAAGTTTACGTGGCTGTTCCAAGTGAGATGAAAAAATCCTTGTTTTCACAGTTCTCTGCGTTGCTGGCTGCGCATAAGGGTGCATCCGGTGAGGTTGTTCAAGTTTTTCTGGTTGTTGATGGAAAAGATATTGATACCCGATCCTGCATTCCTAAGCCAGCAATCACTGACCTATCGTCGTTGTTTGGACATGACTCAATATCAGTGATATAGTTGATTATATTTTTTGTAATATAAATACCTATGCCGCCAAAAAAATCAAAGACGGCAAAACCAAAGGATGCGGGTAACGATGACACAAATTTTGCTAGGACAAACGCTTTTAGAAGTTCAAGAGTAGAAAAATATTACAGTCGGATTGTGGCTGGTTTCGTCTTGGTGACGATTGGCCTAGTGGCTTTGATTGGATATTTTTCTTTTTCAAAAACGGGAGTTGTAGTTCACCCGAGTATTCTATCTGGAGAGTTCACAGTGAAAGCAAGTCTGGAGAATTTAGGTGGTGTGATAGTTTTAACCGACGTAGAGGGAAGTAAGGTTTTCACAGGATTGTCAGATACTTCAACCGTAACCTCAGGTAAAGCAGTTGGCACTGTTAATCTAGTTAACAATTACACGTCGGATCAGCCATTAGTTGAAACTACCCGTCTACTTTCCAGTGAGGGTGTGCTATTTCGCACCACAGAGACCGTGACGGTGCCGGCAGGTGGAAGTGTGACAGTTGGCGTGGAGGCAGATGAGTCTGGAGCTGTGGGCGATATTGGACCTTCAAAGTTTGAGGTTGTCGCGCTCTGGGATGGGCTAAAGGATGATATTTATGGAACCAGTAGCCAGTCAATGTCAGGAGGAGTTAAACAAGTTGCTGTGGTCTCGAACGAAAACATCCAGGCGGCTAAACTTGCCTTGAGAGAAGAGTTAAGGGAGAAGGCAAAGGCAGTATTTGCTGAGGAGGTTCCAAGTTATGAGGGCATGCCATCTAATACTCGCATTCTAGACACTTATACTGTTGTGGCAACGCAGGTTGATG
>PFGC01000009.1 GCA_002781785.1 Candidatus Kerfeldbacteria bacterium CG15_BIG_FIL_POST_REV_8_21_14_020_45_12
TGATACTGACGCTCAGCCTGGAGATGAGGTTCCTAGCATTACAGCTACGCAAAAACTGACAGTGGCGACTCCGGTGATAGACGCGGACAGACTAGTTAGCATTTTGAAGGACGGCTTGTCGGAGCAGCTTCCTATTGGTGTTGAGTTTGTTAGTGATGTAACACTGGACAATGTCGAGATTACTTTGCAGGACTTGTCTGATGACTACTCGACAGCCACTATTGTGCTTCAAGTCACAGCTGACACAATTATAAACGAAGACAACTCTTTGTTGGACAAATCAAAACTGACAAATAAAAGTGAGAGCGATGTTGCGAGTTACTTGTCTGCTTTTGAGGAAATTGAATCTGTAGATCTGTCTTTTTCGCCTTTCTGGGTAACTCGAACGCCAAGCGTAGCAGATCATATTTCTATCTCAGTAGAGTAAAGCTTTAACTACTAAGGTGCTGGACAGGGCTGGTTTTAGCTTGTAAAATCGTTGCATGGCGTATTTAAGTATTTCGCCGGTGTTAAATTCATCAATTACAGTATTGGCATGTCAAATGAAGATCAATTGAAGGCTCTACGTCACTCATACGCGCATCTCTTAGCAGCTGCTGTAAGAACTTTGTGGCCTGAGGCTCAAAATGCCATTGGCCCAGCTATTGAAAGTGGTTTTTACCAGGATTTTGACATGGGTGATGTTAAATTATCACAAGATGATTTGAAGCGGATTGAGAAAACCATGCGCAATATCGTACGGAAGTGGTCTGATTTTAGAGTTTGGACGGTTTCTCCAGATGAGGCCAGGACTGCTATGTCATGGAACAAGTACAAACTGGAAATTATTGATGACTTGGCCAGCGAAGGTAATGAGATCACATTGAATGACCCGGGCGATTTTGTTGACCTATGTAAGGGTGGGCATATTGAGAACCCAGCTGAGAAAATGCTAAATTTTAAGCTGCTCTCGGTAGCCGGCGCTTATTGGCGAGGAGATAGTGAAAAGGCTATGTTGACGCGTATCTATGGAACCGCCTTTTTTACGGAAGATGAGCTTAATGCCTATCTACAGATGTTGGAAGAGGCAAAAAAACGTGATCACCGGAAACTGGGTGAGGAGCTTGATCTTTTTGTCTTCTCTGATTTAGTTGGTCCAGGATTGCCGCTATGGGCACCAAAGGGCGCACTCCTACGCCGCCTTTTGAATGATTATGTTCAAGAGTTGCGCGAGGAGCGTGGGTATACTCAGGTGGAGATTCCACATATCACCAAAAAGGACTTGTATGAAAGAAGCGGACATTGGGAGAAATTTTCAGATGAGTTATTTCGTATCCATACCCGTGAAGGACATGAATTTGCCCTGAAGCCAATGAACTGCCCGCACCATACGCAAATTTTTGACCGTCGACCACACAGCTATCGCGAAATGCCACAGCGATATAGCAATACTACAATGATTTATCGTGATGAGCAGACCGGTGAGTTGCACGGACTGGCTCGTGTCCGCTCTATTACCCAAGATGACGCTCATGTTTTTTGTCGTGCCTCTCAGATTGAAGATGAGGCGCTTCGTATATGGGATATTATTGATGCTTTTTACGCAGCTTGTGGATTTGAGGCGCTTCGTATTCGTCTGTCCATGCATGATCCGGAGAATATGAACGCCTATAAGGGTGATGCTGATATGTGGGAGCGAGCGATTGATGGTTTGCGCAAAGTTATTGCAGCCCGTGGCGTGACGGACTTTGTTGAGGCGCCAGGTGAGGCAGCTTTCTACGGTCCAAAAATTGATTTTATCGGGAAGGATGCAGTTGGTCGTGAGTGGCAATTAGCAACGATTCAGTTAGACATGAGCATGCCAGAGAGCTTTGACTTGACTTGCACTAATGAATCAGGTGAAAAGGAAAGAATTGTGATGATTCATGCTGCTATCATGGGAGCGATTGAACGTTTCCTATCTATTCTGATTGAGCATCACGCTGGTAATTTTCCATTGTGGCTAGCTCCCGTTCAAGTAATGCTAGCTCCCGTCTCTGATTCCCATGAGGCTCACTGTGAGACACTGGCGACAGACTTTGCGGCCATGGGCCTACGAGTTGAGGTTGACCGTTCTGGTGATACTGTTGGTAAAAAAACCCGACGGGCTGTAAAACAACGCACCCCCTATCTGTTAGTTGTTGGTGACAAGGAAATGAGCTCTGATAAATTACACATCCGAACTCGTGGCTCTGAAGAGGTTATGGAAGTAGACAAGCAAGAATTTATTGAGCGCATATCCGCTCTTGATCACTCAAAATCAACTGAATTATAGTGGACTTGCGCGTTGACGAGCCCTGTTTCACTTGCTAGAGTAGCGATCTATGAGATATTTTCTCCTACCTCTTGGTTGCGCTACAAATAAAGCTGACTCGGAGCGCATTGCTGCTGTACTAGAGTCTATTGGCTATACATTAGCTGATAATGAGGAAGATGCCTCAGTTATTGGAATTGTAGCGTGTTCAATTAGGCAATCAGCAATAGATAGAGTGTACAGCAAGATCCATAAGTGGAACCAACGTAAACGAAAGAAACCATTGATAACTTTTGTGTCTGGATGTATTTTGCCGGAGGACCAGAGAAAGTTTCTTAAATTGTTCGATTTGCTTGTAAAATTGGAGGAAGTTTCTAAGCTGCCACAAATGCTTAAGGAATATGGAGTGGTTGCTCCTCAGTCATTTTGGGAGATAACCCCAAGACGAGGATCAAGCTACAAGGCGCTGGTACCGATTCAGAATGGATGTGATAAATTTTGCACGTTCTGTGCAGTGCCATATACGAGAGGGCGTGAAGAGTCACGACCTTCAGCTGAAATACTGACCGAGGTAGATGAATTATTAGTAGGAGGTTATAAGCAGATCACCTTGCTTGGTCAAAATGTAAATTCTTACGGACTTGATGTAGAGACAGAAATGTCATTTGCGGAGCTTCTGCGTGAAATTGGAAAGAAAGCTGACGCGGCACCCCATAAAGTCTGGGTGCACTACACATCGCCGCATCCACGGGACATGAACGCTGATGTTTATGAAGTACAGTCCAGCTCGCCATCGCTGGCTAACTATCTAAACTTACCACTGCAATCTGGTGATGATGAAGTTCTACGCAGAATGAATCGTCGATACAGTTTGGAGCAATACTTAGAAAAGCTAGACTTAGCGCGAAAATACATGCCTGATCTTACCGTTTCAACTGATATTATTGTTGGTTTTTGTGGTGAGACTACAGAGCAGTTTGAGAGGACGAGAGCGGCAATGGTGCGGGGTAAGTTTGACTTGGCCTTTATTGCACAGTACTCCGCCAGACCGGGTGCGGTGGCTCAACAACGTTTTCAGGATGACGTAGCCAAGGCTGATAAAAAGCAGAGAGATATCGACTTAACGGATGTTTTGCGTGAAACTGCAGCAGAAAATAACCAAAAACTTGTCGGTAAGGTAATTACAGTTCTTGTTGAGCAGGTTAGTCGTAAGCCAGGTAAGTTACTGGGACGAAGCGAGGGCCTAAAGTCGGTTGAATTTGAAAGTGGTGACCAGGATTTGATTGGTAATTTTGTAGATATGAAAATAACCTCAGCAGACGCTTGGAGGTTACAAGGAGAGCTGATTGGTTTTAATGAGGCTAACTAGTTGAGTCGCTCTCGGTCTTGGTAGGCTGACCAGGCGGCTTGTCGGTAAAGCTTAGCTGCTGACGCTGGGTCATCTGCGGTGTAGACACCACGGCCTACTATTATAATATCAGTACCGCCTGCTATAGCCTCGGCCGGAGTTTGGTACTGCTGTCCCAGGTTGTCTCCGGTTGAGTCCAAATTAACACCTGGCGTTATAGTGAGCATCGATTCTGGTATCTGCTGATTACCTTTTCCAATGTATCCAATAACAAAATCAGCATTGTCATTACCCCATTGATAAGCGGTGTTAGTATAATCACCGGTGGCTAAGCTACCAGCTGAGCTTAGTTCTGCGATGAGTAGAAGCCCACGATGCCTGGGAAGTCCAATTTCCTTTAAGCCGGCAATGACAGCTGGGCCTGGAGTAATGAAAGCATTGGTAATATCTGCCCAGTCTGCAATGTGATGAATGCCTTTTTCGTATTGCAAGCGAACGGTATTGCCAATATCAGAGAACTTTCTGTCTTCGAAGACGAGAAAACGATGTTCTCCGGAAAGTCTCAAAAGCTCTAGCACAAAATCATCGTTAAAATCCTCAAGTGTATCAATGTGAGTTTTAAGCAAGCAGATTTCTGGACCAACCTTGGCAGCAATGTCTAGAAATTCAGCTGAGGTGGTGACGTCAAGCGAAACACAAAGGTTAGACTGCTTGTTGTCCATTAATTCCGCTAAGCGCTTGGCTGTCGGGTTTGGCATTAATTGAGCTCGATCTCGGTAGCGCATAGACTTAGTCAAGATTCATATGCTTCGCCCAAAGCTCTGGATCAACTCGCCACTGCAGGGCCTTGCCCCCTTCTTCTTCGGTTAGTTGCTTCCGGGCAACGGCCACGGGCAAGAGGATCTCAAAAGTACAAAGAGTATTAACTTTTACATTGCTCTCTTTAAAACCAACGGTGGCCTGCTTCAGTCCATAGCTAAATATGGCTAGAACATCTGTAACTTCACCGCCTTCGTTTCTAACACCATTAACGGAGTCGATTGAGCTGCCTCCAGTACTAATGAGGTCTTCTATTATCAAAACACGCTGACCGGCTTTTAAGTCCCCTTCCACTTGTTTCTTTTTCCCATGCCCCTTGGCAGATCCACGGATGTATACCATTGGCAGGGACAGACGTTCCGCTAAAAAGGCGGCGTACGGGATTCCGGCGGTTGATGTACCACCAACGACGTCAAACTCGAGTTTTTCTTGTTCTATTTTTTCTATAAAACCATCAATGACCTTAGTTCTTTCTGATGGATGTGAGATTATCATTCGATTATCACAATAGATCGGGGAACGTAGCCCAGAGGTATAGGTAAAAGGCTCTTTTACATTGAGCGCCACTGCTCCGATATCGAGCAGGATGTTAGCGATGTCTTGTGGAGTAATCATGGTTCTATTGTACCTTGCTACCAACAGCTTCGGCAATGTTTTTATACCCATCTCGGGCTAGTAGTTTGACTAGGCCTTGATTGATGCGACGAATGAGGCGAGGGCCTTCGTAAACTAATCCTGTGTATACTTGCACCAGAGAGGCACCTGCTAGTACTTTTTCATAGGCGTCCTCGGCTGAAGCTATGCCGCCAACTCCAATGATGGGAATTTTTCCACTGGAGTGGGAATAGAGATATCGCACTACTGCCGTTGAGCGCTCTTTAAGAGGCTTTCCACTAAGTCCGCCATCCCCTATTTGGTCAAGCCGATGTTGAGAAGTGGTTAACTCAGAGCGTGAAATGGTTGTGTTTGTGGCTACTAGCCCATCTATTCCGGCACTTAAAGAAACTTCAAGCACGTCATCTAACTGTCCTTCAGTCAAATCAGGTGCTAGTTTTAGAAGTATAGGAACATCACAACCTTTTGGACGGGCTGCCGCAGTTGCTTCAAGAAGTTTTTTTAATGGCTCTTTATCTTGAAGCTGTCTAAGATTTTTGGTGTTTGGAGAACTTACGTTAATAACAAAAAAATCAGCAAACTTGGCTAGCCTATTTACGGATTGTACGTAGTCACTAACTGCATCTTCATTGGGGGTATTTTTATTTTTGCCAATATTGATTCCGATAACAAGTCCAGCTGGCCGTTTTTTTATATTTTTCTCAAGACTATCGATGCCGTTGTTATTGAATCCCATTCGATTAATAATTGCGGAATCAACAGGGAGACGAAATAGGCGCGGCCGGGGATTTCCAGGTTGAGGCAGTGGAGTTACAGCTCCCACTTCTGAAAAACCGAAACCAAGCGCATGCATGAGATGTGATAAATCAGCTGGCTTATCGAAACCTGCAGCTACTCCCACAGGATTATCAAAAGTCTTACCAAATACAACCTGACTCAAGGCTGGGTGCTCATAGCGATAGCCAGCCCGGATTAGATTTATAACCGGGCGATGTGATACGAAGCGACCTAGCCTGTGTACGGAATCATGGGCTGACTCCGGATCTTGGATAAATAGTAACGGCCGTATTATTGGATATAGCTTCATAGGCGAATGATCTGACCATTTTCAATGACAGTGTGGATAACGCTTGAGAACTCATGATTTTCCCAAGGAGACCAGCCGCACTTTGAACGGATTGCAGCGGCATTAAACAAGCGGGGCTTTGCACGATCTACTAGCACTAGGTCAGCTATAGCATGAGCTTCTAGCTTGCCCTTATTTAGAATGCCGAAGCGCTTAGCTGGGTTAGTTGAAGTGCATTCAACCATGCGCTCAAGACTAAAACCTGGAGTGATGTGGTCTAGAAGGAATGGCAGCATGGTTTCTACACCAGGAACCCCCGGCGGAACTGTCCAATAATCTGATAAATCTTTTTCTGCCTTGGTGTGTGGAGCATGATCAGTGGCGATGATGTCAATCACACCTGATTCAAGGCCTCGCCAAAGGGCTTGGCGATCCGACTCAAGACGAAGCGGCGGATTAACCTTTAATCGCCAGCCTTGGGTCTCTAAGTCAGCCTCAGTGAAAGCAAGGTGGTGAGGTGTGACATCACAAGTGAGGTTACATCCAGCTGCCTTGGCTACGCGAATAAGCTCAACCTCCTCCTCTGTTGAAATATGGGTAATATGAACGGCCGCTTGTGTCTCTTGGGCTAAATCAATAATGTTCTTCACAGCCTTGATGGTGGCTTCACGTGATCGGATTAGTCCATGCAAGGTCCATCCAGAACTATCCTTATATTTTAGCTCGTTGGCGGTAATGTCATCCTCTTGCTCGCAGTGTATGACAATTGGCAATGACTGTTTCAGTTCAAATAGCTCACGGAGGGAGTCCTTGTCATCAATTAATCTTCGTCCATCAGCGCCAGTAAAGTATGGGGCAACCTTTATACCACAAGCCATGTCGCCAGCAGCCAGAATTTGAGCGATATTATCTGTAGTGGCACCAATGTAACATCTGACATCAATCACCGAATCTTGCCTTGCTTTAAGGGAGAAGATCTCCACCTGCTCAGCGGTGGTAATCGGTGGCACAGTGTTAGGCATGTGCAAAGCAGTGGTAATTCCCCCACTGGCCGCAGCAATAGACCCAGTTGTGAAGTCCTCTTTGTACTCTCCTCCTGGGACTCGAAAATGAACATGGATATCAATGGCACCTGGAAACAGAGTCAGGCCTCGTGCATTAATTTCTTCATCGGCCTCTTCTGAAATACTCTCAGAGATCTGCATGATGCGGCCACCACTAATAAAACAGTCTACTGGTGACGAGTGATCGAAAGGCGTAGCCTGACGGATGAGCAAAGTGCTCATGGTTTACGGTTTTACCTGACCTAGGATGTGCGTAAGCAACGAGGCACGAACCGGCACTCCACCTTTGGCCTGTTCAAAATAATAGGCGTACTTTGTTTTGTCGATGGACTCTGGAATTTCATACCTTCTTGGTAAAGCGTGAAGAATGCGTAGATTAGGTTTCACGGTAGTTAGAAGCTCAGGCTGCAGAACGTAAATATCTTTAACTTGGTCATACTCAGCCTGGTCTTCGAAGCGTTCTGCTTGCACACGCGTCATGTAGATTACGTCTGCCTCAGCGAGTGCTACTGACAAATCTGAGGTTTCTTTAACATCAACACCGGCTGAAATTATGCGTTGACGTATATCTTCTGGCATTCGTAGACTGTCAGGTGCAATCCAGATTTGTCTAGTCGCTGGGTATAGTGACAGAGCCTTTGCTAGCGAGTGCGGGACTCGTCCATATTTAAGATCTCCCACCAAGGCGATGGTTAATCCGTCTATTTTACCCTGACTGCTCTGGATAGCGTGAAGATCGATTAACGTTTGAGTTGGGTGCTCATTAGCACCGTCGCCTGCGTTAATCACTGGGTGCTCGGCAACTGCGGCCGCTTTGCTAGCAGCTCCAT
>PFGC01000029.1 GCA_002781785.1 Candidatus Kerfeldbacteria bacterium CG15_BIG_FIL_POST_REV_8_21_14_020_45_12
AATTAACTGTGGCATCGGACTGTAAAGGATATGAATCAGCCAAACGTTCCAGAAAAATTCCAGCCACAATACGGCGATCGGCACTATCAAACACCTCTCGCTCTACAATGCTGGCGAGAGTAATTATTTCATAAAAATTCAGATCAGACTGTGCAACCTTAAACCACAAATCATCAGTCATCTTACTATCCAGAGTCCCTACCAATAAAACCAAGAGTTGCTCAGGTGAAATGTCTCGATAAATCTCATAGGTATCAGGATAAAGATATCCTTCCAAACTGCCTTTCTTAGGAAAATCTTTGAATAATCTCTGATCTAATCCTTGCGGTGGCTTGCCCGCCTCAATTAAATCAGCAAAGTCTTGGATATCCATATCTAAACCTTGCTCGGCTAAATAATCCACCACCTGATCACTCCTCCATCCTTCAAGTAATGTAATCCTAACCGTTGGGGATTGAACCTGAGCAGCCGTTAGTAAGTCTGTGGCCTGTCGAATCCCCTCCCCTTTGCCAATACTATACTTGCCAGCCTTGAGCTCCTTAGCTGATCCCGTTAATGTCACATAAACCCGAAAGAAAAATGACGAATCAATCACTCCCTGACCTTTTAACTCCGCCGCAATTTCCGCCTGCCCCATACCATCCTCAATGGTCACTTCAACCACTTCTCCAAACTGTGGCCCGCTAAAAGGCTTTAATATTTGATAAACTCCATAAACAAATATCAAAAAGATCGTAACTAAAAGTCCAACAATAAGTCTTTTACTGGTAACAAAGCGTTGTGGTGTAAAATTATTTTCTATCATATGATTTGTATTTTTCAAGACATAAAGCAATCGCTGCCACAGACCAAAGCACTGATATCTTACCTTCCTCAACATATTTCCAAATTTCATCCACTGATACTAACTCATTTGTAATTACCTCACGTGGATGACTATCTTTTTTGCCAGTTAGTTTTACGTCTGTTGCTAAATATACAAAAAATCGATTAGTCACGGTTGTTGGCGATGCAATCAAAGTACTAACCAACAATAGATTTGTAGCTACATATCCAGTTTCTTCTTCTAACTCACGCCGAGCTGCCTGTTCTGGAGTCTCACCAGCATCTATCATTCCAGCTGGTATTTCACGGACAACCTCACGGATACCATGCTTATACTGCAAATTTAATACTACCTGCCGATCTTCTGTAATCGCAAAAACTCCGGAGACGTCTCCTTGTTCCATTACATAATAATCATCAATCACCGAACCATCCGGCAGCTGACACTCATCCTGCCTAATATTAAGCCAGGGTGTTTTTAAGGGGTACGAGGAACTGAGCACCTTCCATGGCTCGGGTTGCTGCTGATTCATTACAGTAAATCGTCACGCTTATGCTCTTGTAGCCACTCCACCACCTCTTTAACCTTTCCGGAACTATATTTATCACATATCAACAAAGCGTCTGCCGTATCAACAATAACCAAATTCTCTACATTCACTGTGGCGATAATTTTCCCCTTGATATCAGAATATATCAAACTATTTTCGGTACTAATATTTACATGCTCAGCTCCAATTACCACGTTTTCAGCCTCACTTTCTGCCACTTCATCTTTAAGACGAGCCCAGTCACCAATATCACTCCAACCAACGTCCGCTGCCATTGCCATTTTATTTTCAGCTTTTTCAATAATGGCGTAATCTACCGCGATTTTATCAAGTTTAGGATAAATTCGATTTATTACCGCTTTTTCATCTGGCGTTCCAAGGGCGGCTTCAATAATCAATAGTTGTTCATACATCTCCGGTAAAAACCTCTCATATAACTCCAAAATAGTGGAGACTTTCCACACAAACATATTAGCGTTCCAGAGATAATTGGCTTGTGAAATAAACTCCTTAGCTGTTTTAAGGTCTGGCTTCTCCTTAAAGGAATTAACCTGCCATAAATTTTTTCCATCTTCCGTATCGACCAGCTCCCCGCACTCAATATATCCATAACCAACATCAGGATGAGTTGGCCTCACACCAATTGGCACAATGCACTCTGGGTGGCGCATGACAAATTGTTCAGCAATTTTCAAAACTCGCTGAAACTCCTTTGACCTTTTAACACTATGATCTGAACCAAGACTAGCAATAATTGCCTCCGGGTCGCGTTTACGAATGGCAATAGACTCCAGTCCAATAGCAGCTGCAGTGTCCTTACGAAAAGGCTCAATGATAATATTCTCTTTTGGGATAGGACCTCGACAATCATGGACGCTCTGAGCGGCCGCCTCATTAGTTGAAATAAAAATATCCTCAGCCGCTGCTACCGGTATTACTCGCTGTATCGCCTCCTCTAACATGGTTAGCTCACTCGTTAAAGCATGGAACTGTTTCGGTTGTCGCTGTCTGCTGACCGGCCAAAGGCGCGAACCAACTCCTCCTGCTCGAATTACTATTTTCATATGAGGATAAAAACAATTGAAACAATAATGGCTAACACAATACGATACCACGCAAATATACGTAAACTTCTCCTTTCGAGAAACTTGAGCAGGAAGGAAATGGCAATATATCCAACAATTGATGATGCCAATACACCTGATACGAAACTAGGAAATTCTGACGGATCCAGGCCCATAGTAGCAAGATCAAGGCCTTTTTTCAAGCCAGCAGCTGCTATCAAAGGGATTGATATCAAAAAAGAAAATCTAGCCGCTGTGGCCCTGGTGAGACCTGCCATCATTCCAGAAATTATTGTAATTCCTGACCGAGATGTTCCTGGGATCAAAGCAAGCACTTGCATCGAACCAATAAATAAAGCGTCTCTCATTCTAACAGCATCTAATTTACGAACAAAGGCGGCGTTCCCTCTACGCTCAATCCATAAAAATAATAGAGCAACGAGGACAAGCATCACCACAACAATCCACGGCGACCGTAACCATGTATCAATTATATTTTCAAAGAAGAAACCCACTAGACCTGCTGGGACAATAGCAAGACAAATATACCACGCCAGTCTTTGGTCTACATTCATAGACACTCCAGCTCTTCTTCCATTCTTTAAAATATACGACCAGCTTGTAAACCAAGCCGCTAGATATTTATAGCAATCTTTTCTAAAATAAATCAGCAATGACGCCAGGGTACCGACATGAAGTGCCACGTCAAAAGCGACCGCATCAGCAAATTTCTCCTCAGAAAAAATGGCATGAAGAATCACTAAATGCCCTGATGATGAAACTGGGATAAACTCGGTTAGGCCTTGAACAACACCGAATAAAACAGGTATAATGTCCGTCATATGATTTCACTACTCATTCATTGGGAAATACTGGCTATTCCAGCACTGGTGCTGATTATATCACAGGTAACCAAGGTTGGTCTCCAATCACTCCACAGCTCCTGGAATTGGAAGGATTTTAACGCTTATGGAGGCATGCCATCGTCCCACACAGCACTTTTTGTCTCAATTACAACAGTCGTTGGTCTCACTCAAGGCTTCGGCTCGCCTTTGTTTATTGTTTCAGGTTTTATTGCAATAGCCTTTATCCGTGATGCCGTTGGTATCCGTTGGTCACTCGGGTATCACGGCAAGGTTCTAAATCACCTCGTTGAAACACTTCCCGCTGAAGTTAGAAGTACTTTTCCCGCAAAATTACAGGAACGACTGGGTCACACCCCAGTGGAAGCCTTAGTTGGTTTTTTAATGGGAGCATTGCTAACTACAGTTTTTCACTTTGCTCTCTTGGCACTAGCTGCTTAATCCTGTTTTTCGAATAACGGAGCGGCACTTAAAAGTTTCCCGCGCGCAACCACGGACCCCTCATCCTGCTCGACATCAGTCACGTACCGCTCAAGGGCTGGGCGGTGCTTTTGAACATCAAGCACCATCGCCTGTCCTTTATTATCAAAAGAAGTTGTTACAGCAACATAGCCGCTCTGAAAAAATAACACATCTCCCAGTTGATATCTGCCCACCTTCAACTCTTCACCGGTCTCCAATAAACCTCTATGCTCTATCCAGGTTTGTAAATTGTGTTTGGAACGATCGAATTGTGAATCCTGAGGAGTTAATTCATAACCAGATGCATTTAATGAATAATCAACCGAAAATTCATCTCGCAGATTAATTCCAACTAGAGTATAAAGTCTTCGAACGATATCTTCATTTGTGACTAGTCCCAAACGGGCTGGAATCTGTGCCATTCCTCCATTGGTCGGGTCATACAAAACCCCAACAAAACCCTCAGCGTGCGTGGTTATCTCAAACGGATTACTCTCACCGTCACCATCAGAATCCAAATCATCAATATTCAACTCACCATCACCATCTATATCTCTATCTTCAAAATTTGGAATTCCGTCAGCATCTAAATCATTATAATAAAAACCAAAATTTGTGTGGTAAGTGTGTAGGTCAATGTAAGTTAGCATCGTCACGCCACTCAAGAAAACTATACCTAGCACACCGGTGAAGATCCAGCGCTGTTTGACTGTCTTGGTTAACTCCCAGATTAATACGTAGAAAAAGAAGAAACAGAAGACTCCCTCAACTAAGAAGTTAATAAAAAATAATTTCTCAGAAAAGCCTACCATCGCCAAGTCCGACAGTCCGTAAAAGTTGTCAGTAAAAGGATAAAAAAACATAACCTGTGCCAAAATTGCATCAGTCAACAAATGTGACATGACACCAAAAAGAAATACACCTGGCCATATCAACCAGCTTCGTCTTTTAAACAACCACAGCCCTATTACAATAACTGTGAATATCACTAAATAGAATACCGGTGTATGTGTGATGAATTGACGATGTGACCCAGACGCATCAACAAAATAATAAAAGAACAGATCAATATCTGGAAAAATACCAGCAACAAAACCAGTCATCAGAAGCCACCATCGCTTACGACCGACCAAGGCAGGAGACAGGCTCTTTTGGAGCGTCCAAGCGGTTAAAAATCCAGCTGGTCCATGAGCAAATATCATATAAAATCAGTATTTAGAAATTGAAATTCCTCCAGAAAAACTACTGTCGTAGACATTAAAAGAATCAATTTGTTGCATCTTAGAATGATCTTTAGTAAATATACGAGTTCTACCGTCACCATCCTTCAAACCAATTACCAATTCGGGAGATCCGTCTGAGTTCGTATCAATAGCCGAAATAGACAACCCTTCATCATGACTACTACCAAACGGATAAAAGGATAAAACTCTAGCAAACTTAGTTTTTTTAGGTCTCATTCTTAAAACAGAGACTAGACCACTATTTGTACTACCAGCATGCTGACTAACAAGCACCTCTGCCTTTGAGCTGGTATTTAAATCAGTTGCCAAAACATCAACACCATCTGTAAAGGTGTCATTAAAAACGGCTCCAGAGTTTTTTAATTTTAATCTGGCCTTACCTGGTGCAAAATTATACAAACGCACCTCACTGCCGCTATTTTTTGACCCAACTACAACCTCCTCAGCGCCATCAAAATCAAGATCACCGGCAGCTAAAGAGATTCCGGCTTCAGATAATTGGTCAGGTAGGACGCGGCTACTAGACCACTTCTTAACTGTTTGTTTTTTTGGTTTCCACCTATAAACCCGTAACAAGGATCCTATTTGTTTGCCAATAAGGATTTCATCATCGCCGTCTCCGTCCAAATCTCCACCAACTACAGTGGCTCCATCGGTATAATTTTTCCCAAAACCACGGAAACTTTTCCATCGGTCCATCGATCCATTGTCGTATTCATAAACTCGGACCGTTGTCACACGACCTGATAACGGTGCGGTTACAATTTCATCTACACCATCTCCATTTACATCCGCTGCAGTTAAACTAAGGCCGCCTGTAAAACTTGTGCCGTAAGGATACCAGTCAGCCTTTTGCTTACCTGATTGCTCAAAAACACGCACTCTAGCAACCTCACCAGCCTTTGGAGTGACCACTAACTCAAGCACAGAGTCACCGTCAACGTCAGTCCAAATCGAATTAAAACCATTGGCAACCCCATCCGGGAAAGCAAAGAAGGCGCCAATGAGGTTTTGCTCGCTTCCATAAATACGTACGTTAGAACCACCGCTCGTGGCAGGCAGTACAGCATACTTAGTTGGCAAAACTTCGCCTGAAACTATTTTATATTTTCTACTTGCTCCACCAGCTTTATTTGTAAATGAAATGACCCCGTTATCATCTGCCAAAAGTCTTTGTCTTAGAACACCGTTTACATAAACCTCATATTGACGCCCACTATCAAGTCCTGTGATTTGGAATCCAGTTTTGGCTCTTTTTTTAGTTGATTCAGACCATCGACGAACCTCGTTGTTCCATGTAGAAATTTCCAACGTACTCCGCTTTGAGGCAGACACTATCGACAAATCAGTCGCTAGATTATCACTTGTGGGCAAGTCGTCATAACGCAAAACTCCAGCTGTGGTTGCGATATTTTCAATGCCGGTTAAAACAGTTTGTCGCTGGCTAGCTGTGTATGTCTCAGTCTGATCAACCGGCACATCAAGCAAATCCAAATACGCGTGATAAACACCATCAATTACCTGACTCTGTGTCGGCTCAATAAAATTACCCGCCGAATCACTAATATATACATCAGCCTCTGCCGCCACGTTAAACGGTATGCGCCAAAAAGCCATGTCCTCTAGGCTATTGTTGGTATAGGTCACGCTTATTTCACTAGCCGCGCCATCATTTGGCGAACTGTAGTCAAGTTGATTATCAACCGTTTCTTCATCAAAAAAATCATAAGACAACTCAGTGCCGTTAACATGAATCAACGTAAAAAAATGGCCAGTGTCAAAATAGTTCTTGTAGGTTCCTCCGGCACCCGCCACGTCAAGTTGCCAAACAGATCCTGATAGGCCTGTGATATCGTCACCAGTGATAACTTTACTCTCAAAGCCATGTGCATCCCCTACTAAAACTAGATCAACACCATACTCAGTAAAAAGAGAGCCGAGCTCTAAACGTTGATCATCAGCAATACCACCACTATTCGCCCAACTTGGGGGCACCAACGGATGCTGCATAACAATAACTATATTTGGCTCAGTGGCATTGGCCAGCGCTGCTTCAATCCAATCAAGCTGATCGGCGGTCAGGCGACCTTCGTCATTAAAGTCTTCAGTAGTATTTAATCCAACAAATCGAGTATTACCATATACAAAAGTATAATCACGCGGACCGAAAAAGGCCTCGTAATATGTATCTAAATCCTGTCTAGCATCGTGATCTCCTGGCACCAAAAAATGCATTCCATCAAAGCCACGAAAAGCCGCCTCGTATAATTCATATTCTGTCCAATGCATATCTGCATCTGAGGTGCTGCCTTTAATTACATCACCGGATACTGTCACAAAGGGTACATGCAGCTGATCCATCTCTTCATTAACTGAATCAAACGTTGGGTTCAACTCACCGGCAGTTTTATTCTGCGGATCACTAATAGCTCCAAACCAAAAGTCTGTAGTTTCAGAATCGTAGTCCCAGGGGGAAATTTCCAAGGTAGAAGCTCCGGCTGGTAGCGTTGTCGATATAGTGAGATCCTCATCGCTCAAAGATACTTCTGATACTAAATCATCAGAAGACACTGTCATCATTTGTGGATCCAGATTTAAGACTGTTACAGATACCACAGCTTCACTGCTGGCCCCAAAAGTAATATTACAAACGGGCGCGTTCATCCACACAGTGAAATTAGCTCCATCTGAGCCAGCTCGCTCAAAACAACCATCAGTTGACAGCGTAACGCTCGCAGCACTGGCGCTAGACAGTGGTAGTAAGAGTGAGAAAAAAAATAGAAAAAAGGATGCGTGTTTCATGCTCTATATAGACGTATACATGGTACAGACCACCATACCAGATTGAGCTATTGTTTTCAACAAAAAAAAGGGCGCCGAT
>PFGC01000019.1 GCA_002781785.1 Candidatus Kerfeldbacteria bacterium CG15_BIG_FIL_POST_REV_8_21_14_020_45_12
ACAAGGCAAGCGGCTAACGCCCTGTTAAAGGTGTTGGAGGAGCCACAGGCAGAGACAGTGACTATTTTAGCAACTAGCACTCCAGATCAACTTCCTGATACATTACGATCGAGGCTGCACACTGTTTACGTACCGCCGTTGATAGGCGCGCAAGCGAGGCAGGTGGCGAGCGTGTTGGACCAGGCCCTGACAGCTGGTGAGTTGGAGGAAGCTGTGCACATGTCTAGTGGCAGGTTTCAGAGATTACACGATCTAGTTAGCGTCGGTGTTTCTGGGAGTGGATTTGCATCGAGAGCAGAATTTTGGATTTCCTTCTTGGAGGGGAGTGTTACAGCGAGAGACGCTGCAGTAAAAAAGCAATTCGGTTTGTCAGTTAAGGATAATGAGGAGCTGCATCAGTTGAGCAAGTACCTTGATACTGCACAGGAGGTTATTCACGACATCTTTTTGCTAGCGACGCGTAGTGATCAAGCATTAGTTTTTATTAAGCAAAGGGATCGTTTGGAAGGCATTGCTAGTCAGTGGGGAAAACGACAGAGTGCGATCAGGTTGGCCTTAATAGATCGAATACGACTCATGGAAATTAGAAAGGTGAATAAGAAGAATATTCTAGATTATTTGACAATTCGTCTATGAACAAAAAAATATTTGCAATCGGAACCCTAGTCTTTGGTATCGTTATGATGGGTGCTAGCTGTGGCACTGTGGCGGATGGAGGGGTCTTTCGTTCCAGTGATGAGGGTCAGTCTTGGGAGCAAAAAGTATTCGTGGGCCAACAAAAAAAGAAAGTAATTAGCATTTCTAGTGTTAATGTACAAAAGCTAGTTCAAGATCCAAATAATAGCGATGTCCTCTATCTGGCTACAAAAGAAGATGGGCTGTGGAAGACTGAAACAAAAGGAGAGCAGTGGTATCAACTCCCTTTGACTCCAGATCGGATTCGGGATGTGGCCATTAGCTTAGTTGATAGCAATGTTGTGTTTACTGTTAGAGGAAATACAATTCTTAAGACGGTAGATGGTGGTGGAGCTTGGGATATTGTGTACACCGATTCCCAGAACGCGATTATTACTAGAATTGTAGTTGACTGGTTCAATGGTGATCAGATCTATGCAGTTACTTCAATTGGAACTGTTTTATTTAGCGAAGACGCTGGTGCTAATTGGCAGGTTTTGACACAAGTGGACGAACCTTTGATTGGAATTACAATGAGTCAGCTTGATAGTCGAGTTCTATACATAACTGAGTTAGATAGGACGATTCATAAAACGGTTGATGGTGGAGTTACTTGGGCGGACATATTTGCCGAGCCTTTACCAGAAGAATTGGGGCCGTTGGGAATTGTAAAATACTTAACCATGAGTCCGTCAAATTCTAACGAGCTTTACCTGGTCACGACTGAGGGAATTTTCAATTCCCAGGACGGAGGAAGTCAGTGGAATTATGTTACGACGTTAATCGCACGGGGGGCGCCGGAAAATTCAGCCATGACAACCTTTGCAGTTCGACCAGATGCGGCGGGGACCTTGTTATTTACGGTCGGCCGCATAATTCATAAAACTGTTGATGGAGGAATTACCTGGGAAACAATTGAAACCTTTCCCTCAGGTCGTAAAATAACAAGTCTGCTGGTTGATACGGCAGATCCAAATACTGTGTTTGCTGGAACCGAATTAGTTGAAGAGAAGAAAAAGGGGTTGGTCTCGGCTCCTTCTAAGTAAAATATACATATGAAGAAAATTGATTTTCAAGATGCCCTGGACCATTTACACGAGAGTTTTGGAACCCTACACACCGGCAGGGCAACGCCGGCCATGGTTGACCAGGTAATGGTTCAGGCATATGGATCGATGATGAAGTTGCAGGAGGTGGCTAGTATTTCAGTACCTGAGCCACAGATGATATTAATTCAGCCTTGGGATAAGACAGTTGTTAAGGCAATTGAGACATCGATAAGAGAAAGTGATTTGCAACTTAACCCTGTAGTTGATGGAGAGCAAATTCGGATCGCTGTACCCCAGTTAACTGAGGAGAAGCGTCGGGAGTTGGTTAAAATTATGAATGAAAAGGCAGAAGAAGCTCGAATTCATGTAAGGCAAATCAGAGAAGAGGAAATGAAGAGTTTAAAGGAACAGGAGAAGAGCGGAAAAATCTCTGAAGATGATCTGTTCCGTATGGAGAAGGAAGTTCAGTCATTGGTAGATCAGGTAAATAAGGAGATCAAGGAAGCCTCCGAACAGAAAGAGTCTGATTTGATGAAAATCTAATCGTGAGCATACTAGCTACTACAGCGGCATTTCTATTAGTGTTGTCGGTGTTGGTTATTTTTCATGAGTGTGGACATTTTTTAGCTGCTCGGTTATTCAAGCTTAAGGTTGATGAGTTTGGCTTTGGTTTTCCACCGCGATTGTTTGGAAAAAAGTATGGGGAGACCTTGTATTCCGTAAATGCAATTCCATTAGGAGGGTTTGTTAGGATAAAAGGAGTTGCCGGTGATGATCCAGATATGCAACGCGATAAGGACGATAGGAGTAGTTTTTCATCTAGGTCACCGCTAGTTAAAATAGTGGTTTTGACGGCCGGAATCATGATGAATTTGCTGTTGTCTGTACTGCTGTTTAGTGGTGTTTTTATGTTAGGAGTTCCCACCACCATTGATCAGGTTACAGAGGGGGCGGTGGTATCAGATCAAAGACTGGTCGTGACAAATGTTGGTGAGTCAACTCCAGCTCAGGCAGCTGGAGTTATGGCAGGCGATGTCGTTTTGTCAGTAGATGGGGCTGTTGATCCCACGGCGGCGGAGTTACAGGAGCAGCTAGGGAAAATTACGGATGCTGAAGTTGAATTGGAAATTAAGCGGGGTGATGAGAATATTAAATTGTCCGTTACTCCTGGCCCAATTCAATATGGTGATGCTGGATATATTGGCATTGGAGTTGGAATCGAGGACGTGGTTACAGCTAGATATGGTTTAGTGTCATCAGTTGCTCAAGCGGTTAAGACTACTTTAGTTATAACAAAACAAATTTTTGTGGCTCTGGTTAATTTGTTTCTTGATCTCTTTTTGAAGGCCAAGGTTAGTGACGATGTTTCCGGACCAATTGGCATAGCGGTATTAACTGGACAGGTGGCCAGCTTGGGGGCGACCTCATTGCTTCAATTTATGGCGGTCCTGTCTATTAATCTAGCGCTGTTTAACCTACTCCCAATACCAGCTCTTGATGGGGGACGGTTGTTGTTTGTGTTAATTGAGCTAGTACGCGGCAAGCCGGTTAACGAAAAAGTTGAGTCATTAGTACATTCCATAGGATTTGGACTACTTTTACTGATGGTAGTTTTTGTGACCTTTAGAGATATTGGAAATTTCTTCTGAACACATTACGTGTTCAGTAAGAGCATTGACAAATTGACCTATCTCCAGTAAGCTTGCTCGGTTAAATTTTCCTATGATCAAGAAGTTTTTTGGTTCACTATCGACTGATTTGGGCATAGACATTGGCACTGCCAATACTTTAGTTTATGCTAAAGAGAAGGGCATTGTCATCAATGAGCCTTCGGTTGTTGCTATCAATACACGCAATGATCAAATCATTGCTGTGGGGCAAGACGCTAAGCAGATGATTGGAAAAACGCCGCCTCACATTATAGCAACAGAGCCTTTGGTAGATGGGGTGGTATCTGATTTTGAGGTAGCTGAAAAAATGCTGAAGCACTTTATAGATAAAGTGCACAGAGAAACATTTTCTGTATTTCCTCGTCCTCGGGTTGTTATTTCAATTCCTTTAGATATCACAGAGGTGGAACGGAAGGCGGTTGAAGACGCTGTGGTTAGCGCGGGCGCCCGTGAAGTTTTTTTGCTAGAGGAGCCGATGGCAGCAGCGGTTGGAGCTAGAGTTCCGATAGAGGATTCAACCGGAAATATGATTGTTGATATTGGAGCCGGAACAACATCCATTGCTGTAATATCTCTTGGTGGAATTGTGGCTTCAAGATCCCTGCGCTCGGCTGGCAGTGAGCTCAACAAAGATATAATCAATTACGTCCGTGATCATTTTAATATTTTGTTAGGTGAGAAAACAGCCGAAGATGCCAAGATTTTCATTGGGTCTGTGCATGAGAACAACGAGAGAATTGAAGCAAAGGTGCGTGGACGAGATATGATATCTGGACTCCCTAGGGAGATTATTATCACTAGTGATCATCTACGTGAAGCGATGAATCGATCAATCCAAACAATTATTGATAATGTTAAGTTGGTTATTGAATCTACCCCACCAGAGCTTGTGGCTGATATTTACGAGAGGGGAATGTTGTTGTCTGGAGGAACTTCTCTACTAAGAGGTTTGGACAAGAGAATTTCTGAGGCAGTGTCAATTCCGGTGATGGTGGTTGATGACCCTCTGACTGTAGTGGTTCGTGGAACTGGAATTGTACTGGAAGACATTGAGGCAGCCTCTGATTTGTTCGTGGTTGCTGCTGATGGTTTATCGCAGTAATCTGCTATGAGCGGTAGATTAGAGAGGTTTCGATCCCGGATGCCACGCCTATGGATGGTGGTAGGTGGAATATTGATTTTAATTGGCCTGCACTATTCTGGATTGTTAAGACCGCTGGAAAATTTATCTCGATATGTCATTAATCCCGTAGCTGGCCTGATTTATCGGCAGTCGGCGGAAAATCTAACCGGTCCGTTGGATCTTGACAATATGACTCGAGAAGAGTTGCTTATTTACACCAAGGAGATCGAGAGTAATTTATATGATGCCTTAGTAGAGAAGGCTCACCTTCAAACACTAGTTGATGAGACGCGATTGACGGAGGAGCAACTGAATTTCTTAAAGGGCAGATCTTTTCAGGCCGTTACAGCAAAAGTAGTGGGAAGAACCACTGACGATTTGTCGGAGTCTATTGTTGTTAACAGAGGTAAGAATAGTGGAGTTATTCCTGGGTTGGCAGTAATTGCTGGTAATGGCTTGTTAGTAGGCACCGTTGACTCTGTCGATGACAATAGTTCGACGGTGTTGCTAAGCACCAGCTTTAACTCATTGGTCAGTGCAGTAGTTCAGAACGAAGCGCAGAGTCCTGGTATGGTTTCAGGTGAGCATAACTTGTCTCTAACTATGGAATTTATTCCGCAGTTTGATGAATTAAAAGTAGGAGAAATGGTGCAAACCAGCGGTGCGGAATCAGGTGTGCCACACGGTTTAGTGGTTGGACAAATTCAGGAGGTACATGAAGAGCCGGGTTCATTATTTAAAGAGGCTTCTTTGCGACCGTTATATGATCCGACTAAGCTTATCGTAGTTACGGTATTGCTGCCATAGACTATGCGTAGATTTTTTTTAATAATATTGTGGATTATAAGTGTAATCATAGTAGTTTCTCTTCAGCAGGGTTTCGTTAGGCAGTGGGGTAGCTTGTCAACATATATTCAACTAGATGTTTTAGCTGTAATTTTGCTAACTATTTTTTATCGTCCATGGACGGGACTAATAGTCTCTTTTGTGATTGGTAGTTGGATGGACCTTTCTAGTAGCTTGCCCTTTGGTGTTTACCTAGGCGCTATTAGCTTAGCGTCTTTTGCAGCATTGTTTTTGCGAGACCGGGTGTTGAAGCAAGATGCGGAGTATGCGGTTGTTTTACCAGCCATTATAAGCACGTGGGTATTTTGGGGAGGTGTTATTGGGTTTACCTGGATAGATAGTAGTTTTTCAGCTACTTCGATCCCTGCAGCTTGGTACGAACTAAGCTTGAGAATGGCATTGTGGCAGTCACTTACCCATGGCATAGTTGCTGGTTTATATTTTGTTGCTCATCGATTAGTGAGTAAAAGATTCGTCGGAATAAAATCCGCAGCATATTAGTATGAAGGACCCTTTCGAACTATACGCTGACGCTAATAAGCCAATTCGCTCCCAACGAGTTGGGGATATTATTGATGCCGTACCGCCAGAGCAGCCACTTGAGGGAGGTGAAAGAATGACAGGAGCAGCTAATGACTTTCCATTAAGGAGACTGCTCGTAGTCGTTGCAGCGGTCTGCTTAGTTCTGGTTGTCCGAATATCATACTTGCAGCTTGTCAGAGGGTCTGCGTATCGAAGCATAGCCGAGGGAAACAGAATCCATTTAGATGTGACAAAATCCCTCCGTGGGGTTGTGTATGATCTTGATGGCAATTTATTGGTAAAAAATGTACCAGACTTTCGTCTTAGAATTACTGCTCGTGAATTACCTAGGCGAACTGATGCAAAATATAAAGAGGCCTTAGTAGCCATTTCAGAGTATGGCCAAATAGACCAGGAGCAGCTTGGTCAAGAGTTAGAAAGATCACGCCTTAGTGGCCAGCCTGTTACAGTTAGAACCTTCATACCTTACAGCGAGGCTTTGGCCATTATGAGCGCAGTGCACAGAGTTCCCGGTGTCTCTATAGATGCGTATTACGCTAGAGAGTATTTGGCCGGGCCTGCGTTTTCGCACATCCTTGGATACACTGGTAAAATTTCAGAGGTTGAGTATAAAGAATTGGCTGAGTCAGGTTACCGATTGGATGATACCGTTGGTAAAACAGGGGTAGAACTGTCGTACGAAAATTATCTCCGAGGACAAGATGGAGAAAGGAAGATTGAAGTCAACAACCGTGGACAAGAAACAGCGGTGGTTTCAGATAGTCCAGCTGTAGCAGGGGATAATCTTTATCTGACAATTGACCAGGACCTTCAGGAGTCACTCTACGCCAAGCTACAAGAAGTTGTTGAGGCAGGAGATTTACCAGGCGCTTCAGCAGTTGTGATTGATCCTAGGTCTGGCGCTGTTAGAGCTTTGGTCACCTATCCATCATACGATGATAATTTGTTTGTTGGTGGCATTTCACAGGATGAGTACCAGAAGCTGACGGCCGATGAGCGCAATCCATTGTTTAACAGAGCTATAACTGGAACGTATCCATCTGGATCCACTTTTAAGCCGGTAGTTGCAGCTGCAGCGCTTGAAGAGGGTGTAATTACGGCAACCTCTACGGTTGAAAGTAATGGTGGAATTCAAATTGACCGATTCTTCTTTCCAGATTGGAAGCCAGGTGGTCACGGCACGACGAACGTTACAAAGGCTTTGGCGGAATCTGTGAATACCTTTTTTTACTTGGCTGGTGGTGGTGATAATGAAACTACGTCGGGCCTTGGAGTAGAGCGTATAACTGATTACGCTAAACGTTTTGGGTTGGCTAGTAGGTTAGGGATTGATTTGCCAGGAGAGAGTGATGGATTCTTGCCGTCTAAGGCATGGAAAGAGGAGTATAAAGATGAGCCGTGGTATATCGGCGATACCTATCATTTAGCCATCGGACAGGGTGACATCTTAGTCACTCCAATTCAGGTAGCGAGCTACACGGCAACTATTGCTAATGGAGGAACCTTCTACGAACCTTATGTAGTAGAGCGAACAACTAATCAACTTGGTGAAACTGTTTACCAGCATGAACCAAAAATTCATAATAATCAGGTGGTAAGCCCTCATTCCATATCAATAGTTCAACAAGGCATGCGAGAGGCGGTAACCTATGGCAGCGCTCGTTCATTATTGTCGTTACCGGTAACCAGTGCTGGAAAAACTGGTACTGCTCAATTTGGAGATCCGAATAATGAGACACATTCATGGTTTACTGCCTTTGCGCCATATGAATCTCCAGAGCTTGCAATAACTGTTTTGGTTGAAGGTGGCGGTGGAGGCAATGACGCAGCTCTGCCAGCCGCGCGGGAGGCATTGCGTGAATATTTTGGATCAACAGCTCAGTGATTGACAGGGGTTTTAATAATCAGTAGAATAAGTCACGTCAATAGTAAAACATCGAAATGACAGACAAGAAGTTTTATGTAACGGAAGAGGGGTTAAAGCAGCTAGAGCTGGAGCTTAAAGAGCTTAAGACGGTTAAGCGAAGGGAATTGGCTGAGAGAATTCAGGAGGCCAAGGAACTGGGAGATTTATCAGAAAATGCCGAGTACATCGAGGCTAAGGAGGAGCAAGGCTTTGTAGAGGCGCAGATTCTTGAATTAGAGCAGAGAATTAAAAACTGTGCGATTATTTCGCATAAAAATAATACCGAGACAGTTGAGGTTGGTTCAACTATAACTGTAAAGAATTCAGATAGTGAGGAAATGACTTTCACTATCGTGGGGTCTTCTGAGTCAAGTCCAGCAGATAAGTTAATTTCTAATGAATCTCCTTTGGGCAGAGCCTTCATCGGTCAAAACGTAGGAGAGGAGGTTACAGTTGAAACGCCCGGTGGACAGGTTAAGTATAGAATCTTGAGCGTAGAATAAGGTAGAGTCGTTTACTCAACTATGAGTGAGAATAGTTCTGAATATGATATTCGTCGTGAGAAGGTAGCGAAGCTGCGCTTATTAGGGCTAGACCCATACCCAGCGACAACTAAGCGAACTATTTCGGTCCAAGGTTTTTTGGATGTGTTTGATGATTTGGAAGGGGAGAAGAAAACAGAATTTATTTCTGGTCGAGTTAGATTACAAAGGGCTCATGGTAAATTGATCTTTATTACTATCGAGGATGCCTCTGGTCGCTTGCAAATTGTTTTAACTAACCAGGATCTTTCTGAAGAGGATTTCTCCTTGGTGGTCGATGTAGTTGATGTTGGTGATATTGTAGAGGTTTCTGGGACGCCGTTTGTAACAAAAAAAGGTGAGCGGTCAATGCTAGCCAAGTCAGTTAGTATTCTGACCAAATCCGTTAGGCCATTGCCAGACAAGTGGAAGGGGATGCAAGATGATGAGGCTCGATACCGCAGGCGCTATGTGGATATGATTATGAGACCTGAACTGCGGGAGATGTTTCGAATGAAATCAATTTTCTGGCAGTCGATGCGACAATTTTTAGTGACTGAAGGTTTTTTAGAGGTGGAAACTCCGGTACTTGAAAATACTCCAGGAGGAGCTGACGCTGAGCCATTTGTGACTCATCATAAGGCATTGGATTTGGATCTGTATTTGCGTATATCTATGGGAGAGCTTTGGCAGAAACGGTTGATGGTAGGCGGTTTTGAAAAAACGTTTGAGATCGGACGACAATTTCGCAATGAGGGTTTAAGCCCCGAACATTTACAGGATTACACTCAGATGGAGTTTTACTGGTCTTTTGCGGATTACGAAATGGGTATGATTTTGGTAGAGAGAATGTATAAATATGTTGTACAACAAACCTTCGGTAAGTTGGAATTTTCGATTAGAGGATTTGATATTGACCTAAATCAATCGTGGGGTCGGATTGACTACTGTGAGACAATTCTTGAGGCAACCGGCGTTGATGTAACTAGTGCTAGTGATGCAGAACTACAGGCGGCTGCTGAGAAATGTGGTGTCAACGTTTCCGAAATTAGGGGTAGAGGTAAACTGATTGATGCAATATGGAAGCAGTTGAGAAAGCAAATAGCAGGTCCTGTATTTTTAGTTAATCACCCTGTAGAGGTGTCACCCTTGGCTAAGCGCCACGCTGGAAGGTTAGACGTGGTTGAGAGGTTCCAGGTAATTTTAGCGGGATCTGAGGTAGGAAATGGCTATTCAGAGCTTAATGATCCAGCTGAACAGCACGAGCGCTTTTTAGACCAAGCTAAGCTGCGAGAGGCGGGCGATGGTGAGGCACAGATGCATGACGAAGAATTTGTTGAAGCGTTGGAGTTTGGTATGCCGCCAACCTGTGGTTTTGGGGTAAGCGAAAGACTGTTTTCTTTTTTGATGGATAAGCCAATTAAGGAGTGTGTGATGTTTCCACTATTGAGACCAAAGCTGAGCGATCAGTCAGTACAGACGTCTCCTGATTTAGTGGTTAATTCTGTAGAAGTTAAGTCTGTTGACGACACGACTTTGTCTAATTTTGACTCTGGTATTACTCGAGCAGAGGCTGAGAAGCTGGTTTTTAGTGAGGTGATTGACGAAGGGTTACGTCGTCACATGTTGGCTACTGAAAGTATTATGGTGGCTCTTGGTAAACATTTTGGAGCTAGTAGCCCAGAGGTGTGGGGAATCGCTGGTTTATTGCACGATGTTGATTATGAGAAGTGTGCCCTGGAAGAGCATAGCTTGGTGGGGGCTAAGATGTTGGAGGAAAGAGGCGTTCACAAAGACGTGGTTGACGCAGTCCGTGAGCATAATTACATGCATAAAATTGAACCGAAGACACTGATGTCAAAAACTCTGATGTGTTTGGAGCAATTAACTGGGTTGATAATCGCTTGTGCGCTGGTGCGGCCGGATAAGAGTCTTGGGTCTGTAAAAGCCAGTAGTGTGCGTAAGAAGTTGAAGGACAAGTCTTTTGCTAGAGGAGTTGATCGAGAAATGGCGGCAAAATCAGAAGAGTTAATTGGATTACCGTTGGAGCAGGCGATTGAGATATGTTTAGCTGCTATGCAGCAAGATGCTGATAAATTAGGCTTAGCTTAGATTCTATGTTGGACATGCAATTTATAAGGGATAACGCCGAGGCGGTCGCTGAGAACGCTAAATTGCGGAATATGCCGGTTAATGTTCAAGTTTTACTTGAGTTAGATGAGCGCTATAGAAACCATCTACAGATTGCAGATGCTTTGCGCGCACAGAGGAATGATAATGCGGAGCGTTTGAATAAAATTCAGGACAAGTCCTCAATGGAAGCTCAGGAGATTATAGCTCTGGGAAAAGGTCTTAAGACTAAGCTTGCTGAGGTAGAGGCAGAGTTGGCCGAGATTAATAGTGAGTTAACTCCGGCTAAGTTGTCAGTACCAAACATGACACACCCGGGAGTTCCAGTTGGTAGTGATGATGCTGGAAATGGTCAAATTGCTCAGCATAGTGAGCCGACTCGTTTTGAGTTTGAACCAAAGGATCACGTGGCCTTGGGTCAGGAGCTAGATATTTTGGATTTTGATCGTGGATCAGCTGTAGCGGGTGCCGGTTTTTATTTTGTGAAGGGAGCCGCGGCTTTATTGGAGATGGCCCTGGTAAACTATGCCATGGAGGTTTGTCGGTCTGAGGGGTTTTCTCCAATGATAACTCCTGATTTGGCTTATCAGGAAATACTGGAGGGAACTGGTTATAATCCAAGAGGTGACGAAACGCAAATTTATAGTATTGAGGGAACTGATTTGTCCTTAATTGCGACTTCAGAAATTGCGTTAGCTGGGTATTATAAGGATCACACCTTTGCGGCTGGTGAATTGGATGAGCCAAAACGGATAGTTGCTGTATCTCATTGTTTTAGAACTGAGGCCGGTTCATATGGTCGAGAGTCACGGGGACTTTATCGAGTGCATCAGTTTACCAAAGTTGAAATGTTCATTTTTTGTCAGCCTAAGGATTCGGATAAAATGCACGATGAAATTCTTAGAGTAGAGCGAAAAATAATGGACGGTTTAGAATTACCTTATCGGGTAGTTGATTGTTGTACTGGAGATTTAGGGGGCTCGGCCTATCGAAAATACGACATCGAGGCCTGGATGCCATTTAAGAATGATTGGGGTGAGGTAACATCAACCTCAAATTGCACAGATTTTCAGGCACGCCGTTTGAATACCAAGTATGTTACCGATAGTGGCAAGAGGGAATTGGTACACACTCTAAATGGAACCGCTGTGGTATCGTCTCGTGTACCGCTGGCAATTATGGAAAACTATCAGCAAGCGGATGGATCTATTAAAATTCCGACCGTGTTGCATCCTTACATGCAAGGGGTAACGGAAATTAAAAAAGAGGCAAAGTAGTTTATTGTCCGCGCTTTAAACGCCTAACTGTTTCTATGGTCCAGGTAAATGGATAAGTAGAACTAAGGGGTAGGTCATGACAGTGGAGGATATCAAATTGGCTTCCGCCAAAGCCTCTTTTAAAGCGACTGATACCTATCCATGGGTGTTGTCTTTTTAAGAGGCGTGACTTCTCTTTGTTTTCAGGGACAACTCCCCAAAAATTGTAAGTTTTGCAATTGCGCTTTTTAGCCTCTTTGATAGCTTCCCACTGGAGGAGATAGCTGGCTGGAATTTTATTGTAGTCGGAGCGAGAAGCGCCGTGATGGTAGGATCCAATGTCACCATAGTACATCATGATGGCTGCCGATATTGGAATATCTTGGTACCAGGCAATGAAGACTCTAGCTACATCACTTTCGCGAAAGGCCTCAACTTGAGCCCTGAAGTAATCGTCCTTGTAAGGGGTAAATTTATGTCTCTCAACGGTTTGTTGGTGAATATCTATGAATATATCAACTGCTTCAGGTGTGTTCGTCTGTTCAATCCTCACTCCGTCTCGCTCAGCTCGTCTAATAAGATTGCGCATGGTCTTGCGCATACCTTTCAGCACCTCTTCTTCAGGTGATGAAATATCGAGGAGCCAAAGATTCTCGGCCAATAGGTGGATTGGTGCAGGTCTCCAACCAGCTCCGTGATACAGCTGACGGTTTTGTGTGGAGTCGATAATGAAGGGAGATGATCGAACAAAATCTAGGTCGTTGTCCTTGCCAATAGATTTTAGATGTCGGGTGATTTCTGGAAGCGCTTTCCAGGCAGAGGCGGTTAGTACTGGGCCGTATGGCAAAAAGAGATAATTACCGCGTCTAGCGTGAACGACGATGGCTAAAGCTAGTCCAACCATGTCGCCTGAGTCGTCGTCGTAAAATGCTAGCGTCAGCGTCTGTTCACCAAGGCTGGCGTGGAGTTTTTGCATTTCCCAAGCCTGCAGAAATGGAGGTGTGGATCTGTTTAGTAAAAAAGCTTGCCAGTCTGCTTGAGAGGGGTTGTGATCGACTCGAATATTCATGAAGCTGCCTGATTTATAAAATTGATGACTTGCTGGGCCGCGGTGGGTGAGGTAAGTGGATTGGTCGGTAGATTAACAATGCGGGTTGCTAGTCGTTCTGCTGCTGGACATGAACCATCGATGTAGCCTATGTCTGAGTGGTTTGCGCTGCAGGGGATGACTATATCTGTGTACCAATCGCCCAGCAGTATACCCTGTAAGCGGCCTTTTTTCAACAGTTCCGTCTGGTTTTTAACTTCTATGCTGTAACGAAGATAGAGCGGTTTTGAGTTAGGTGGAATTTGCTGTGACGGGTGTTTAATATTGGCCCGATACATTTTTGCAATGGAGTGGCGATGCTCTAGGTTTTTTGGTAACTGTTGGTACTGTTGGATGGCTAGATGTGCAATGGCATTGGGCAGCCGATAAACTTGTGCTGGAGCCTGGCCGGCCTTTTCTTGTGTGCTTAAAACATCTGGAAGTAATCTAAGCTTGCGTCCTACAGCGATTATAACTTTACCCACGTTAACTACGTAATATAGGCGCTTAGCCACACTAAAAATGACAGGGTGCAGCAGTCGTTGTTTTATCCAAAAAAGACTGGGTAGTGGGAGTTTAGGCTCAAGGTTGCTTAGGTGTTTTTGTAGATCTTTTCGAAAGGCTATAGCCATACCGCCAGAGACACTGGAAATAACTTTATCACGACCGAAGGAAAAGATAGCAGCATCGCCAAAACTTCCAATTGGCTGTGAATTGACACTGACTCCTAATGAGTGGGCACAATCTTCAATCAGTGTGATACTGTGATCTTGGCAAATTTTTTGTATAGAGAGGATGTCAGCTGGTACGCCGAATGTATGTTGAACAATTACTGCGGTAATTCTGTGATTTTTTGAAAGGGTGGCTTTGAGGATTTCCGGACTCAGGTTGTAGGTAGAGTCAATATCAAGAAACCTAGGTGTGCCTCCAGCCGCACGGATGGCGTTTGGTACAACAATACAGGTAAAGGCTTGGGTGACAACCTCGTCACCTGGTTTTAAGTTGAGCCCCTCAAGTACTAAGCGCAGGGCCGATCTACCGCTGTCTACGGCGAGGGCAGTAGACCCTGGATAATCTCTTTTAAAACTATTCTCTAGTTGGACAATGTGAGGACCTTTTTTCCAGTACCGCCATAGCCAAGGAGTTATCAAATATCGCAAGGCTAGCCGTATGTCCTGCTTTGAAGCATTTGGCGAGAGGTGAGGTGAAATTGGAGATTTGAATAGAGGCATATTAACTAATGTCGGGAACGATGAAATTTCTGATCTTAGTTTGAACTCTACCTTCAATCAGCACAATATCATCAGTGGTGATATCGCTAAGTTTATTTTCTATTAAACGGTCAATTCGTTCGTCTACAATAATTTGTTCCGCGGACATACCGGCGGCCATGGCTGATTCTGAGAGCGGGCGACTAAAGTCACGCTTGGTAATTATCAACAAATCGGCTACCTCGGCTATGCGCTGTCCGACAGAACGATGATGTTTATCGCTGTCTGTACCTAGCTCCAACATTCCTGGTGTAATGACAATTTTCCTTTTATCTGTAAAAAGTGCGAGATAGTCTAGGGCTGCTAAGAAGCCATCCGGGTTAGCGTTATAACTATCGTCTATTACAGAGTAGTGATGACGCCCGTTTTTAAGTTGCATCGTGCCGGCAGGTGCACTTAAGCGATCAAGGCCCGCTACTATTTCCTCAATCGGCATTGCTAAATGGTTTGCTACAGCGACGGCAGCTAGTACAGCCGGCAAAGCTTGAACACCGTTTAAACTAACTTGAGCACGAGTGCGTTGCAGGCCGATATGTAGAGTAAATTTAATCTGATGTGGGATTACGACTATATCGGTGGCGTAGATGTGGGCGTTATCAAGAACTGAGAAATAATGCACGGGAGCGGGACTATATTGGGCTATTTCGCGACAGGCCTGAAGGTCACGATTAAGTATGGCTAAACCTGATGCTGGTAAGCATTGTAAAAGCTCGGCTTTAGTTTTCTTAATTATCTCGAGCGATCCAAACAGAGATAGGTGTTGTCCGCTGACCGCTGTGATTACTCCAATGATTGGCGAGACAAGATTACAGATGGCAGCTATTTCACCGGGGCGATAGGCTCCCATTTCTACAATTAAAATTTCGTGGTCTTCTTTAAGGGACGATAAAATCGTTTGAGCCACTCCGATGTCGACGTTTATATTTTTAGGTGTTGCTAAAACCTTCCAGCGCTTTTCTAATATAATCTTAAGAAAATGCTTCGTCGAGGTTTTTCCAAAACTGCCGGTAATACCAATGACAATTGGGTTTACCTTTTGAAGTTTGATTTTAGCTTGGTGGAGAGTGGATTTTTTTTGTGAATTAACAAGTGGTCTAAGTAATTCAATCCAGATAGTTACAATCAGCGGAACGGCGGCAAGTAGTAGTGACAACACTCCGAAATGACTGGTTGGGATTGAGGTCTCAGGGAGAGCTAACCGGATCAAAACGTAGAGCACAGCCAGGGTCGTGAATGAGGCAAGGGAAGTGATTATGGTCTTAGTAGTCCAGAGAGGCCTAGCCGGTCTTCGCACAACGCGAGCGCACTCAAGGGCAATTAAAACACACCAGGGTAGAAAAATTATGGCGATCAGATTTGAGTCACCCCAGGCCTGAGCTGTTAGTAAGTATACTCCAGCGACGATCTCGATAAAGATCCAGGGAGATAAAATGAAAAGTTTACCGCTACGTGTAGAGAAGTAGTCCTTTAATCTGTCCCAACGATATTCTTTAATTTGCCAGACCGATGTCCAGCGCAAAATAGCTCCGGCTACGGGTAAAATAAATAATACATGTAGCAAGATGTCCAGTGGCCAGTAGTAGTCTATGAAAAGTTGATTCATAGGAATGATTTTAGTCGGTTGGCAATTTGGGTAGCGTGCGTCCGGTGGATGCCGTGTCGACCATCTTCAAAAATTGTGAGGTTTGCTTGCTTCATTACTTTGGTCATGTACTCTCCATCGCTAACAGGGACATAGCTGTCGTGTCGTCCCCAGAAGATTTCGGTTGGATGTTGTACGTTGGGTAGTAGAGCAGTTAGGTCCTCCTGCGTAACTAGTGAAAACGTCTCCTTCATAACACCATCTAAAATTATGTAATCGTTGCCACCGATGGCTTTGTATCCAATCTTTCTGACAATAGGGAATAAGGGCCTGAGCAGTGGAAACTGAAAAAGTTTTTTTATACGACTGGCCCGAGACTCTCGACTGGCAATATACTCAAGGTTGCCGCGGATGCCAGCTGGTGCTAGGTAAGCTATTTTTCTTACAAGATCAGGTCTGTCGTTTAATAGTTTTGTGGCAATACGTCCGCCAAAAGAGTGGACAACTAGATCAACTTGGCCTATTGATAGAGCTTCAATATATTTTACGACGCATGAAGAGTAGTCAGCCACGCTCCAAGCCTGGAGTGGGGGAGCGGATTCACCAAAGCCAGGTAGGTCTAAGGCGATGAGATGACGGTGTGTGGAGAGCTGATTATTCAATTCTGTCATGAGGGTTTGAAATGATTCAGCCGAACCACCCCAGCCGTGCAAAAAAAGAATGACCGGCTGACTTGAGTCGTTTGCGAGCTCAATATAGGACAGTTGGTTTTTTCCGACAGTGATGTTTTTTCTGGTTCCAAGCATTGGCATAGTATACTGAATTTGCCTTTATAATTCAAGTTGCGTACAATACGCAAAGTATGATGAATTGGTATGCTAATTATAAGAACAAAAAGCGGACTACTAAGTTTGCTGCGTCACATCGCTCTCAACATGAACGATTGAAGGTTAGGCATGCTCGAGCCGAAAGTCGTCCGTCTGTTGAACGACCTGGTTTGAAAGTACCAGAGTTGATCAAGCGTGATGCGGTAGCTGTCATTGGAACTGTAATCTTAGTGATCGCAGCTTTTTATGTTTTAGCTATACGTAATCCACGCTTTCAGTTGACGGAAATCAGCATAACTGGAGCGCAGTATTTAAGTGCAGATGAAATTACGCAGGCAGCGCAGGGGTACTTGGATTCAAAATTTGTTGGAATAGTTACGCGTGATACTTATTGGTCAGCGCACGAAGGCTCTGTCGAGAGAGCTATTCGTGATCGTTTTAGTGATTCATATGCCCTGGATAATGTTAATGTTGATATTAAATATCCAAACCTTGTTAGTATCACTGTGGTTGAACGTATTCCGAGTTTGGCATGGGTAACTCACTCGACAGATAAACGCGAGCATTACTACACCATAGACCGTGATGGTGTGGTGACAGAGGAGTTAGTATCGTTTGCTGATCTTGATCCTTCCTTCCCTCGAGTGAGAGATGACAATCGACCCGAGCTTGGTCTGGGCTGGCAAATTATATCCAAAGATTATATTGACGCTGTATTTTTTCTGCATGCCAACTTTACCGCCAAGACTGGTTTGCCACTAGATGCTTTTGCTTTTCCAGCTACAACCTGCCAAGATCGACAGTTTGTAGCTGAGAAACTCTTTCAGCAACAAATCTTGGAATCAGGATCAGATGAGTTTAGATCGAAACGTATCGAGATACAGGAAATGTTTCAGAGTGGTGAACTTTCCATAGACCAGAGTCTAGACGAGCTTGAGAGGGTCAAGGAGGAGGAGCTCTTAAAGCTCGGGGAAGAGAACCTAGATGGTTTTGAGAGGCTGCAGTGGGAGACGGTCTATGTTGAAACACTGTGTGACTATGTCGTTGTTGCAACTGATTTGCATCTTGAAATTCCGGACTCAGCCGGGGGATTTACTGTGAGATTTGATACGAGACAGGACCTAACAGTCCAGATGGAGAATCTAGCGTCAGTATTGAAGTCGAAGGTACCAGATAGATCGGCTGTCCAATACATTGATGTACGTATTCCGGACCGTGTTTATATAAAGTAGCTTTTATAGGGATTGCTATAGATATGTGTCGTAAAACATATCTTGTGCGACGCAAACATATTCACTTCCCTAGCTAAACCAGGCTAACTTGCTGGTAGATATTTAAGTGGGTCATCAGGAATGCCGTTGACTCGAACCTCAAAATGAAGATGATCTCCAGTTGAGTAGGCGCCAGCTCCAGGAGTTTGTGGTAAACCGCCGCTACAAGCCACAGCCTCTCCCCTGGTAACGAATTGGTCTACACTTACTCGAATACAACTAATGTGTCCATAGACGGTAGAAAGACCATTACCATGGTCTATTCTAAGGTAGGCGTAATTCGATGTGCCATCAAACTTGGCGATGGTGACATAACCTGAGGCTGAGGCGTAAACTGGGCTACCTTGGGGCTGATCAATGTCGATGGCGTTATGCTCGAATATGCGTCGGAAAGGATAATCGGCGCAGTGAAAACCACAAGTGACGTAACGGCCGCTGACTGGCCATGAGAAGTTGGTAGGGCCGCCATTTAGAAAATCCTGTTCACCTTCACTGACATCGGCGTCATTAGTGGTATCGTCGTCCTGAAGCTTATCTATCACTCCCTGGCGAATACTTTCGATTTTTGCTTGAACGTTACCTTGAAGAGATGAAATTTCCCCCTCTACTTGCTGTTGTTCAGTTCTGACCTGGTTGTAGAGCTCTTGAAACTTATCCTCGTTGAGCTCTGATTCATCGAGCAACTGATTTTTGTAACTTTCGTCGTCCTCCAAGTCTTTTTGTTCATTTTCTAGATCGTGCTTGGTGACGTTCACCTCGGCCTTCTTCTGCTTCATCTCTGAGCGCTTTTCCTTGAGGGTGGCCTGTGTAATTTGTACGGTATCAAGTGTGGTCTGAACTTTAGATTGAATGTGGTTAGTGTATTGGACGTCTGAAAAAAAGTCAGAGAAGGTTTTATTTTTTTGAAAGGTAATTTCAAGGGCGGTTCTATGATCAGACTGGTAGAGCTCACGAATCAAGTTCCCCAGTTCCTCTTTGTTGCGGTTAATATCGTTTTCTGAAATTTGAATCTGTATCTTCAGAGACTCTATCTCTAATTGGAGTACATCTAACTCTATTTCAGCTGATTTAATCCCGGTTTGCGTCTCGTTAATACGTTGGTCCAAAAGATCAAGTTGACTCTCTAGATCAAGTTGCTGCTGCTGAATATCCTCGATATTTTTTTGATAGGCATCACGACGCTCTTCCAACTCTCTGACGTCGTTTGCTCTAGTTTGAATATCTTCGTTGATTGATTGAATGCGGCTGTCCTTGCCAATTTCAGTTTGGACAATCTGTTCGAAGACGGCGTCGTCGACACGGGCTTGGGCTACGTTGGCCGAAAAAAATGCCCAACCGCCGATTAATAGAGTTGCACTGATAAATGAAAGAGCTGTTTTAAGCTTCGGCATAATTTATTCTGAGAGCATTTTAATAGCTGTCTCAAGTCGACTAATAGTTTCGTTCTTACCTAGAAGTTCTGCCATTTCAAAAGGCGAAGGTGACTTCTGCTGTCCGGTGAGGGCGTATCGAACTGGCCATAGTATGTCACCATTGCCCCATTCAGTAGTTTTTATCCAGTCAATAATGGTAGGCTCTAAGCTGCTGCGCAGGTATTGGTCTTCAGGTAAACTTACAAACTGCTCTTTGGCGGCCAACAGAGCTTGTAGCGCAGCATCTTTTGTAGATTTCTTCCAGACTAGATCCCCCGCTTGATAGCTTGGAGATTTAAGCCAGTTTACGGTTTCAGTAGCCTCTAGAAGGGTGCTAATTCGCTCTCTCAGCGCTTCCCAGATTGATTCTTGACGTTTGGGTTCAAAGGCAGTGAACCAAGCTAAGAAGTCTTGATAAGGCTGTGCCTCTTTAGCGACCTTGGCCAGCTCTTCTATGCGTCGTAAAATATCAGATAAGGGTAATTGTTTGAGGTATTGTTGGTTGAGCCAGTTTAACTTATCTGTTTCGAAAAGTGGGTTTGGGATGTTAATGTGCTTCAACTCAAACGCAGCTATTAGTTCTTCGATGGAAAAAATCTCCTGACCTGTCTTTGGATTCCAGCCAAGCATGGCGCAGAAATTTAGAATAGCCTCTTTTAAGTAGCCCTGGTCTCGAAAAGCAAAGATCCCCATAGCTCCCTTTCGCTTGCTAACTTTACCACCCTCTTTAGCAAGAAATAATGACAGGTGAACAAAGACTGGTTGCTCCCAGCCAAAAGCTTGATATAACAGAACGTGCTTGGGTAGGGATGGTAACCATTCCTCTCCTCTGATGACGTGAGTTATTTCCATGTGGTGATCATCTACCACATTGGCTAGGTGGTAAGTTGGAAAGCCGTCCGATTTCATGATGACCTGATCATCAACATCCTTAGCTTCAAAGCTGACGGTGCCACGGAGTAGGTCTTCAACTACAACGCTCCCCTCTTCTGGAACTGCTAAGCGGATGACGTGAGAGGTATTTGAATCAAGTTCTTTTTGAATAGCTTCAGCGGAAAGGCGTCGGCAAGTCTTGTCATAACGAGGAGCTTGCTTGTTGGCTTGCTGATCAAGCCGCATTTGATCAAGTCGGTCCTTGGTGCAAAAACAATAATAGGCGTGCTTGGTATCAAGCAGCTTTTGTGCGTACGTTTTGTACAGCTCAAGGCGCTCACTTTGAAAATATGGACCAAAGTCTCCACCAACTTCGGGTCCCTCGTCCCACTCAAGGCCGAGCCACTTGAGTCCATCGGTAATTGATTCTAAGCTACCCTCCTGGGTACGTGATTGATCGGTATCTTCTATCCTTAGTAAAAAATCTCCTTGGTTATGTTTGGCCCACAGGTAAGGATATAGAGCGCTGCGAGCGCTGCCAATGTGTAGGTCACCGGTGGGTGAAGGCGCAAATCTTGTGCGAATACGAGGTGTTGTCATAGTGGCCAGATTGTAGCTTGTTTTTTATCTTAAAACAAGTCTCTTTAAATAAAAAAAAGAAGGTCGCACGAGCCTGCTGGCGCTCGGTTGACCTAGGTGGGAACTTCCACAATCCAGTCCCGGATGGAGTTGGGCGGGACTTCATGACCATACTGCATCGCCGTGAGGCGATCGTACAGCCACTGAGTGACCGCTCCGATCTGACCATCGCCGACTTGCCAGCGGTGGTATTTGCCATTGAGGATGGCGTGGATCCGACCAGTTGGACTGGTGACGGCCGCGGTGCCTGCCCCGAGCAGCTCCTGGAGCTGTCCGCCTTCAGCCAGCTGGATGAGCTTCTGGAGGGTGAGGTCATCGCCGGTCACGACCGTGCTGCCACGGAGGCGCAGCAATTCGAGACAGGAGTCCATCACGACGCTGGGGAGGATGGTGCCACGGTCACGACATGGCGTCATGAAGCGGGATTCTCCTGCACTGAGGTACCGCAGGCCGAGGTTTGAAGTACCAACCTCTTCCAGTCTCCTCAGCTGCGGCGGCTTGCCGAAGTCCTCAGCTGCCAGCCAGATGAGCTGGCTGATCTGAACCGTGGGGTCGATTCGCTGCATGACCGCCTTGGCTCGATCGAGCGCTTCCATGTCGGCGTAGTTTCCCCTCGCCTTCACGGATCCGAGTCCCCCAGGAGGAACTCGAGCTCGGTCCGTCTCTACGAACAGGTCGTTGGCGTGCATGCCTCCGGGGTAGTAGGCTCCCACAGGACAGCAGATGATGAAGAAGCGGAAGTGAGTCCCTGGCCTGACGGACAGGGCTTCATTGACCGCTTCCATCACCGGACGGATGTAGAGGCTGTAGCCAGGAACGGTGGGGATCCATCCAGCCTTGGCGTTGGCAGCCACGACAGCGTCGACAGCGCTTAGCCACAGCGCTTCCGGGATCTGAGGCATCTTCATGCGCACGCAGGCTTGATTCTGCCTCTTGGCGTTCTGGTCCGCTCGGAAGCGACGGATGATGCCGTCGTGACCGGAGTAGGCCTTCAGTCCTTCGAAGTGGCCGAGGCCGTAGTGGCGATGGATCTCGGCCAGCTTGAGAGCCCGGCTGGCGAGAGCCTCGATGGAGAGTACCCCTTCCGGAGTGAGCCGATCGAGTACTTGAGGATCTGAGAGCTTGCGCCAGCTCGCGCCGAAGTTCTGACGGACCCAGCCGATTACCCAGCGATCAGCTGTGACCGCTCCGACTTCCTCCGAGCTGAAGCGGATGCCATGCTCCGCGGGGTTGTAGGGTTCCAGCCGGGCGTTGACCCAGCCGTTGCCATCATGCTCCATCATGAAGACGATGGGTGCCGGGTAGTTGCCGAAGCCGAGTTGTTCGGCGGCGGGCATCTGAGGAATCTGCACCGGGTGGCGCAGAGGGAATTGAATCCGGGGGCTCATGCGGCCTCCTTTTGGCAGTGGTCTTGCGACCGTGAAGAGAACGCCTGCAAATTGGCAGATGTGGCATAAGTGTAGGAAAAGCAAACTAGCCTGTCAAACCCACAATTGTTAACTTTTATTGGATAGTAAAACTGTCAGAGGAAACACAATTATGGCTCTGAAAATTCTGCGATAACGCCTTGGCTCCTTGATTAATCTCCAAAGCCACTCGAGGTGTAGTTGACGGATAATAGCCGGTGCTCTGTTAGCTGCTCCGGTCCAAAAATCAAAAGTTCCGCCGAGGGTTAAAAACAAGCGGGCGGTAGGAATTATGTCGTTATAAGTCAGTGACCACTCTTCTTGATACGGAAAACCTAAACCTACCAGCACAAGGTCAGGGTCAGTGTGAGAGACCGACTCAGCCAAATCTCTTCCACCCCTCTTGCTCCACTCTTGGGAGCTAGCTATGACTGACACAATAGCACCGGGAGCTAAGGCTTGAATTGCCTGACTAACTTGGGTGGCGTTGGACTTTCCGTCTCGGCGAATAACAGCGGTTATCCTTAGATTACCAGATAATTTTAGTAACTCGCTAGCAAAGTCTACGCCAGGTACTGTGTGTTTAATTTTGGAGGCTAAACGTAACCCATAACCGTCTGCAATAGAGAGGTCAGCTAGTTTTAAGATAGATTGATATTTTTTGTGCCTGTAGCTATGTAGTAGAATCTCGGGATTAGGTGTGATAATTACCCGACTTCTATCAGACCTTAACCAGCCATTGGTCAGGGTTAAAGCCTCTTCTAAAGAGCAGTCGTCCACGGGTACGCCTAGAATATTAACAAGGGGCCAGTTGCGGCGATGGTTGTTGGTTTGGTTCATAGCTTGAAGTTACTAAATAAATATGTCATAATTTCGCCCATGAAACAAGTTATCTTAACGCTGGGCATATTGTTTTCAGCGGCTATCGGATTTGCACCTTTATCAGTAGGAGCTTTTACTTTTGAAAAAGACCTGCTAATCACTGATCGTGATTTTGAGTACGTTGATTATTTGTCAACCAGCGGAATTCAACGCTTTCTTCAGGAGAAAGGTTCGGTGTTACAGAATATTTCTGCCTCGGACACAGACGGAAAAAATCGAAGCGTCGCTGAGATTATTAATCGAGTGGCTACACGGCACTCGATTAATCCAATGGTTTTGTTAGTGATGGCCCAGAAGGAGTCGAGCGCGATCACGAGTAGTTCAAGTAGCTATGCGATTGATAATTGGATTTTGGGCTACGGTCGGTGTGATAGCTGTTCAGAGGCAGACGCAGCTCCTTATCGAGGCATGGCAAATCAGTTTACTTGGGCAGCTCGGGGTTTGCGAGGTTACGTTGATGATATTAATTCGCGAGGTCACACAGTTTCTGGATGGGGACCAGGCATTGCTAAGACAACCATGGATGGTATATCAGTTACTCCTAGTAACAAGGCAACCGCTGCGCTCTATACCTACAATCCTTGCGTTGGTGCGTATGGTGGAGGTTATCCTAATTTCGGGTGTAACTCGGCTTTTCAGAAATTATGGCAGGATTGGAATGCCAATACTGTTAAATATCCAGACGGAACCTTACTACAGGCTGGTGGAATGATTTATTTAATTCACAACGGTCAGAAACGAGCCTTTACTTCTATGGGTGCGTTGGTGGCAAATTACGACACTAGAAAAATTATTACAGTTCCAGTGGTAGCGGTTGAGCAGTACCCGACCGGACAGAAAATTTTACTTCCAGATTTTTCTCTAGTACGTAATCCGGCCGGCACTGTTTACTTAATTACTGGATTAAAAAAACGAGGCATTGCCTCCCAAGAGGCTTTTCGTAGACTCGGATTTAATCCAGAGGAAATATTGGATATCGGTTGGGGTGTAGCCAATAGCTATGGAGAGGGTTCGCCAATTACCGTTAAGACCACCTTTGCTCCAGGCACCTTGGTTCAAGATGATGGAAATGGCGCCGTCTATTACGTTGGGGCTGGGGGTAGAAAGCGGGCTATTTTTGACAGAGCTATATTAGACAACAATTTTAATCAATCAGCGATAGTCGGTGCCTCTCCGGCAGATATTCAGGCTATTCCGGAAGGTCGTCCGATGGTCTTGGCGGATGGAACTCTAATCAAGGGGTCTAAGGCGGTGTTTGTTATTTCCAAAGGTAAGCGAAGGGCTTTTGATTCTGGTACAACTTTTGAACAATTAGGCTACACTTGGGATACAGTAGTTGAAGTGCCAAAGTCGGTACTTAAATTGCATGAGAAAGGAAAACCAGTTACTCTTAAAAAGGTTAAGGCCTCTAGTAAGAGTTCAAAGAAGAAAAATAAGTAGTTATTAGCTAGAAAAAGGTATGCCTATAGTCTTTACATCTATCGTGCCTAGTACCCCAGGTATTTTAGGTGACATTAAGACAGCCTCTTCTGGTGAATCAGCTACCGTTAAAGCCTTAAAAGAACTAGAGGGTGAGTTGTATTTCATGAAGCCAGATACGGTTATTGTAATTTCTGAACATGGTTCTGAGGTGCCTGAGTTATTTAATGCCACTATCGCAGGTCAAATGAAATCTAGTTTGAGCGATCGTCAGTTTATAGGAGATGTTGGATTAACTACTCATTTGAAAGAGGCTATTGATACTGGTCAGCATGAAGTGCCAATGACCATTATTGCGCCAAGTGTTTTATCAGTTGAGGTGTCTTCCCCTCTTGAAATAATGCTGGATCATTTGGATGAGACGAAAGTGGTAGTAATGACAACTTCTCAGTTGGGACTTGAAAACCATGTAGAGTTTGGAAGATTTTTACATCATGAATTACTGCAGTCTAACTCACGAATAGCGGTTATTGCTGCTGGTAATTTTGGCGCTTCAGAAATAGATGAAGTTAACGCCAGCGCCTTTCAAGCGACTGCCATACAGTCAATTGTCAGTAATAATCCATCTGAGATTTTAAAGACAAATCCAGATTTAGTTAAAAATAGCGCAGCTGATATTTTAAACCCGCTAGCAGTTTTGGTTGGAGTAATGGAAACCCTTAACGTTAAAGCTTCGGTGATGAGCCAAGAGTCTTCACACGGTGTAATGAACGTGGTAGTAAATTTTGTTATTCAATAGGTCATGATTGCTCAGGTTCTCCCCTATCGCCGAACCGTGCGTGGGGTGGAAGGTTTTGATTATAAGATCCCTAATGATTTGTTAGATAATGTTAAAGTGGGGAGCTTGGTTAGGATTGAATTTAGATCAAGGAGATTATTGGGTTTAGTTATTGCGGTTGATAAAGATGGCGATAAGCTTGATCCTAGGAAGCTTAAGTCAATTGTAGAGGTACTCCCCTATTCTTGGTGGGAAAATGCGGCCAGGTTGAGCTGGCTTAAGTGGTTTGCGGATTATTACTACATTTCTTTACCGCATGCCTTTTTTTCGTTGCAATTTCCAATCATAGATCGTAAACAAAAGGCCTCGTTGGAAGCTCCAGAGTCTTTTACTTTATTTCCAGCTGAGGCGGTTGGACGAGCAGAGGCTGCTGCCAAGGTTTTTGAGTCTTTGGCTTCTCCCTCGCCTACTATGCTTTGGTACTCGCATCGTGAGGATTGTTTGGTGACTTATCAGATGATGTGCCAGCAGATTGTTGGACACACTTTAATTTTTGTTCCAGAACAGTTTGATGCAGTTGAGTTAACCGAAGCTTTACCTAGGGAAAGAGTGAGGTGGTTACTTGGAAAGCAGTCGGGCTCTCAGTGGATTAAATTGATGTCTGAACTGGAAGAGTCTGAAAATAACTTAATAGTCTTGACGACACGTCAGGGACTAGCTTTACCCCTTAGTTTTTTTAGGACAATTATTGTGGACCAGGAGGAGGCGCGTAGTCATAAGCAGTACGACGCTAACCCTAGATTTCATATTCGTGAAGCAGTTCTAGCTGCATATGAAGAGATGCAAAAATCTAAAGGTGATAAAGGAAAGCAGGTTTTACTAATGACGTCGCTTAGTCCATCTCTGAAAATGTTGGCTCGCGCAGCAGATAAGACTATAGAGTTGCTAGATTGTCGAAGACCTAGACAGCGTGAGATCTTAATTGTGGACATGGAGCAGGAGCGGATTGGAGGAAATTATAGCTGGTTTGGTGAGCCTGTAGTAGAGGCGTTATTTAAATCAAAGCGGGCGCTACTTTTTTTAAATAGAGCAGGAACATTTCAGTTGGCGACCTGTCAGTCGTGCTCACAGTTGGTTTCGGCGACAGCTCAGGTGTGTCCAAATTGTGGTAGTGATAAGCTTATCCGAACTGGTAGAGGGACGGAACAGCTGGAACAGGATTTAAGAATATTGCTGCAGCAGGAAAATCTGGTTAAGCGGGTGTTGAGAGTAGATGCGTCAAAGACAGATGAGCAATTATCTCAAGAAGCCATCATGGAATCGGAGGTGGTAATAGCTACAGAGAAGATCTTACGACAAGTGCCACTGAGCTCATTTGATCTAGTGGTCGTTTTGTCGATAGATTACCTGCTAGTATATCCGCACTACCAAGCGCATGAGCGGGCTTCTCAGATTTTTGTGCGTTTAGCGGCGGTGGATGCGCCGGTTATCTTGCAGACTAGTGTGGTTAGTCATCCGGTAATCCAAGCCTTAGCTCACGACAGCTATGACATCATTGCCGAAGCCGAACTTGAAATTCGTCGTGACTTAAAACTGCCGCCGTATGGTGAATACGTTTTAAGTTTGAATCGTAAGTCTGGAAGCAGCGTGCCGCTCAGAGCTTTACCTGAGCGTAAAAATCTGTCTTCAGATGTTGTGATTGATCGGTCTGACGCTTGAAGAACTGAAAGAAATGTGTTAAATGTATGTGATATGAAATATGCCAGTCCCCTACAAATATGCCTGGAAGGGCGTGATGACGTAGTTAGAATAAAAACTCAAGAGGTGCCTACTGATCAGATTTTAACTGATGAGATGCAGTCTTATTTTGACGAATTAATTCAGACCATGCTGCAATATGATGGGATTGGAATTGCCGCTAATCAGGCGGGTCAGTCTTGGCAGGTATTTGTCGTACACAAGGATTACTCCCCCACTGGAGAACATTTAGTTGTGATAAATCCTAGAATGGTATCAATGTCTGAAAGAACCCATACCATGGAGGAGGGTTGCTTGTCTGTTCCTGGAGTCTACGGCGGAGTCGAGCGAGCTAGCAAAGTGAGACTAAAGGGGCTGGGTCGCGATGGAGCGGTTTTGGATTTAAAGTCTAAGGGTATGTTAGCTAGGATTTTACAGCATGAATATGACCATCTGCAGGCAGTTGTATTTATAGATAAAGCTACTCACTTGTCAGATCGCAAGCACTCCATGTAAATGGCCATGTCTTCACCACTGAAAGTAATTTTTTTTGGAACACCTGAGCTGGCTGTGCCGTGCCTTGAGGTTTTAGCTGACCCGAAACAGACCCCAGAGATTTCTGTAGTCGCCGTTGTCACGCAGCCAGATAAGATTGGTAATCGTGGACGCCAAGCTCCACCCCCAGTCAAGTTGGCTGCGCAACGACTTGGTCTTCCAGTTTTGCAACCTCACAGGATTAAGGCTAACAATCCGGAGGGTAGTACATTTATAGATGAGGTTAGGTCCCTGCGCCCGGACATAGCGATTGTTATTGCTTATGGAAAAATAGTTCCCCTGGAACTGCTGAATATTCCCCAGTTAGGTTTTTTAAATGTCCACGTGTCCCTGCTACCAAGGTGGCGGGGAGCCTCACCCATTCAGGCAGCCTTACTGGCTGGTGATAGTGAAACTGGTGTGACAATTATGAAGATGGATGAAGGCATGGACACCGGACCAATATTGCTTCAGAGAGCCATTAACATAGATCAAGCAGACACAGCCGCTAGTATCCATGATCGATTATCTAGCCTTGGGGCGGCGGTCATGATTGAGGCCTTAACTGGATATGTCAGCGGCGCGTTGTTGCCAGTAACGCAGCCGGCTAATGGTATTACTAGTTGTGGTTTAATTAAGAAAACTAATGGATTAATCGACTGGAGTAGTGACCCAGCTTACATTGAGCGACAGATTAGAGCTATGCACCCATGGCCAGGTGCTTTTACTGACATTTATGGAGAGCCAATTAAAATTACAGAGGCTCATCTGGAGTCTGGACGGTTGGTGATTGATAAAGTTAAACCAGCTGGAAAAGGAGAGATGGAATACAGGGCTTATAGCAACGGAAATCGTGATCGCCCGCTACCTCCCAATAAGGCCTAGTTTCTAACTTTTTTTGTTGTATAAAAGCCCAGGTACTTACCTCTAAGAAGTCTAGTTTGAGCGTCGATGGCAGGAATTGATCCAAAGATTATCAACACGATTGGAAGTAAAATCCATTGCAGAAGGACTAGTCCTATTTTGGCGAATCGATTGCCTGGAATATTTTGAGGTAACATATACACGTTTAGAATGGCTGACGCAAATATTCCAACCATAGCAATACTCATTAATACCTGTAGGATGGCAGGAGCGTTTTGAGCGACGACGGTGGCCTTTTCAATGTCACTGGCCATGTATAGGGGCAGGTAGCCCAACACGGTTATCAGGATGGGCGCGGTGGACCAAGAGTACATACCTTCACCAAGATTAAACAGTAAATGCCATCTTCTACGCGGCAGTTTTTCAGCCTTCCAGAAGTGCCAAACCATAAACGGGAAGTGCTCTATTCCCCAAGCCCAACGACGTTGTTGTTTATACAAATTCTTGATAGTGAGAGATAGTTTTCCAGCATGGGCTGTGTCCATGGAGACTGGAATATACATTGGGACCACATCGTAGTCACCATCATAATATATAAAGCACTGCAGAAATATTCTAGAGTCCTCGGTAACAATATCAGCTTGCCAGAAGCCGACATCAACCAAAGCCTTGAAGCTCATGGCGTGAGAGGAGAAGGTCCAAAGTGGTTTTGGCCGGGCCAGTTCAGCCATTAGCCAAAAGGTAGTTGAGTTGGCGACGACACGCGTAAACGAGGGTGATTCCCAAACGTTATTATTGTATAAGGCAAGGGGCTGGTAGCTAGCTCGGGTTGGATTTGGATGGGTAGCGTAACTATTGGTTAAGTAGGCAAAATACTGAGGGTCAACTACGGTGTCGATGTCAAATGAAGATGTGATTAACTTGGCGTAGTCCCAACCCTTTGTGTCAACGTATTCCTTGACGCGATGTCCAGCCCAATTCAAATTAGCTCCCTTAGCCGCAATTTCTCCAGGGATATCACTCGGGTGAATAGTTACAAGAAAGTCGTAGAATTTGTCGCCATACTCTTGTTTCATGAGTTTTGCGACTTCGTTGAAGTGCTGTAGTTCTCGCTCTTCCCCGGCTAGGATCACTACCATCTTGTTGGTTGGATAAGTCCCAGCCACCAAGGCGTCAAAGGTATGACGTAAAACCTCAGGTTCTTCATCAAGGGTCGGAAGAAAAATTAAGTGGTAGTAGTCCTTCCAATTTTCTAGCTTTTTTACCTGACTCATCCAGTCGATGGCTCTTTGTCTTCTAAATTGGCGCCAGGAAAAGGTCAGGTAAGTAATGAAATATAGAACTCGTAAAAGCCAGTAGAGATCAAAGACGATGGCTGCATAGACCATCCATAGGGGCTTGATAATCGAAAAAAGTATGACTAGAATTAATGTTGTCCAGACTAAGGTGCCTGGGATCATTTCGAGAAGTCGGTATTTTCTGTAGTTGCTTATTTTCATAAATATTATACAAATTGATTTACAGTATATAACACTGCGTAGACAACTCCAATTAGATAGGCTGCCTGGAATAATCTCACGCCGACGACGTGAAAATTGAATTTAAAGGCAGGTGGGTTGGGGTTTGTTTTAGATCTCTGGTACATCTCCCATATCAGAACTCCCTGAAATCCACCGGTGACGGCACCGGCTATGTTTAGCACCTGAACAAAACTGACTAGGCCAGCTAAGTAGACAAAGAGTGCTGGAAGTATGGTTAGTAGTATGGCAATAGTGCGAGAGAGTTTAAAGTCATACTGGTAAAGCTGCTTCAGTGCAAGTCCAATTACGAGAAATGAGCTACCCATGGCCAGTATACCAATAGCTGCTCCAGCTACAACAATCTTGTCTCCAAGTAGCAACTTGAGCCCATCTATGGCATTTTCTGACGTCTCAGGTCCGCTCACGCCGACTACCAGCAACGCAAACGTTAGGTACAGTAACCCGGTGATTAGAACGGATACCCAGATCACTTTAGGAAAGGAGGTAAGTTTTTGACTGGCTGCTAATAACCGACGAAGTTCCGGGATTATACTGGCTGCACCGAAGGCAAAAAGAATGACGCCGTAAGGAAGTAAAATACTTCTCAAGGAAGCTGTTGGCAGGTTTGTAAATGATAGTTTTGGCACGGTAAGAAGTGCAAGCACCCCCACGGAGACAAGTAGTCCAGCTACGATTAATTCTTCTAGTCTAGCTATAAATAAAAGTCCAATAGTGATGATCAGGCTAGCAGCGGCCCAAAAAGTAATTCCATAGGCTTGTTCTGAGCCACCAATCCATGGGTTAAATACTTCGTAGAGTAAGTGCCCAATTTCAATTGTGTAAGCAATGAGTGCTGAATACAAACCAAAGATGAGAGAGCCGATTGCCAACCATTGACCTGATTTACCAAAATACTCTTTAGCATACCCTAAAAACTGATGAATATCATGGCTTCGAGTAACCACCTGGGCATAGGCAGTTAGCGTTAAGGCGACTAGACCACCTATTAAAACAATGTTGATTACCCCAATTGTTATGCCGGCTTGGGCAAATACATACGGAATACCAAAGAGTCCGGCTCCTACGGCCGTACCAATTAGCACAGCTACAGCTGCAAGTTCTGTATGCTTATATCCGCGTATCATGCCTTTGGTGCTAAGGATTTTTCCTCATGACCAATGGTGCGAGACCACACCATTAGTGAAATTCCCATAACGAGTCCAAGGAGTCCTATTAAAATAAGCGGATAGGATAATTGATTGAAATAACTGACCAGTACGCGTTCGAGCACTGGTAAAAGGTCGGTGGAAATAGCTGTCTGTAATTGTATTTGCTTAATAATACCGGAGGGTAAGAAATACTTAGTAATTAGCCCTAGTCCAAGGTGTTTCCCACCAGTTAGCAGAAATAGAAGACCTAACCACCAGAGCATGCGGTCAGGTGAGGTTAGGGTTTGGATGATTAGTGTGATGGTGAAGATGCCGATTATTATCCAAAGCAAGGTCTGAGTGGTCTGAATTGTGCCAAAAGTGGTCCTGGCCCCTTCGACTTGTGCTTGAAGGTCTTCCAGCCGTGCAAGTTCTGCTTTGGAAAAAGTTGTAGTTGAGTTTTGGTTGTCGAGTAAACTATTTTTATCAGCTATTAAAAGCTTCAAAAGATTGATTTCAGAGGGAAGTTGTCCGGCGATTAGTTCTGGACTAATTGGGACACCCCGTAGCAGCATTGAGCTATCTGAAGAGCCAATCAGGGAAGATGGCCAGCACCCAGCGTTTTGAAAGTCACTGAACGAAATATCTTCTGACTCTGAGGACCCTGCCTGAAGTGCAATGCGGAGAATTTCACCGTCTGTACAGTCTGGTAACGAGGGAGGTCTCTTAGCCCCAATTTCCTCTAATATAGCGCGAACCTCAGTACGGAGCCGATCCTTTTCGTTGCCTAGTGGGATAGCTAAATTGAGGTCACTTAATTTAACCTCCGAATTAGTCAGGCGGTACGACTCGCTTATTAACCTATCTCCCGTTGCTTGTAATTCTGAGCTTGGGAAAACTTGCCTGAGTCCTGAAACAACGCGGTCCTGAGAAATTTTTAGATCAGCAATTACTAGTGCTTCCTGTTCTCCTTGAAATATTGATTTAACCGATAGCGGTACAATTTCATCGTAAACGTTTGCATCAGTCAGGCTCTGCTTGAGTGGCTCTGGGTTAAGAACCTGATGCTCTAGCAGTTCACTACTTAGCGTCAAAGGAATCAAAATTACCAGAACGATAAGGTTGATAATTAAAAAGGTGGAGCGCATAGTGGTTACTTCGAATATTCCAGTCGCAGGTAAGAGATAATGTCGTCAGATTCGTACAGGGTGGTGTTATTGTCCTGATCAACTAAAAAAGGGACTTGTTGCTTACCGCCCAGAGTTTGGAGGAAATGTCGTTTCGTTGAACCCTTTGGGACATTGCGAATGATGTAGTCTAATTCTAGTTCAGACAAAACAGCTCTGACCTTGGCACAGAAGGGACATCCTTCGTATTGGTATAATTCGAGCATGATGATGTTTATTGGAACTCAAATGAAATGAACGGTGGCACTATACTTATCCAACTATTACCTCGAAGAAGGTCTATTTCTGCACCAGCCTCATCGAAGTATTTAGTGCGTGATTGACGGGTATCTTTTTTCCAAGTGCCAAGGATGTGGCTACCGTCTCTAAAAATATCGACCTTACCCTCTCCGGTCACAGGCCAGTTTATTCTGCCTTTGCCCTCTATTTCAAAACCGTCTTGGACGTGCTGAACAATAACGTTACGGGCCGTGATGGTCTCTCCAGTAACCTCATCAGTTTGAATCTGGCCTCCAGTGGATCTTTCATAGACTTTGTGTTCCGCGTTATAAGTGTAACCCGCATCGTATGAACCTCCGTAGCCAATTTTAATAACATTGGCGGTTTCATTGGCTTCAGACAAAAGATCGTCATCGACAAACTTCCAAGTGTCGTAATTTGGCGGGTCCTCTTTAGTCCAGCTATGATTGTCTATGGCTGTGTAAAGATTTTCTGTTGAGGTAAACAGATTGTGTGGTGAGACTTTTCTAGACTCTCTCCAAAAGAATCCACCTTCACGAAGTCCGTCTACGTCTCTTAATGAGAAAGACTGAACAGCTAACAGGGCTGTATAGCTACCGCCAGCGTGGAAATAAGCACAATTGTACTCGGATACAAATTCAAGATATGTGTCACGAGCTGATCGAACCGGGCCCACTCGCTCAGAGTTTTCGCCGGCGTAGACGGCCATAAAGCGGGTAATTCCTCCTTCTACTATGAGCTCATAGACAAGGCTAGCTTGTGAGAGACCTGATTGCGGTCGAACACCACCAAAGGCGGCATTTTCAATCATTACGCAGGCAGGAACTGGGTTGGCTTCACTGGCTGCTACCATTACACCGTCTAACCTACGCGGGAGAGTGGTGGGAGCTTCGACTGGAATAACGTTTGAATCAATATCGATGCCAATATTTGAATCAGAAGGTCTTTTTAGTGAATCCTGTTGGTTGCCAGTTAGGACAGTGATCCAATATACGCCAATAGTTAGGATGGCAATCACCACACAGACTATCGC
>PFGC01000044.1 GCA_002781785.1 Candidatus Kerfeldbacteria bacterium CG15_BIG_FIL_POST_REV_8_21_14_020_45_12
GCTTTTTTAGCTAACAACATTTTAGCCTGGAGGAATTGAACTCCACCGGCCAGCAGCGCTAGAACTATATTCTTGGTGGCTGCTAGATCAACAAACCCAAATAAGGTGTGGTTAATTACGGCGTGCTCCATGGTGGCGCGCAGCGGTCCGTAAAAGTGCTCAAGCTGACCTGCTATTAAAATGCCTGTCTGCGGGTCAGTATCCAAGCCGCCATAAAAAACTTTAAACAGAGCGTAGAGTACTGGCAATTGGATCAGCATGGGCAAACAGGAAGATAGTGGATTTACCTTATTTTGCTTGTAAAACTGCATTATTTGCCTACCAAGCTCCTCTTTGTCTCCAGCATATTTCTTTTTAAGCTCTTCGATGTGGGGTTGAGCATCCTGAAGCGATTTTTGAGATCGTAGAGCTTTGAGAGATGGATAAAACAGGGCCAACTTGATGATTAGAGTCAACAAAATTATGGCAATACCTAGATCGTTGCCTGGAACAATTGTATAAATGTAAAAAAGCAGGTTAAGCAGCGGCTCGTAGAGAAAGGTGTTAAACAGTTCGGACATAGGAAATGATAGTAATTAATATGACTCATCAACTCCACCTGGAGTAAATGGGTTGCAGCGCAGAATTCGCCAAAATCCCTTTAAAAGACCCATTATGACACCACGCTTCTTTATCGAGCGTATCGTGTACTCAGAGCAACTTGGGTAATACCTGCAACCAACATAAGGATGTCTATTATACACCCTGTGATCCGGGGATAGTGTCTTTTGGTATAACCGAATTACTCCAATCAAAAATCGCCCCGGCAATGACTTGATGGTGGTGATTTTTACACCCACAGCCTGATCACTCATGTGTTTTTTGAAGTAGGCGAATTTTAGAAAGAGCGGAAACTAAGTCTTGCTTGATGGCGGCATGACTAGCCTCAGAGATGCCTGGTTGCGCTAAGGCGACAATATCATACCCCGATTGGAGTGAAAGGATCAACTCTTCAAAAACGTTCCTGATCTGCCTTTTTGTACGATTTCTTGCCACAGCTGACTTGATTATCTTGTTTGGCACAACTATACCAACTCTAGTCTGCAATAGTCCATTTGGCCTGGTTTTTAACCTAAAAAGAGCGGTCCTAAGAGTTTTTCCCTCTTTGTAGATCCGCTCAAAGTCGCGTGGGTGTCGTAATCGGTAATCTGCCGGCAACATACGCCGGTAAACTAGTTAGGCCGATAACTTCTTTCGCCCTCTAGCGCGACGGCTTCTTAACACATGCTTGCCAATACGCTGACGTGCACGAAAACCATGCTTTTTCTGGCGTCGACGGCTATTTGGTTGGTAGGTTCTTTTCATAGGAGATTTTCAGTCAAGCGGGGTACAGCATATCAGACCGTCTTATATTGTCAATGATTAGACGAGAAATGGATATCTTTTGCAAGAATGGACTCATCAACACTTCATACACAGCGTATACACACCTTGTTGACATCTTGTTCCATATCCACAGGATTTCATCAGGTGTGGATTGTGTTATTATTAGCCACACATTTGTTGAGGGTGGCGCTGCTTCACTCAACAGTCTGTATAATGCTTGTCTTCCGTATGACTCCAGAACAATTGTGGGATGCTACTCTCGGTGAACTCGAGTTAGAGCTGTCGAAGGCTAATTTTACGACCTGGTTTGAAGATACTTTTATCTTACGTCAGGCTGGTGAACAGCTAACCGTTGGCGTACCGAATGCTTTTACTAAAACGTGGCTGGAAAATAAGTACCACGACTCTATTATTAGAGCGCTTAGACGAATTAGCGATGACGGAGTTCGCCTGGTTGCCTACGAGGTATCAACCCGTAAAGAAGTAGTCTCTCCTGTAGTAGCTGAAGAGGCGCCTGTACAAGAGGTTGTCGCTCGTCCAACTCAGCAACCTATAGAACCGCAACAGCGCCAAACCGCAGCACAAAATGCAACCGATAAGCAGCTGGCTAACCAAATTGGATTTAACCCAGACGCGACCTTTGTTAACTTTATTGTTGGTAAAAAGAACGAGCTGGCGCACGCTGCCTGTGTAGCGGTCGCCGAACGACCAGGTGAGGTCTATAATCCTCTATTTATTTATGGAGGGGTTGGCCTTGGAAAAACTCATTTAATGCAGGCTGTTGGTCACTCTGTTTTAAAGCGTGACCCCAAAAAGAAAATTTTATATGTTACTTGCGAAACTTTTACCAACGAGTTTATTAAGTTGGTTGGAGAGGGCCGAGCTGATGAGTTTAAAGACAAGTATAGATCTGTAGATATTTTAATGGTTGATGATATTCAATTCCTAGCTGGAAAAGAAGGTACCCAAGAGGCCTTCTTTCACACTTTTAATCATCTCCACCAAAGAAACAAACAGATTATTTTAACTTCCGATCGGCCACCTAGAGCCATTCCAACGCTGGAAAATCGCTTAGTGTCTAGATTTGAGGGTGGTATGATTGTTGATGTCAGCCTACCTGACCTAGAAACCAGAATAGCTATTGTGGAGTTAAAAAGTAGACAAAAGCAGTTTCCAATTTCATCTGAGATCGCTCAGTTCATTGCCTCTAATGTCCAAAATTCTGTACGGGAACTTGAAGGAGCTTTAAATCGGGTTATTGGTTTTCATCAACTAAATAATGAGCAACCAAACCTTGAGTCTGTAAAAACACTACTGTCCTCTTTCACACAAGCACCAAAGCGAGGTGCTGTTACTACCAAGAAAATTTTAGCGACCGTGGCTCAATTCTATGAACTTGATCAAAAAGATCTAACTGGAAGCAGTCGCAAAAAAGAGTTGGTTGTTCCAAGGCAAATATCAATGTACTTAATGCGCGAAGAGGTTCATGCTTCCTATCCAAATATTGGACAGGAGCTTGGTGGTCGCGATCACACCACCGCCATGCATGCATGCCAGAAGATTAAGGGCTTGGTTGATGATGATGAAAGAATCCAGAACGAGATTAATATGATAAAACAACGACTATACAATTAGTTGTTGTCCACTGCTCTTTATAACTTGTGGATTAAGTCTCGAATGAGATTAATTATACACAGCACCTCTTCATTTCTTGTGGAAAGACCCGTGTACGGCGTGGAAAACTCCGTGGAAGAGTCTTTGCACAAGATGTGAATATCTAAAGTCGTCTTGTTGGGGCACTCATCATCCCCAGTCCATCCGGTGCCTATGCACATAGGTTGCCAGGATGTTGTCCCAGTTGAGAGGTGGTGAAAGTATGCTAAATCCGGGGGTGATATGTGTTATCCCCTCTGTCCACACCCCTTATTATTATTGTTATTAGTTATATATCTAAATATTTGTTAAGAACTAACACGCAGCGGATATGAAATTCTCATGCACACAAGAAAATCTGAACCGGGGGCTAGCACTGGTAACGCACATCACAGGTAAAAATGTGAATCTTCCGATTTTACACAACGTATTAGTTGAGGCTAAAGATAACGCTATTACTTTGTCAGCTACTAACCTTGAAATAGGAATTAGAGTTCGGCTACGTGGTAAGGTTGATGAGGCTGGTTCATTTACTGTGCCGGCTCAAGTCTTTGCTAGCTATGTTGGATTGGTGTCAGCCGAGAAGGTTGACGTGGAGAGAGCTGATGATGGTTTAAATATCCAGGCGGGTAATCAGAATACAAAAATTAAAGGTGAAGAAGCGACTGAGTTTCCGATGATTCCAGAGGTAGTTTTAGAGAATCCAATTTCAGTACCAGCTTCCGAGCTTAAAATGGCCTTAGCGCAAACTATTGTCGCAGTTTCGCATGATGACTCAAGACCAGAGCTAACTGGTGTGTACACGCAAATTGAGGACCATAGAGTAGTGTTTGCAGCTACAGACAGCTATCGACTAGCTGAGCGAGCTTTGCCAATAGCGGGAACGCATACCGAAAGACAGATTATTGTTCCGGGTATGGCTATGCAAGAATTGGTTCGGGTTTTACCTGACGACGCTGGAGTTGATGTGAGAATGTACTTTTCTGACAGTCAGGCACTGTTCATGACGGACGAGGTTGAAATTACAACTCGTTTAATCGAGGGGAATTACCCGGATTACCGCCAAATAATACCAATGGAAGAAAAGACGAAGGCGGTGGTGGATAGGTATGATTTAGTAAAAGCGGTAAAAGCAGCAAGTTTATTTTCTAAGTCTGGAATTCACGATGTAAATCTTCAGTTCTCGCCTGATAAGCAGGGGGTTACTTTGACAACTGTTAATAATCAAGTTGGTGAGAATGTTTCAAAAGTGAATGCTGAGATAGTTGGTGATAGTAATTCGATTATTTTTAATCATCGTTATTTACTGGATGGTGTACAACAAGTTTCAACCCCTCAAGTTGTTTTCTATGTGGTTGATGGTGTGAGTCCTGGTATTATTCGTCCACACGGTGGCGATACAGCCTCGCAGTACACGTATATCATCATGCCGATTAAACAATAGACTTATGGCTGGAGGGGCGTTTCAAAAGGTTGGTAACAACTTGTTTCATGACCGACTAAGTAAAATTGGAATAGGTAAACAAGTTCAAGCTGCGCAGTATGTTGAACTTGCTGTGACGGTGCTTAAAAGCTCTTTTGGTGAGGGAGCGTTGAAGCATGCGCGACCTCGAGCTATTAAGAATAGAGTTTTGCAAATTGAAATCGCTCACCCAGCTGTTGGTGAAGAGATTAGACGATTAGAAGAGACTATAATTTCGGAACTAAATAACAAGATTGGTCGACCAGAGATTGTTAGAATACAACTAGTGTTACCACAGGTTGGGCAAAACTTAAGAGAGGATGGATAGACTAATCCGTCTTTTATTTTTTACCTGTATAAGTGATACCCACTGAGTCTTGAGCGGTGTTTCCCTTGTCGTCTGCTATACGAACCGAGACTGTGTGACGTCCGGTGGTTAATGTGGTTGGGGAATAGTTCGAGACAGCACTGGTTTTTTCCGTAATACCAACAGCTTGAGAGTCTACAACCAACGTGTCTATCAAGTACTCAATTTTTGTTACTGAGCGGCCGGGCCCGGGGGTGATGGTGGCGTGAATTGAGAAATCTTTTTTAGAATACTCTTGACCATCTTTTAAGGTAGATATGGCTATCGTTGGTTGTTGTGATTTATCGCGCAAACTGCACTCTACCTTTGGGGTATCGTCGCTGAGATATTCATTTTTTCTTTCTTCTGCCCTTGTCCAATTAACCACCGCAGTTTCCCATGGTTCATACATTGGATCATTGCGGGGATTTTCTGGCGCTCCACCAGTTGGATTTTCTTTGCTCAAATAATGCAGTATGGTATGAGCTTCCTTGTATTCACGTTTACCAACGTAGTCTGCCGGGTAAGAGTCGCGACACTCTTCGGGGATTAGCTCATTGGTTAAGGTGTCGACTGGCAATTCTTTAGTTTCTTCTAGAGTGCCACCCAGTGCTGCGTTGGCCGCCGAGTATGACGGTGCGTTAAATGATTCGTCAGTTGTTCCATCTAGAATACTAGACATGTAGGCGTTCCAAATTGGGGCAGCAATAACTAGCCCAGCAGCGCCACGGCTCATTTCAGAATTATCATTGTTACCAGCCCAGACCCCCGTGGCAAAGGAAGGGGTGTAACCTAAGGTCCAAGCGTCTCGATAGTCGTTGGTTGTGCCTGTTTTAGCCGCGGTTTGTCGACCAGAAATATTTAAGGCCCCGAAGCCACCACGAGCACCTTGATCAGAGAGTACTGAGTTAAGAGTTCTAACGGCGCTTTGGTCAACAACTTGCACTGCGCTGTCTTCCCACTCGTATAGTGTTTTACCAGCATGGTCTTCTACCTTCAGGATGCTGGCCGGGCGTCTGTATTCACCTTCGCGAGCAAAGGTGGCAAAGGTGTTGGTGTGTTCCAGTAGACTAACTTCACCACCACCAAGCACAACGGCTAAGCCAAAGCGAGAGCGGTCGCCAAAGGAGCTGTAACCTAAGGATTGCGCAAGATCTAAAGCGTTTTCTACTCCAACTAAGTAGAGTAGTTTAACGGCTGGAATATTTAGTGATTGACCGAGTGAGGTTCTAAGGCTGACCGGACCACGTTGACCCAAGTCATAGTTTCTTGGGTGGTAGTTACCAGTCTCTGTGGGGAAGTCTGTTTCAACGTCGAAAAGTTTGGTATCTGGTGTGTAGCCTTTTACAAAAGCCGCCAGGTAGACTATAGGTTTAAATGATGAACCGGGTTGTCGTAGGCTGGTAGCAACATTGACATTACCATCGTAGGCCTCGTTAAAATAATCTCGTGAACCGACCATGGCGAGAATCTGACCGGTGTGGGCGTCAAACGAAACTAGTGCCGCATTTGAACCACCGTATTGTTCAATCTTTGAGATACCATCAGTGACGGCTGTTTCTGCTTTTTGTTGTTTATCCCAGTCGAGAGTGGTGATGACTTTTAAGCCGCCTTGACGAATGGTTGCCTGGCCAAAGTCATTTTCAAGCTGCTGTCGAACGTAAAATACAAAGTGAGGAGCTTCGATTTCAGTAATGTTTTCTTGAATAGCTACCTCTTCTTGCTTAGCTGCATCAGCCTCATCTTGAGTTATGTATCCTTGCTCGGCCATCTGATTAAGGGCGTAGTCACGCCTAGCTTTCAATCTTTCTGGATCATTTGGTAATGTCACTGGGCTCTGTGGAAGCGATGCGAGCGTTGCGGCTTCGGCCAAGGTAACATCGCTGGCATTTTTACCGAAATACTCTCGTGCGGCCACCTGGACACCTTCAATCACACCTCCGTAGTAGACCTCGTTCAAGTACATGTTCAATATTTCCCCCTTAGAATATTTTCTTTCGATCCTAACGGCTAGAATAACCTCTTTAATTTTTCGATCATATGTGCGCTCAGGAGTTAAAATAGCGTTTTTAACAAATTGCTGAGTTAGGGTTGAGGTGCCGCGGGCGCCGCCACCACCAAACACTCCTTTCACTGCAGCGCGGGCAAAGGATTGCCAGCGAAAGCCCTTGTGATTATAAAATTCACGGTCTTCAAGAGCAATGGTTGCCCACTCGATTTTGTCATCAATTTGATCAAGATTGACGTCTTCTCGCTTATTGTCACCAAGTTCATACAAGAGAGTTTCACCATCTCTAGCATATATCCTAGTGCTTTGATCAACGGTGCGATTTTCTAAGTCTGTGATGTCAGCTAAATCTTTTGAAACCCAAATGTATGCAGCGATGATAGTGATACATAAAAGAATTGCCCCAATGCTAGCTAGAATGAGTAGCCATTTCATCAACCTTTTCCACCTCGGCTTCAGTTTTTTCTGAGGCCTTTTATCAGTTTGAGGTGTTTTTTGATGCGAGTTGGTTGAGTGAGGAATGGAGGATTTTGAATGACTTTTGACTACCGAGTGAGTTGAGCTATTTCCGCCCTGACGTTCTCTTGCTCTTTCTTTTCTAATGGTAGACGCATTGCGAGCGTGACCCTCGTTAGTAGCTCTCTTTTTTTCAAGTTGGGGAATTGGCATAAGTTATTTGGTTCCGCGAACAACCAGCATAGCACCAAGAATTGGCGAGGTGCGAAGCAACTGGCTTTTCACAATGGGTGTCTTTTTTAGATCAGGATAGTAAAGTAATTCATGGGTTTTCTTTTTGGCTAAGGCAACCAACCCTGGCTCACGAGAAAGTCCCCCACCAATAACTAAAACATCAGGGTCGAGTGAGTAGAGAATGTTTGCAAAGCCCTCGGCAAGCAGTTCTGCGCCAACCTCAAAATCTTGTCGACGGTTAAAGGCTCCGCCGGCTGCCAGCTTTTCCCAAGATTTTTTCTGGCCGCGTGTGAGCATTTGACCAAACTCTCCGGCCAAATTATTTTTTCCGTGTTGGATAGTTTTATCTTGCACAATAGCGCCTCCAATGCCAGTGCCGAGAGTCACAGCAACGACACGACGATATCCTTTTCCAGCTCCGAAGATAGCTTCGCCAAGTCCGTAAACATTGGCGTCGTTTTCTAGAACAATTGGTACAGAAAATTCCTTAAATAACTTTGGAACCAGATTCAGCCCTTTAAAGTCAGTGATAAAATTTGGCCCAGCAAAGGCTATGCGATTGTTGACGTGGTCAACCTGTCCCGCCAGTCCAATGCCAACTCCGGCAATTTTGGTGTCAGATTTAAGGTCGTGTATCAGTCCCGCCACACTCTCCATAATGGCTTTATTTCCCTCTTTGGCACGACTAGGAATCTCTTTAGTTCGAATAATATCGCCTTTTTCAGTGATTAATCCGCCATAGGTTTTGGTGCCTCCAATATCGAGTCCGATATATGTTTTCATCTGATTTTGCTTGATGGCTTTAGTTTTTTCTGTCATGATGATACTCGAATTATGCCAAAAATAGCCAAAAAAGCAACCGCTACACCTGCGCAGTTTAAAGACCTCTCCGAATTACTAGTCGGGGTCGTTGATATTGTGCCCCAGGCTTTGTTTGAAAAAAAATTGCGAGCGGGAGAGCGTATGCGACTTTATTTGGGAGTTGACCCTACCGGGCCAGACATTCACATTGGGCACGCGGTGATTTTGAGAGCTATGCGTGTGCTACAAGATTTGGGCCACGAGGTGATTTTGCTGTTTGGCGATTTTACGGCACGTATTGGAGATCCGACCGGGAAAGATACGACCAGGCCTATTTTAACGCACGCCGAAATTCTGGAAAATGCGAAGGGTTATAAGCAACAAGCGGGAAAGATTTTAGATTTTTCCAAAAAAGCTAAAATTCCAGCTCGGATTGATTTTAATGCTAAGTGGCTAGACAAGTTAAAATTTCAAGACGTCATGGAGCTGTCTGCTCACTTTACGGTTCAGCAGATGTTGGAGAGAGACATGTTTGATCGTCGCTTGAAGGAAGGTCGTCCAATTTTTGTGCATGAATTTTTTTACCCGATCATGCAGGGTTACGATTCTGTGGCGATGGATGTTGACCTGGAGGTCGGTGGAACTGATCAGTTATTTAACATGCTGGCTGGTCGCACATTATTAAAGGCCATGAGCGATAAGGAAAAAGTTGTTATGACCTTTGACTTACTTGAAGGGACGGATGGTCGTAAAATGAGCAAGAGCTATGGCAATATAATTGGGGTAATGGATTCGCCAGCGGAAATGTACGGAAAGGTGATGTCATTGAGTGATAACCTGATCGCGCGTTATTTTCATTTGTGTACAGACAAGGACGTCGCTATGACACGAGCAATGGAAAAAAGACTGGCAACAGGGGAGCTTCATCCGCGTGATGCAAAAATGAAACTAGCAAAAGAAATTGTTACTTTGTATCACTCGGAAAAAGATGCCACAGAGGCTGAGCTTGAATTCACGAAGATATTTCAACAAAAGGAACAACCTACTGAGATAGCTGAATACGCCACAACTGCACGTAAGTTGTCATTGGTAGAAATTGTCGTTGAGGTTGGATTTGCAGCATCGAAATCAGATGCTCGTCGTAAAATTGAGCAAGGAGGCGTGCGTTTGAATGATAACAGGGAGACAGATGCCGGCGCGATCATCACTATTGAAGACGGTATGGTTCTTCAGGTTGGAAAACGGAATTTCGTTACACTTCGATTTAAGTAACAACCCGTCAAACAATCAGGTTGGAAAATATTAACGAGGCATTACGCTCTGCTCTTTGATTAAAGCGACATAGCGACCGTCGCTGGTTTGCACTGGAGCAGGGTCACACACCGCGGTATTTTCAGGAACAGAAATAATTCTTTCCTGTTGAGCCCACGTCACTGTATCTTTGGTGGAGCTGATGACAATTCCTCCGTCACCACATCCATAGATTTGAAGTTCATTTTCTAGTATTAGTGTTCCTGGAATGCCCGAGACTGGGATTGTGGTAGTCTCACCAAAGAAGTGATCAGAATCGCTTGTGATCATTTGTATGCTTGGCATTAATTCTTTAGGCTCCGCAAAAAACAAATGCCATTTATTATTGAAGTATATAATATCTGGATCTGTAGCGATGCCATTGTGTTCATAAATTGGTCCGTCAACAGTAAATTTTAAACCATCTGTTGATGTTGCAGAATAGAATGTGGATTTTTTATCTATTGAGCTTAGGTCATTAGAAAAATCAAAGTAATACAATCTAAGAGAGCCGTCGTTAAGTTGAATTATAGAAGGGTCTACCGGTGTTGTATTGCCTGCTCCAGTAAATTCAACATCAACCACTTGTGACCAAGTCGCGCCGTTGTTTGTGGAATAAATCATACCTATGCGCTCGTCGCCTGCTTGATGAAATGATTTTGCGTCTACAAAATATCCGACAAGGGTACCTATTGGAAGGTCGTTAACCGGCTGAGTTAAAACTGTAAGGTCTGGAACAGAGGCATGTTCAATTAGTGGTCGTCCCTCAAGTGTCCAGGTGACGCCGTTGTCACTTGTGGCTAGATGAATATTATGAGCCGCTGGGCCAAGAAGCGCTTCATTTGGCAGTACTTTGTTATCAGCTGCTGTCGGTGTTGTGGGTTGCGGAGGGCTTGCCAGTATAGCGTCAGCTTGCACCGCTGTTTGGTTGGGTGGTAGTGTTGTATTCTGACAACTGGTGCCAGCTAAGAAAAATATAATAGAAAGTAAGGCAATTTTTTTCATAAACTTATTTAAAGCTCTTGTCTTCAAGATAAAGCAATTCTATAGATTCATCCACTTTTAATATGCCTTTTGAACTAGAAGCCCCATTTTCTCCAAGTGGCGATCAGCCTAGCGCTATCGCTGGTTTGGTGAAGGCTATTAAAAAAGGTCAGGAAGATATGACGCTGCTTGGGGTAACTGGAAGTGGCAAAACCTTTACGATTGCTAATGTCATACAGGAGTTGCAACGTCCAACCTTAGTAATATCCCACAATAAAACCTTAGCAGCTCAGCTAGCTTCTGAGTTTAGAGAGTTTTTCCCCAAGGCTGCTGTGCAATACTTTGTATCTTATTACGATTACTATCAGCCAGAGGCCTATATGGCTAGGTCCGATACCTATATTGAAAAAGAGACAGACATTAATGAAGAAATTGAACGCCTCAGGCATGCAGCAACGCAATCTTTGTTGTCTAGACGTGATGTCATCATTGTCGCCTCCGTGTCTTGTATTTATGGCTTAGGATCACCAAAGGAGTATAAAGCTGCCGCCATTAATGTGCGCTTAGGAGGCGAGATGTCTCGGAAGCAACTGTTGATCAAACTAGTTGAAATGAACTTTAGTAGAAATGATCTAGATTTCCACCGGGGTACTTTTCGAGTCAGGGGTGATGTGGTGGAGGTTTTTCCAACAGCCCTAGAGCACACTGCCTATCGGTTTGATTTTTTTGGAGACGATCTTGAATCAATTAAAGAGGTGGACACGTTGACCGGTGAGATTATTAATGTCCCAGAGTCAGTTGATATTTATCCGGCTACTTTGTATTTGGCTCAGACAGATTTTTATGAGCAGGCCTTACAGAAAATCAGATCGGATTTAGAATCCAGATTGAGTCAATTTAGAAAAGCTGGAAAGGTAGTTGAGGCTCAGCGTCTTGAGCAGAGGACAAAGTTTGATTTAGAAATGATTGAAAACGCCGGATATGTAAATGGGATTGAAAATTATTCACGCTACTTTGATGGGCGTACTGAAGGCGAGCCGCCATTCACATTGATTGACTATTTTCCAGAAGATTTTTTGGTGGTAGTAGATGAGTCACATCAAACCATTCCCCAAATTGGTGCCATGTACGCTGGAGATCGAGCACGTAAGGAGTCGCTTGTAGAACACGGTTTTAGATTGCCAGCATCTTTTGATAACAGGCCGCTACAGTTTGCTGAATTTGAAAACAAGGTGAAACAAGTAGTTTATGTTTCAGCCACACCAGGTCCGTATGAGAAGAAAAATTCAACGGTAACAGTGGAGCAGTTGATACGACCAACTGGACTAACTGAGCCAAGCATCACCATTAGGCCAACTCAAGGTCAAATACCAGACTTGTTAAAAGAAGTTGAAAAATGTACGACTCGAGGTGAGCGGGTATTGGTAACAACTTTAACTAAAAGAATGGCGGAGGAGCTGGCTGACTATTTAAACGAAAACGGCGTAAAAGTTCAATATTTGCACTCGGATGTCGATACAATGGAGCGCCTGGAAATCTTGCGCGATCTTCGTCTAGGGGTTTTTGATGTATTGGTTGGAATAAACTTATTACGTGAAGGTTTGGATTTGCCGGAGGTGTCGTTAGTTGCCATCTTGGATGCTGACAAAGAAGGGTTTTTGAGATCAGAGACAGCGCTGGTTCAAACTATGGGCAGGGCGGCACGTCATTTGCATGGTCGAGTCATTTTATATGCTGATTCTATTACGGGCTCAATGCAGCGAGCGATGGATGAGGTTAATCGACGCAGAAAAGCACAGGAGGAATATAATCTGAAAAATAATATTACGCCCCAGCAGATTTTAAAACGGATTCGTGATGACAGATTGTCCGGTCAAAAACAAGAAGAATCGGAAACTTCTTTGTTGGACATAAAGATGATTAAGGAGCTGGATGAGCTTGAGTTTGAACACCTGCTGGCTAGCACCCGTGGTCAAATGGACTTGGCTTCACAAAATTTAGAGTTTGAGTTAGCTGCAAAATTGCGTGATCAGCTGGTTGCACTGGAAGCGGCCAGGCCGAAGTCGGTCTTAGGTAAACAGCGTGCGCAAACCAAAACCAAGCGCGGACGGCGCTAAAAAACCCCGCCGAGCGGGGTTTTTATGATCTGTTATCGACTGCCGTTGCGGCGACCTTTGGATTGTCCTCCAGAGCGTTTTGGGTTTTGAATATTTCTGCCAGTGGAGTGCTGATAGCCACCGCTGGTATGGTGAGCTCGTGGAATCGAATGTCCAGTGCTAGTACCAGTAGTGCGGATTGGCATGCTAGGAAAGATGTCGCGTGTGACTTGTGGCATGATATTCTTTGGCGCCCTGACTGATGGTTTTGGGTAGGTGTATGGTGGCGGAGGTGGCGGTGGATCGGTGTCATCGGGTGGCAGGTCAGTGATTTGTGGAGGATCAACTGGTTCTTTGGCGGGATCATTCAGTGGAGCGTAGTGTTCAAGGGCATGAATAATTTCTTGGCCCCCCTTGGGAACTTTGTAGAGCACATCCGCCCGCTGGGTGGTGATAGTAATGGAGGCTCGTCGGTGACTTGTGATAGTCTCATGAAAAGCTTTCAGAACATCTGGCCGAGTCTCTGTACCATTGTTACAGGCTCGTATTACCGGGAGCATCTTGGCAATTTTGTCATTTAGAGTTCGGCCTGGAAAGCTAATGCCAATCGCGTCGAGCGCGTCGAGAAAGTCAAACAAACTTCCTTCTTCGCCTAAACCTTCTGTGTGCAAGGAAATTTTTCCAGCATCAATGCCGGCTCCTGTAAGAGTGGTGAGGGTCACCTCGCCAGTGTGGTCGGCACGTTTTTCTGAGGCTGTGAGATTATTTTTTGAGTCTCCCTCAGGGCTGGCATAACCTTCAACCTCAACGCTCATGCTAACGATTAGGTCATTGGGAGATAGTCCTAGAGCGGTAAAATCTTTCAAGGTTAGATCGACACCGGCTTGGATAGCAGTTTCGGTGGGAGTTGAGCCTCCAACGGCAGTTGGGTTTTCTTGGTAGTACCTACCGATCCATTCCATTGGCACCTCTAATCTATCTTTAGTGACGAGGCCAGGCACCATAATTTCTTCAAATTCTACATCGCCACCCCGGATGCCAACTGCTTCAGGTTTTACTACAACCCTCACCTGTCCTGGATGGGCGGCGATGATATAGTCGGCCATATTTCCGGATTTTACTAAATCACGCACTTCGCCAACGGATAGGCGATGAGCAGCAACAGCTTCGTCGACTCCATTCTCACGTTCGAAACCACGCGGAACATATAAAGACAATTGTCCGGCCAGCATCATGGCTAGAGCAGTCGGTGCTGCTAGGGGGTGATTGCGGATTTCTTGAAGTATACCAGGTCCTTCCGGTGTTTCCTGAGCGAGGTTTTCGCTTGGTTCCGTTGGTTGCTCTGGTGATAGAGGTGACTTTAAATCAGGTCTAGGCAGTGGTCGTCTTTCACGCATGTTCATATGCTATCTAGAATAGTGATAAATAATAACGTCAGAGAATACTCTGTTTTTTGCAAAAAGTCAAGCCCTCGACGAATCATGAAAGGTCAGATAAACTGGTGTCGATGTCTAAAAACTACTCAACTGTACTGGCTTTTGGAACCTACGACTTACTTCATCCCGGTCATGAGTTTTTTTTGAAAGCCGCAAGTTCGTATGGCGATAGACTGGTGGTGATTATAGCACGCGACGAAAATGTTGAAAAAATTAAAGGTAGACAACCACGCCAACTAGAGGAAGAGCGAAGGGTGGTCATAGCGGCGTTGCCCTATGTGGCTGAGGCGAGATTGGGGTATAAAGAGTGGGGTAAGCATTTGGAGGTTTTGGCAGATATTAAACCACAGGTGGTTTGCCTTGGGTATGATCAGCGGGCGACCATTCCTGATGGCCCTTGGCAGATTGTTAGAATTGATTCGTTTCAACCTGATCGGTATAAAAGTTCGATTATTCGTTCACAGCAGGCAGGCCTTGCTAATTTAGAGGGCTCATGATATCGTCTACCGGCTCTCACAAAAAGCCTGCTTCAATCTCAGAATATAAGTAGGTAAATTGAATAGACTGATAATTTGAAATATGCCAAATACTTCTGCTGCTAGAAAAGATCTGCGCCAGACCGCTAAGCGTACCGTTCGAAACCTAGCTAAAAAAAGCAAAATTAGAGAACTTACCAAAGATGCTCAGAAGGCCATTGCTGAAGGCAGCAATGACGTAAAGGAGTTGGTTATCAAAGCCCAAAAGGCTCTCGATAAAGCAGGTAAGGCGAATGCTGTTCACCCAAACAAAGTAAGTCGACTAAAGAGTCGTTTACAGAAAGCAGCTGCTGCCAAAAAATAAAACACTACGCCCCTCGGGGCGTTTTTGTTATTTCGTGCAAGCTTCGATGACGAATGAATTAAGTAGCGCGCGCGCGTCAACAGACTGCGTTTTTAATGTTTCGTCTAGCTCAAGCAGTCTCCAGTAAAGTTGTAAGAGCTGTCTCTCATCAAAGTGCTCTGATTGCTTAAGAGCTTTTTCGATAACGTAAGGGTGAAGCTTAAGGTCTTTGCCGCCGGTCTTTTTAACCTTTGCTAAAATTCCTAACTGACGAGCAATCATGGTTATTAAATACTGCTCATTAGCACCAATTTCGAATTGTTGTTCTAGTAGGGAGGTAGCGCGAGCAGCATCACGAGCAGCTAAGGCGTCTGTAAAGTGGAAGATGTTTTCGTCTAGGGCGGCGTCAACCATTTCTATTGTAAGGACTTCAGTGATGGCAGGTGCTTGATGAGCAAGAATTTTTATTTCAGAAGCCAGTCGCCACAGGTCGTTACCAATGCAGGTAGCTAGGTATTTAGCAGCGGTTGGTTCAATAGTGGCTTGGTATTTCTTTGCCTGCTCACCAATAAATTGAAGCAACTGAGAATCCGAGAGCTCGTTGTATTCTTCAACGGTATCACTTTTTAGTAGATGTTTAAAAAGAGCGTTGTCTTTGCGTGGTGGTTTATTACCTTCGATTACGAGGATGGTGTCGACGTCGATTCCAGGCAGCTCTGTTAACACAGCTTGCTGGTCATCAGCTTTTAGGTCCCATAGGTCACGAAGCACGATAAACCGTTTCGTGGAAAAGAGACCAAAGGATTTACTGTGACGACGAAACTCGTCAATGGAAAAATCAGCTGCCGTTATCTTAGCAACGCTAAGACCAGCCGAGTCAAATTTTTTTTGAAAGGCTTGTTCAAGAGTATTTAATCTTTCGTGTTTGCGAAAGCTATCTGATCCGTGGAGAAAAATAACCATAGGTCAGTATCTTTACATAGTCCGACGTGGGTTGCAACTATGGCGTATGCAGCACTACTATTTACTAGTTTTTGGAGGCCTGCCAGGTTGCATCAAAGGAAGTGTTCATGGCGTCTCTGATTTCAGGGCGCTTGATTTCAATGGCGATAGTGCCACTTCCCTTTGCCCAATGGAAAAAGATAATTGAATCTGGATAAATGTTAATCTGCATGGGTGACTCAACAGCGTTATCAAGGAACCGCACAGAGGTCATTGACAGGTCAGTGTCGCCGGCAGCTTTCATCTCATGGAGTATTGAATCACGATCTGGTTCGTAACCGATGAGCTTCAAATGAACTCCGCGTTGCACGCGTTCAGTATTATATTTTTCAAACCAAGGAATCGTGTCATTGCGAACGTCTATTCCATATGCACCCCAAAGCACTCTGTATTCATCTCCTGCCTTCAACTCACGCATCTTTCTATAGAATAAATCTTGAGCATTTTTCAATCCCCGGGTGATGCGGGTGTCCTGATTCCAGAGATAGTCAAAGTACTTTTTGTAGTCGTTGAATATCTGTTTATTTTCTATAACGAAGGCGACTGGTTCTGGGTCAGCTTCCCAAGTAATGCTGGCAACAGTTTCGCCAAACATGAAGATTACAGTGGGAGAGCACACTTCTTCAGGTAGCCACTTAAATTCAAAATATTTGTCTTCATGTCTTTCTCCTTCTCTAACGTAATCTAAGCCAGTCAGTCTTGATTTTGCCTTGATGTCTACCAGGTCGTGCCACCACACTTTTCGTTCGAGTCTTAGCTTGTTGTACTCAAGCCACTGTACCGGCATCGCTCGTTCCATGCCAGCATTGCCACCAATGAACCAGTTTTCCTTATAGTCTAATGACTTAAGCATAAACTCGTAGACACTATCCACGCCTCGGTAGGTTCTGGCATCTTGTTGCCATAGCATATTAAAATACTCCTTAAACCCATCCGCGAAGGACTGCTTCTTGATTATCATGGTGGTGGCTGGGTCTACAAAGTCGGTTAGAGCGACTTTGTCACCGAAGACATTCAGAGTTAGCGGAGTAAAAAATTGCTTTGGAAGGTATTTTATTTCAGCTTGAGGATTTGGATTTTGTGATTTGTGCCCATCTTGAAAGAGGATTCGTTCTTCAATCGGAGAGTTTTTTACCTTTTTAAAATACTCTTGCAGGGTGTCAGGAACAGTTTTTTTGAAACATATCTGTATTGGGGTAGATTCCGTAGACAGTTTCTCCACCAATTCCAGCTGCGAGCATTTCACTTAGTACGGCCTTGGGGCCGGCAGCACCTTCGTAGGTCACAACCTCTGGCTTTGCTGCTGTGTGTTTTGTTTGTAGAGTTTTAACAGCCTCTTCAAGAAGAGTGCGGCGCGAGTCAAACTGTTCAATGAGCCGTTTGGGGTCAGTTGCTTGAAAAACTGAAACATTATTTTTTTTCGAGGAGGAGGCGAGGTGCTTTCCTTCCAGGCTTTTTAGTGATTCGTACACAATGTGGCGATGAAGGCCCGTGGCCTTAATGAGTTTACCGGCTGTGTTTTGACCTGATTCAACTAGAGCTAGATAGACTATTGATTCATTCTGTCCGAACCCAAGGTCATGGAGTAGTTCGGTTAGTTGAGAGTTTTTCATGAGTCAGTAAGGAAATGATAGTTTTTTTTGGCTTATATTAGCGGATGATTGATACGATGAGAGGAAGAATAGTGAGTTTTCTAGGTGAAAAGGAGTCACTTTTCTTGTGTCATCATGATGTTGTTGACACGCCTTGTCAAGGTGTTACGATCGCTTGCCCCTCGCTGATGAGGGGTAAAACTGGAGGTAGTGATGAAGAAGGTTCTGTTGCTGACGCTCGGTCTCGGATTGGGCTGGCCGGTCGTCGCTAGGGCTCAGGACAGCAGTGCGGACGACGGACTGATGTTGGAGAACATCCAGCTGCGCCTCGGGTTACACGGGGCCTACCAGCTGGGTGACGGCCAGCGCCGTCCGGTGCAGCTGACGACGCACTTGATCGTGCCGAATGCTGCTAGCTGGTCTTCGCCGTGGCTCTACGGTGGAGTGCGGTTCACGCTTACGGAGCGGTGGTCACAGGACTCGGAGCCGGCACTCTTGCAGCGCTGGTCCATGGAGGTTCTTGGTGGCGTTGGAACCGAGCCGGACTCCAACACCCCGGCCGTGTCGGTTCGGGTGCAGGGCAGCTCGTCGCGCTTCTACCTGTGGGGCGATCTGGAGTACTGGCCGCTTCTGGACAACACCGTGTACGGCTTCCTGGTGGCTCAGGCCAAGGTTGGGTCGGTGCAGCTTGGGGTGGAGAGCGAGAACAGGATGCCGCTGTCTGCGCTTGAAGATCGCTACGTGTCGGTTGGTCCGAGCGTGTGGGTTCCGGTCGGGGACCACGTGCTGCTGGCTACGACTACCTACTTCACGTGGGAAGGAGGCGTGTTTCAACGCTTCTATTTTCACCTGATGTTCTAACTATGAGTCGAACTGCCTTCCTGGCGGTCCGGCTCATCTTTTTTAAAAAAAGAGACCGCTTCCTCCATGCGGTCAAAATACTATCTTCAGGTGGGTGGTCGAGAAGTCTGACCGAGCACCAGACTGAGACCTTGGTTGCGGGCCAGGCTTGTCATGAAGACGCCAGCTTGCAGGTACCGCCAGAAGTCACCTGAGGCTGGATCGTTCCTGGGCTGGTGCGGAGTGTTGATGCCAGAGGGTGTGCCGATGGCTCCGGGTGTCATGATCCCAGGTCTCGCGTGAGCTGGTTGGACGGCGCTGCGCATCCCGCGAAGGTCTACTTCTGAGATGAGCTCAGCTTCGAGACAAAGCCGGCAGAGCTGCGCCATCATCTTGTACCAGATCTCTTCTTGGGGAGCGCCGCGTCCCATGTCGCCCCTCGTGAGGTCGTGGTAGCAGCGCTGTAGGAACAGCTCGAGGGCGCGCCTGCTGGGCAGCTCCCGGTAGTCTGATTCCATGCGTGCGGAGATGGCTCCAGTGCGCACGGCGTCTCTGTACTCTTGCGACTGCAAGAGTCTTGGCATGATGCTCGAGATCGGGTCCCGCATGGTTCACCTCCTTCTAGTGACAGGTGGTGTTGCCACCGTAGCAGCCGTTTAATTTTTTGTAAACTAAATTATTCAAGAGGCTTCATTTCTCCCCAGTTGGTTCCGGCAGCTAGATTAACTACCAAGGGAACGTCCAGCTTGTAAATTGATTCCATAATTTTTTTAATTTTTGCAGCCTCTTTTTCTATTGAGCTTTTGTTGACCTCTAAAACCAATTCATCGTGGACCTGGAGAAGGATAAGGGCGTCTATTTTTTTATCGTCGATAGCGTTTTGGACGTGGATCATGGCAAGCTTCATTAAGTCGGCGGCAGTGCCTTGGACAGGCATGTTGACAGCAGCGCGTTCGGCGGCGGCAGAGAGCATTCGGTTTGAAGAGGCCAAGTCTGGTATTTGCCGTTTACGGCCAAATAATGTTTCAGCGTAGAGATGTTTGTGCGCAAAGACCTTAACTTCCTCGATGTAGGCGGCAATGCCACTGTGGACTGAAAAATATTTATCTAAAAAGGCGCGGGCTTCATCTCTAGAAACACCACTGTCTCGCATAATTCCTTGGACCCCCATGCCGTAGAGGATGCCAAAGTTAATGGCTTTAGACTGGCTGCGCATGGCTTTGGTGACTTGTTCTGGGGTGATGTCATTGAGTTCTGCTGCTGTCCGAATATGAATATCTTCACCTTCTTGAAAGGCTTTCATCATTAACTTATCTTTGGCTAGGTGAGCCACTACGCGAAGTTCAATTTGAGAATAGTCTAGAGACAGTAGTAGTTTTCCTTTTGGTGCCACAAAGGCGCGGCGAATTTTCCGGCCCAACTCTGTCCGGATAGGAATGTTTTGCAGGTTAGGATCAGAGGAAGCCAGGCGACCAGTAGCGGCCACGGTTTGACTATAGGTGGTGTGAACGCGTCCGGTTTTTGGATTTACTAGCAAAGGCAAGGTGTCAACATAGGTTGAGGTCAGTTTTGAAAGCTCACGATGCTCCTCGATTATTTCAATTAATGGATGGGTGCCGCGCAGTTTTTGTAATTCTGGCGCAGCAGTAGAGTAGCCAGTTTTAGTTTTTTTGATTTTATCAGTTGGTAGTTGCAGTTTTTCAAACAAAATTTCTTTGAGCTGAACACTGGAGGCTAGATTAAAATCAGTTCCAGCAGCTGTCCGCGCTTCGCTCTCTAGAGTTTTAATTCGGAGGTGTAATTCTTTCGACATGCTTGCTAAGAAATTTACATCAAGTTCGACGCCGGCTATTTCCATTTGCACCAAAATTTGAATGAGGGGGATTTCCATGTCTTGCAGAAGGTCGGTGAGCCCTTTTTCTTCTAAACGTTGTTTCATGGTTTGATAGAGCCGCCAGGAAAAATCAGCATCCTCACAGGCGTACCAGGAGGCCTTTTCGACGGGGACATCGGCCATGGTTATTTGGTCTTTACCTTTACCGATTAGGTCTTCAATGGGCTGCATCTCATGGCCGTACTCAACAAAGGCCAGATTATCTAAGCCGTGCCCTCGTCCACCCGCGTTGATTAAAAATGAGGCGATCATGGTGTCAAAAGCTACGCCCCGCACCTGAACCCCAGCTGTACTAAGAACCTTAATGTCGAACTTTAGATTGTGACCAGTTTTTTTTATTGAAGCGTCTTCTAGAATTATCTTGATAGACTCAGGCACGGATTTACCACAGGCTAAGTAGTAGCCCTCGGATTCTTTCCAGGAAAAAGAAATTCCGACTAAGTCATCTTGTAGTGGATTCAATCCCGTTGTCTCAGTGTCAAAAGCAAAGACCTTTTGTTTTTTTAGCTCTGCGGCAAGAGATTTAATCTCAGCATCAGTTTGAATACAGGTGTAGGAAAAGCGCTTGTCATTGAGACGAGCTGCCTCCGCCTGTTCAGCCTGCTCAGCTGGAGCAAAGAGGCCTTCATTGATTTCAAAGCCAGGTAAAGAATTTAATTGAGGAAGCAGTGATTTGAATTCGTATTGTTGAAAAAGCTTGGTGATACGTGACCGATTGTAGGATCCAATTTCCGCGTCTTCTAGAGTAAACTGAATAGGAGCATCTTTGGCTATGGTAGCGAGCTCTTTTGAAAGAACTGCCTCAGCTTGGTGTCCAGCTAAGGCTTTGTGATTTCGTCCAGTGATTTCATCGAGATGAGCATATACTCCATCGATATCACCGTATTTTTGTAGGAGATCGGTGGCGCCTTTTTCTCCAATGCCCTTAACTCCAGGAATGTTGTCTGAGCTATCGCCGCGCAAGCCTTTATAGTCGATGATTTGTTCAGGAGTTAAGCCATGTTTTGTTTTTACCATAACCGGGTCGTAGATCAGGGTTTCTTTCATTCCCTTAATGAGCTTCATGACTCTGGTGTCTTCATCGACAAGTTGTAGGATGTCATGATCTCCAGTCAGAATAATTGTTTCGATATCTTTATTATCGAACTGAGCGCAAATTGTTCCAATAAGATCATCTGCTTCGTATTCTGGAACAGCATAAGTTGGAAAATCAAAGGCCTCCGTCATTTTTTTGACAATTGGAAATTGGCTGATCAACTCCTCTGGAGTAGGTGCCCGATTGGCCTTGTAAGCTGGGAAAATTTTATGACGGAAAGTTTTTCCTTTGCTGTCGTAGGCGATGGCAACGTGGGTTGGCTTGATATCTTTAAGAGCCTTGATCAGGATGAGTAAAAAGCCGTAGACGGCATTAAGAGGCTCACCCTTAGCATTGTTAAGTGGAGGGAGGGCGTGAAAAGCTCGGTGAATAAGAGCGTGCGCGTCGATGATTAGGAGTTTTTGCTTATATTTCTTCATGTCGCTATTGTAGCAAAGCTGTGGGTGAGACGATAGCGTAGGCTACATGATATAATTCTATAGGCTGCTCAGAACCAAGGCGTCCTGCCTGAGGAGTTGACAGTGCTTCGCATCGAGCAAATTGCCAAACCAAATCAGCCTCACAACCGTCATCACATCGGAGCCAGATCTCGGTGGAAGGCCAAGGCACAGAGTCCCAAGGTGACTCTGCCTGAGTGCTACCATGAGGGGTGGCACGCGCTGTTCGGGAACATGACGCCCTACGAAGCTACCCTGTTCGTGGAGGTCGTCATGAACGAACGCACTCGCCTGGGTTGGGATAAGGAGCGCCTCCTGTCCGTGCGGTGTTCGATCATCCGCTGCACCGAGGACTTGCGTCAGCGCAGACGGATCGATCCGTTGGAGCAACGGCCGGTCAAGCGCGACGCTCCGATTCGATTCGACCACGTTCCCGGTTGGTGGAGGGAGCTGCATGAATTTCTGTTCGGCGACCTGAGATCTGTCGCAGAAATTCAAGCCTTCATCACTGAGCTGATGTTGCCGAACGCCAAGTTCGACGTGGCGCGCATCGTGGCGTTGCAGGAGGAGGTCAAGAGGAGGCACGGCCTGAGGGTCGTCTAGGCTGTACCATATGGGCAGCTTCTTTTTTTAGGGAGCGTGGCTATATTGACGGAGATTTTTTTATGTGTGAAGATGGCTCCGCCTTCTTGGAGGATGGTATGAGTGAGAGTGTCGCGGCCGCAGCTGCCGCGCCTGCTCTTTGCAGGGAGCAGAGCTGTGTCCTGGAGACTTGCCACGAACAGAGCGCCTACTGCGCTGCGCACAACGAGTGGATCTCGGCGCAGGAACGGCTGAGCAAAGCAGCGTTTCTGTGGTGGATCGGTTGCGGGATCGTGGGCGTACTGATCTCGCTGGTCAGCGGCTCTCTGGTCTGGGCGCTGATCCTGCCGTTTGTCGTGGCAGTTGCTGTGTTGGTGGTTGTGTACATTCGCCTGGAGCGGATGTTCCGTCGCCTCCCCGGCTCGCGGCGGGCGTGAACAATTGAGTTCCCCCGCTGTCTTTTTTTAAATTAGAATTGGTGCGGTGCTGTTTGATAAATTGACCAAGGGTGATGGCGAATAGTCCAAGGATCACTAAAATCATCAGTCCGTACTGAGGGGGTTCTTTGGTGGTTTGTAGTCCGGTGCTGACAGTGGATCCACCACTGGCTTGAGCTGGGCTGATCCAGTTCTCTTCATTAACAGTTTGTATCAGGTCGCCATTTCCGCGTGGTAGAACACGATACTCGCCATTACTTTCAGAAACAATACCCTGCACGCTCAGTCCGGTGCCTTCAGTGAGTATGGTGCTATCAATCTGAGCGCCCTCTTTAAACTGTAGTGCTGTAGAGTCGTTAATCATTCCACCTGTGCTATTTACAGTAGTAAGTGCACCTTCAAGGTGTATTAACATGCCTTCTAGGTCCTCAGTTATTTCGAAGACGTCTCGGCTAACCAGTTTTTCGTCGCTGGCAACCACTTGAATATCTTGTGCTGACTCAGTTTTAATTCTGGTTTCGCCTCGAGAGGTAGATTTGATTCCCGAGACGGTTAGGCGGTCTCCAGTTTTTAGTTCCGGAAAATCTTTTTTATAGGAATAAACCTGTATGCCGGCAGTATCATCCTGAATGTAAAAGTACTGAGAACCAAAAACGCTTGGCAAGACAGTTACAACCCCCTCAACAGTGGCTGTTGTATTGTCATCGAGCGCTCGAAAAAGATCGATGGATAAAAGATCGGTGTCTGCCTGCTGATCTGTGTTGGGGTCAGCTTGAGCGGTCTCGTTTTCAGTTGCGGTGAATATATTGACCTGTCCGGGGGTTGGCTCGAACGTCCATTGCCAGTCTGAGTTGGAGCGAGCCCAGGCCCAGCCACTCTCGGCCGATTCATAAGTGGTGCCGTGAACAATTGAGCCATATGGATCAATCAGATAAACGGTGTCCCCGGTATTGTTTAGGTTAATTTTACTGTCACCAATTTCAACTGTGAGTATTTCGTTGGCGACAAGAGTTGTATTTTCGAAGGTGTAGTAGGTGTTGGTATCTGTTAGCTGCCACCCGGCTAGGTTAAGTGACCCGCTACCCTCGTTAACAAGCTCGATCCATTCGTCGGTCGTATCTAGTCCTTCTGGGTCCGGTAGTAGCTCGTTGATGAAAATCTGGTCGCTAGTTTGGTAGGGTGTTTCGGTATCAGGTAATGTAGTGCTCGCATTTGTGGTGTCATCACTGATGCTGTTATTTTGGGAAATGTTTTTTTCTCGTGGTGTGATTCGATCGGTCCACTGCCACTCATTTTCAATAAGAGCCCAAGAGCTTGCGCTGGAGGCTTCTTCGTAGGTCGTGTCGTCAACTAGTGTGCCGTTTGGCTGAGATAGAGTTACGCTATCGCCAGAATTGTTTAGGTATATCCGTGACGAGGTATGTGTGACTATAGTGTAAGCGCCTGGGCTAATGCTTGTTTCACCAATTGATGATTCGATGGCGTACTGTTTGCCGGAAGAGTCACCAAGTATCCAGCCAGTTAGGTCAATGGTGTCATTGCCGGTATTGTGCAGTTCAATAAATTCTTCTTCTCCAGTAGGTGGAGCTGGGTATACCTCAGAGAGGACAATATCCGTTGAATAGATGGTGGTGTTAGTTTCGGTTTCGCAAGCGATGGTTGGTGAGGCAAGGAGGGCGATTAGGGCAACGATAGTTAGATAGTAACGCATGAATTTACTTGATTAGGCCCGCGCAAATAAAAACTCTCCGCCGAAAGGCGGAGAGAAGTGTCCATTGATTTGATTATATCAGGAGCGTAAAGTGTGTCAAACTACGCAGCTTTTCCGACGGGCGTGCCGGCTTTGGCTAGTTCATCGCGGAAGTGGAGTAGGCGTTCTTTGGCTTGATCAATGGCCATTTGGTTAGTCATCATGGCAGCTTGCCACTCGGCCTTGCTCATTTCGGATTCAGATGAGCGACTGAACCAGCCAGGTTTTTCCGCTTTTAACTTTGAACGTTTGGCTAGGTGCCTGGTGTGCTGACTTACCCAGTAGTGGTATTTTCCTTCGTCAGTAAATTCAGATATATCAACTTCAGTTTCTTGGTCTGCTGCTGCAAGACGGTCTGCGATTTTATTAAATTCCGCGGCCTGCATTTCTTGAGCGACGTCGGCTTTATGAGTAGCAACCACTCGGCCCAAAAGTTCTGGTCTGTTAGCTCGAGCTGGCTGCTGCTTAATTGCAGTCTCTAAGCGACCGCGCTCCTCTTGTCGTCCGGCTGGTGTTTCAAGATTTCCTGGAACTAAGCTGACGGGGGCCTGTACAACTAAAGCGTGGTCTTTTTCGCGACGTTTTATTACTCCGCTCAAAATATCTATTTTTCTTTTAAGGTTAGATCGCTTAAAAAAGTTCCATGAGCTGGTGGCGTCATAGGAGTCCTGCAAGCCTCTGAGTTCCTGGAGTTGACGATGATGAGTCTCAGATAGTTTTAACTGGTCATTGGTTATAGCACCTGGATTGGCATCAGGTGTAGGGGGCAGTGGAGGTTCGGTTGGCCTGACCGCGGTCGCCGGAATAGTATTTGGCAGGGGTACTGGTGCAGGATCGGCCCGATTTACTTCAGTTTCAGGATCACCAAGAACAGGAGGTAGCGGTTCTAATTCAGCTCGAGAGTCCCCGGTGACTGGTTTAGCGCGCATGGTCTCAGTGCCAATGATTGGGACTGACGGAGCTTTAACGGTAAGTGATACGGTGTCAGGTGATTTTTTGCCAGCATATTCTGGTTCTACAATTGTGTTGCCATTTTTGTCTACAGTGGTTAGAGGATTTCCTTCCGCAAAACAGAAATCAACGCCTAAGCCAAAGGTGTTTCCGCATTTACTACAAAGCTTATGATCAGGTTGGGGAGGCCCTTCATCAATATCTGTATCTGGAGCAAATGTCGGCTTAATTGACTCAACCACTCCTAGCTTGGGACCAGGTAGGGGTGTGGGTGTTCGCTCGGGCAGACTAGATGGAGCCGTTGGGTCGGCTGCTTCTGGAATCAGAATTACAGGGGGCCAATTTACAGTGGAGTCGCCGGATCCAGGTACTAATTCGAAGGTGCCAAGATCTGGCTTAGAAAGCCGATAGTCAGCTACCCAAATTTCGTTAGAATTGTCAGTCTGCTCTATTTCTACGGAAATTAAACCGTCCTTCATATGACTGAGGTGGTCTCTAATATCGTTAGCCACTTGCCAACTTTCGACTGATTGCTCAAGTTCTAGCGGCTGTGGCCGGGGTGGGTTTTCGTGCGGCGCTCGTCGCGCGGCAGCTGAGCGTGGTTCCATAATGTTGTAATTGTACACTAAAAAGTGTTTTTTGTCAACCCTGTTTAGGTAAAATAAACAACGCCATGTGTTAGGCGTTGTTTATTTTTTATTTAGTACGCTCTGGCAAAAATAGCTCTTTGCTTGGCTGGTTGGTCACAAAGTATGCAATTTGTGGCCGGAGTGTTTTGTTCGAAAGGAATACAACGAATCGTGGCCTTGGTCTCATCTTTTATTTGGTCCTCACACTTAGCTTCCCCACACCAAGACAATGAGAAGAATCCGCCCGCTTCAATTTTTTCTTTGAACTCGTTGTAATTTTCTAGTACGAATGTACGGGAGGTTAATCGCTCTTGGGCGTTGTTATAAAGCGTAGCTTGAATGTCAACTAGAGCTTGGCTGATGCTATCAGCAATACTATCAATACTGACTTGTTGTTTGTCGTCGGCTGTGCGACTAACCAGAGTGACAGAATGGTTTTCTAAATCACGTGGGCCAATTTCAATTCGAACTGGCACGCCCTTCTTTTCCCATTCGTAACTTTTTTCTCCGAATGTAAAATGATCTCTGTCATCAATGTGGACGCGAATACCATTCTGCGCACACTCAGATTTGATCAGGTCAACATGCGTGAAGACTTCGCTATTATCTTTACCTTCTTTGATAATCGGAATGATGACAACTTGAGTTGGCGCTAGGGCTGGTGGAACAATCAAGCCACGATCATCTGAGTGGGACATGATTAGAGCTCCCATTAACCTGGTGCTAACTCCCCAGCTCGTGAGCCAGGCGTATTGTTCCTTACTCTCTTGATCAAGAAAAGTGATGTTAAAAGCCTTTGAAAACCCCTGGCCTAGTTCGTGAGAGGTTCCAGATTGTAGAGCTTTACCATCCTGCATCATGGCTTCAATCGTGAAGGTTTTGTTGGCCCCAGCAAATCTTTCTGAAGGTGATTTTTCGCCAGCGATGACTGGCATGGCCATAACTTCTTCGGCAAAGACCCGGTATACTTCTAACATCTTAGCAGTTTCTTCGGCAGCCTCATCTTGAGTGGCGTGAGCTGTGTGACCTTCTTGCCAGAGGAACTCTGAAGTACGTAGAAAAATACGGGTACGCATTTCCCAACGCATAACATTAGCCCATTGGTTAATCAGCATCGGTAAGTCACGGTATGAACTAATCCAACGAGAGAAGGAGTCGTGAATAATTGTTTCAGAGGTTGGCCTGATGACATACTCTTCTTCAAGTTTGGCGTCTGGGTCGACAATGACACCACCTTCTGGACTAGCCTTTAGTCGATGATGGGTGACTACGGCACATTCTTTGGCAAAGCCTTCTACATGATCGGCTTCACGACTAAGAAAAGACTTGGGAATCAAGAGTGGAAAATAGGCATTTTGGTGTCCGGTCTCTTTAATTTTATCGTCAAGAATTCTTTGGATTCGCTCCCAGATTGAAAAACCGTATGGTTTAATTATCATAGCTCCGCGAACAGGGGAGTTTTCGGCCATGTCGGCGGCGCGGATAACATCTAGGTACCATTGCGAATAGTCTTCATCTCGCGTGGTGATCGCTTTGTCTTTGTGGGGGTTTTTGTTGTTGCTCATGGTAGATAGACTACTGTGTTGTTTAGGAATGTGCAAACTAAGGGCGGGGGGTATATTTTCCGGCGACGATCCACTTATACGTAGTCATCTCGGCTGGCCCCATTGGTCCCCTGGCATGTATTTTTTGTGTTGAGTTACCTATCTCAGAACCAAGGCCGAACATAGAGCCGTCAGAAAAACGTGTGGAGGCGTTGGTGTAGACTACCGCAGCATCTACGAGAGTCTGAAAAAGGTTGGTATTAGTTTTTGATTCTGTAAGGATAGCCTCAGAGTGTTTTGAGGAGTAGGTGTTGATGTGTTCGATCGCTTGTTCTATGTTGCCAACTATTTTTACAGACATGCTTTGACTTAAGAATTCGCGACCAAAGTCAGTTGTCTTGGCTTTTTTGAGCAACTTGCTTGGGTAGCATGTTTTTAGAATAGCGTAGCTGCCTGAGTCGGCATATATCTCCACATGTTTTGTTTGCAGTAGCTCAGCCACTTGAGGGAGGAATTTTTTAGCGATCTTTTTATGTATAAGGAGTGTGTCTAGCGCATTGCAAACACTTGGTCGCTGGGTTTTGGCGTTGAACACAACGACGGCAGATTTTTTTAGATTGGCTGTGGCGTCTACGAAGGTATGGCAAACTCCGGCGCCGGTTTCAATCACAGGAACCGTTGCGGTTGTCCGAACGAAGTTAATGAGCCTCTGGCTGCCGCGTGGAATGACAAGGTCGAGATAGCCGTCTGCAGTAATGAGATCAGTAACGAGCGCGCGATTGGTTGGATCAACCATCTGGACGGCGTCTTTGGTGATGCCGGCTTTTGTGAGCGCAGCGTGAATCACTTTCATTAGTGCGGTATAGCTATACTTGGCCTCTTTCCCTCCTTTTAAGATGACAGCGTTGCCTGATTTCAAGCAAATGCCAGTCACATCTGTCGTGACATTTGGTCGTGATTCATAAACAATACCAATAACTCCAAGTGGCACACGTTGTCGATAGAGCTTTAATCCATGACGTGTGCGGTGGTTGTAGGTTTTTCCAATTGGATCTGGAAGATCTACAAGTCCTTCAATCTCTTGTGCCATGCCTTCAATACGCTCTACTGAGAGCAGCAGGCGGTCACGCATAGGATCATTGAGGTCGAGGGCAGCAGCATCTTTTGAATTTGCTCTTAAAATAGACGTTGCTTGTTCGCGAAGTTCAGTGGCAAGATACTTCAAGGCTCGCTGACGCGTGGCATGTGATAATACATTTACCGACTTGGCAGCGATCTTGGCACGTTTGAGTTGTGGAAGAAGTTTGTTCATAGGGAAATATGCTGATCACTATATCATGCGATTTTTTATAAAAAAAGGGGCAGCGCAGATCTTCAACCGATGCGGATGTCGGCGAGCTCTACGCTGCGTCTGCGGTGATGAAGCTCACCTGCCGCAGATTATCCGCTCTCATTCTGCCAAGGCGCAGACGATGCAGACCTTCGCGCCAGTCATAGAGCACGTTGTCGCAGATGTGTCGCGGAGTCAGGGGCACGTAGAGGAGTGCCTCAGTCGTACGCACCTGGAGATTGATGCTGTCCACCCGCTCCGTCCAGGTGATCTCACACGGAATGAGCTTGGACAGCTCTCCGAGGGTGATGAGTCCAGCCTGGTCCTCGAAGAGAACGCAGCGGTCATCGCCTACCAGGAGCCGCTCGATGAGCGCCAGTGCCTGGTCGGGATCACGGGAAGGCGGGAATGTGATCTGAAGGGTCACGCGGTGCAGCGTGCCACCAGCCGGCGTTTTCATGTTCGCTCCGATTCAGGTTGCTACTTTGAGGGGGATGAGACCCTAAAAATAGTGGCCTTGTTTTACCGCAGTCTTTATCATTCGTCAATTCGTTTATACTTGATAAAAAAAGACCCGCGCGGCTGCCTCTGGGGGAGAGGCAGTGTTGCGGGGTTGCGGTGAGCGTTGGTCCTAGAGGACCGCGTGCTCACCGTCGGTGAAGCTCCGGTCCGGGGCGAACCGGTCCAGGAAGACGAAGGCGCCTTCGCAGGGTTCCGGAAGCCGCACCGCAGGCCTGGTTGCTGTCCCCAGTGTTGATCGGGACGATGTGCACGTGGAAGGGTGCGACGGAGGCGGGCCAGCAGATGCCGGCGTCGTCGCGGTTCTGATCCACGACGGCCTGCAGCAGCCGGGTGACCCCGATGCCGTAGCAGCCCATCCAGATGACCTGGTCTTTACCATTGGCGTCGGTGTAGGTCGCACCCATCGGCTCGGAGTAGATGGTTCCGAGCTGGAAGATGTGACCGACCTCGACTCCATGGCTCTCGTGCAGGTGGCCCTTGTTGCAGTTCGGGCAGCCGTGTCCCTCGACCGCCGTGTGGAGATCTCGGAACTCGCTGGGCAGGGGCAGGTCCTCGGTGCCGAAGTTGACGTCGAGCGCGTGGTAGTCCGTGCGGTTGAGGCCGCAGAGGAAGTTGACCATGTCCTCGACAGACTTGTCGAACAGGATGCGACGGACATTCTCGAGCCCCAAGGGACCCGCGAAGCCGACCTCCGCACCCGTCGCGGCGATGACGACCGAAGCCGCCGCCGCTACGACGCTGTCGACGTTCAGGGCGTTGCGCACCTTGACCAGGTTGATCTCCAGGTCTCCTCGGATGCAGACCGCCACCTCGAAGGGGTCGGTCTCGGCGTTGCAGGTGAGGATGATGGTCTTGACCATGTGTCGTGCCGTGACGCCATCTTCACCGAACAGCGCTTCGAGCTCCTCCACGGTCTTGGTGCCGGGGGTGTGCTCGTTGCGCCGCGTGCGTCGATCCGCGTCGTACCCCTGCCGCGGCCACCGGCTGGTGGCGCGCTCGACGTTGGCGCCGTAGTCGCAGGAGTCGCAGGTGAGGAGGACATCCTCGCCTACGTCCGAGAGCGCCATGAACTCGGCGCTGCCGGAGCCGCCGATTGCGCCGCTGTCGGCCTGGACAGAGATGAGTCGGTGGAGGCCGACCTTGGCGAAGATCCGCCAGTACATCGCGCGGTACATGTCGAAGCTGCGACGCATGCCTTCTTCATCCACATCGAAGGAGTAGGCGTCGCTCATGTTGAACTCGCGGCCGCGCAGGAGCCCGCCGTGTGGGCGGGTCTCGTCGCGGTACTTCCAGCCGATCTGGTGGAAGTGCAGGCCGTCTTCGTCCAAGTCGCGCCAGGAGGAAGCCTCCGAAGCGGCGAGCCAGGTAACGACCTCCTCCGCCGTGGGGGCCAGCCCGTAGCGCTGACCGCTGCTGCTGGTGGTCTGGAACATCGTGCCGGAACGCACGTACTTGTCCCAGCGACCCGTCTGCTCCCAGAGCTCAGCGGGCTGGATGATCGGCATCTGGATGTTGAGAACGTCGTCGTGCTCCATCTCGGCGAAGATGATCGCCTCGATCTTGCGGAGCACGCGCCAGCCCAGGTGGGTCAGCACGAAGACGCCGGCAGTCACCTGCCGGATGTAGCCAGCGCGCACCAGAAGGGCATGCGCGCCGGAGAGACCTTCTGCTACTTCACGCCGGGTCCTGGGGATGATCTTCTTCATCCGCATGGGACACCTCCTTTCATTGAATCGGCGGGTTACGCCATGGGTTGTTGGGAACACACTTCTTGCAGATCCTGAAGGATACGAAAAAAGCGAGTAGCAGCACCTTATCTGATACTTTGAGTAATGTCTACCCCAGCTGTTTAGACTAAAAAATTTGCGAAAGCTCTTTAGCCCGGAGGTAAGCAGCTTTAATCCCTTTGTACACTCGTAAGCCAATCCTTTCCGAGCGGAATACTTTTAGCGCTGCGTCAGTGGTGCCTTTTTTTGAGGTGACTTTTTTACGAAGGGTGACGGCATCATCCTCGCTTTGGTCTAAAAGAAGAGCAGATCCACGAAGGGTTTGTTTTACCAGTAGGGTGGATTGTTCTTTGGTAAGGCCAAGCTTTTGGCCCGCGTCTATGAGGTATTCAGAGAAAGCAAAAACATAGGCCGGTCCAGATCCAGAAATGGCTGTGGCGACATTTATTAAATCTTCCTTTTTTACCTCAAGTTGTTTTCCAAAAGAGGCGAAGATTTTTCTGACGTCATTTTTTTGTTTTACTGATACTTGATTTGTGGCTATCCAGACAGTCATGCCCTCCTGTAGCTGGGCCGGTGTATTTGGCATGGACCTAACAGTGCGCGAATGTTTTGTGTGTTTCTTTAGAGTAGATAGAGATACCCCTGCCATTATTGAAATTAGGAGTGATTGTTTTGTGATTGATTTTCCCAGTAGCTCAAGAACGACTTGAGAGTCTTGTGGCTTAACAGCTACGATAATTGTATTAGCCTCGGCAACAATACTAATGTCGCTACTAACATTGATCTTTAAACGTCGGTGCAGGTCTTTTAGTCGAGGGAGGTGCAGGTCTACTATGGTTATTTCACTCGGCTTATAGGTTTGTGCGGAGATAAGTGACGACGTCATGGTTTCTCCCATAACTCCACCTCCAATAATTACAATGTTATTGCTCATATAAGGATAATATCATCAGCGTGGACGATTTCCACGCCATAAGGTTTTTCTATTGTGGTGGTTAATTCAAGCAACTGTTGACTGTTTTGCTTGACGAGGCCAATGGCAATTGTTTCATTGGCGTGATCAATTATTTCGACAGAGTCACCTTCATCAAATGACCCATAGACTTTTTTTACTCCTACAG
>PFGC01000047.1 GCA_002781785.1 Candidatus Kerfeldbacteria bacterium CG15_BIG_FIL_POST_REV_8_21_14_020_45_12
GAATCTAAAACACACCTCTTTGGTGGTATATGTGTTGCAAAAGAGCACGCCTATTTTGAGTAAAAATAGACTCAGAAAAATAATATATTTCTACTATTTTGTCAATCCTATACAGTTTTTACTATTTCAAAACCCCTCGCAAATTTGGAGGGGTTTTGAGGGTTTGAGGTTAACAGGTCGGATCGCACGATCCGTCCATGATGGCTGACCGTTGTGGTCCAGAACCTAGACCCCACAAGCACGTTTCGGTCAATGTATCAGGTTACCAACAAGGTTGTCAGGTCATAAAGTGAGACAAATGAGACACTATAAAAAGGAAGTTTTGGTGTCTCAAAGTGATGATTGTGATGAGGCTAGACTTTGTTCGGGTGTATATGGCGTAATATAGCTAAGGTATAACAATTGATCCATCGCCTGCGGCCAGAGTGACATTAGAAGCCTCGGCGCCGGCTGACAAACCGGGCAACTCTAGCTCTCCCCTCTTCAATCTGATTTCTACAAGCTTTTTCACATCATCTTCATTATCAAAGCCGCGAAAACGAATCGTAAAAACGCCCATACGAAAACTGACACCGTCGTTCATCAACTTCCAATTCGTATGCGCCAATTCTTTCCTTATCAATTTTGTAATACTCTTTTCCCTATCATAGGCATTAGCCGTTGTACTGTCATCTGCATACAGTTTTAGCTGCACGTCACCCTTCATGACAGGATCATCAAAATGAATATTACTAAATGCAGCATCTTCCATAAGTTTGACCATACTCTCTTTAAACTGCGGTACAGAAATCCTTTGAATTGATTCTATGAGTGCATACATCGCCTGAGTGTCCTCTCTGTCCTGTATCTGCTCTTGCAGTTTCTTCATATCCTCCATTGAAGACAACATATCTAAGTACTGTTCACCTTCTTCATCTGACAAACAGTACTTCGCCCTTAATGATTCGAACTCTTCATCTGTAAATTCTGGATCGCTGTCAAAAGTAAACGAATCGACATGGCCACATGCAGTACAGGTATCTATTATTGTAAGTGCGTCATTATCACGACCACTCTCACTCACTAGAGTGTCTTCCCCACACTCAACACACAGTGATGGCTTTGAAATGTATTCAGCGCCAACAGAATAGAATGCACGGCCGCGATGCTTCTTTGAACAACGATAAAAAAAGAGAACATCATCTTTACCATCCTTTTCCGCCGGAGTTTTTAAATTCATTTCTAGCTCATCACCACAAGTAGTGCAGTAGATCCCGACAGGCGCCTGGGCGTTGTTATAGAGCTCATCTAGTCGTCTGTCACGATCCATCCATTTTTCGATCGTTGAGCGCTTTGCTTTCCATTCCTCTCCCTTGTCAAAATACAGCATTAGCTCTCGCGTGAAATCACGTAACGCTTTTTCTTTCTCATCATCAGACACAGATTCTGTCGATGCCTTTTTGCGATCTAGAAAGCGTTTGATGATAAATGTGTCGTATTGGCGTTCATATTCAGAGGGCTCTTTTAATCTTCCCATATGAAGCTCTCATCAAAATCTACCTTCATTGACAAGGCGCCAGTAATGCAAGCCCAATGCCGTCAATTTACAAGATTTGGAATTTTGTGCCGCGTCGTACATATGCTCTTCATCAACAGGAATTACCAATCCAACGCCCTCCATTTTTTGGAGATTTTTGAATACGGCAACATTTTCAGGAATAGCCTCTTCATTGGTATATTCGTATGTCCTGTCTAACGCAAATTCTTGTTCAGGCTCAAGAAAGTAATCAATAATTTTCCGAATAACATCTTGCGGTACTTGTGGTTGTAAATTTCTCAACGATGTAAATCTTGTAACATTAGTTTTGAATACCGGTCGCTGATACCAGGGACCAAGCGCCTGATCGATGTACGCATATACACTTCCTGGTGTTACGTGTCCTCTCAAATCAGCCGCACCTCCTTGAAGTGCATCAATGAGTAAATTTGTAAAAACGCCATGACCATTGACTTCAACTGCACTTTCATCCACCTTGCTAGCCGTTAAAACAATCACACCCTCTGCGATATTTGTCTGCTTACTTCCGGTTGAAGCGGGAGAGCCCATTGCACCAGAATTGCAACAATCCAAAATAATGACCCGCTCTTTCGAATTTGAATTATTCGCCATGACAAGAATATCATCCATAGAAACTCCTTCATCATAGTCCTGTGCATCTGGGGTAACAACATACCCACCAAAGTCATTAAAATAACCGTGGCCAGAAAAATAGAGTAATGAAATGTCATTATCACCCTCGAATAGTTCAATAAACATCTTTTTGAGAGCAGCCTTTGTTCCGATATTTGTTTCCAGGCGAACAGAAAAGTTTGGGGATCCATCACCATTGCGCTCAATAGTATTTGCAAAAGCCGCTGCGTCGTTTACACAACCGTTTAATGGATAAGATGGATAATCGTTGATACCAACTACTAATGCTTTTCTCATAATAGTTTGCTAATAAAAGAGCGGATGTTTTCCCAATTCCACAGATTGATACGCCGGTTACTAAATGGGTACGGCAATGTTGGACGAGCATCTCCTGAATACATAAACATAACTGGAATGTTTTCTTCTTCTGCGGTTAACATCTCAAATATTTGACCATTTGCCGCCGGCGTATGCCTACTGATTAATGCCACCACTCCATCACAGCCCTTGATTTTTCGACGACACTTTTCTTTCCAATTTGAATCCCAGGGCTCTTTAACAGACATGTCAACGAACTCAAATGGTGAACTTGGCAGTCTAGACTGCCCAACAAGAAAATCTCGTGACCGCATATCTTCCGCTGCAAATGCTATAAATATTCTTTTCATAATTGTAGTTATTATATTCTAGTGCTTCTTATCCCTCGGTGGATTAGGATCGTTTCCTGGCTTCACTGTGTCTGGATCACGATATTTTCCATTGCGACCCTTCACGCGCACTTCTCCCCCACCGTTGTTTGCCGAGAATTGCTTTGCGAGCTTCTCAGCCTCTTTTTGCGTAGATGCACTCGTGCTAATACGCTTTGCACGATCACGTTTTACATCCCATTCTTTTGTCTTCTTGTTTTTTGAAACTGTGTAGCTTGCCATATGCCTATGCTTTAATAACACCTTTTACCTCACCCGCGAAGAACACGTGTTCAAGATCGTCTTCATGAAGATAGATGTCTGGATATTTTTTATTTGATTCAGATCGCAGAACAACGCGGTTATGTTCTGGATCATGCACAACGCGCTTAATATTTGCAGCACCCTCAATAACTGCAACCATGTACTTGTCCTTGGTGTTGCCACCGAAGCTTGGATCTACTAGCACAATATCTCCATCTACAATAGGTTGTTTCTTTGTTCCAACTGCAGCTGTATTCATTGACTCTCCAACGGCACGCAAGCCAAATAGTCGTTTGAGTTGAGCGGGGCTGTCGACATGAATCAACCGCTTTGAGATTTGAACGTATCCCTGTACTTTATCATCTGCAACCTCTAAAGCCTCGCCACAATTGGCGTTACCCATAATCGGAAGAGAGAGGAGTAATCCTGAGTTGGCGGTCGATGACGGACGGACGTCGCCAGACTTTTTACTCCCCGTCAACATCTTTCGCTTCAAAAGTTGTTCGAAATGATGCTTTGCTGTTTGCTTGTGAACATTGTAACCAAGCCTTACTTCCACCAAGTTTGCCATTTCTTGATACGAAAGCTCACCGAGGTTATGCTCGTTTGCAAGGTGTAATATTGCTGTTTGTACTTCATGCATGAAAATACAGTACATCTACTAATCAGGATAGTCAAGAGTCTCTTGACGATTAACTGACAATACGATATTCTGTGCCCATGAATATTGTCCTAGATACAGATTACTTCCCAATTGCCAAGACAATGCAGGCATTAATGGAAAAGACACAGCGAGCAATTGAGGCTAGTGGACTTGTTGCATTGGCAGAGGAAGCACAAAAAATAAACGATCATATTGTAGGGCAATATAGAGAAATTTCGCGCCTGTCACTGCCACTTGGCCTTAAAGTAGTCGGATCCGGGGTCGTCGCGGAACCCCAAAACAAACAGAAGGCTAAAGTACTACCCGAACCAGCAACCCTTCCTACTTCATATCATGTAAAACCAAGGCCGTTTACCGTTCCAATGGAAGATGACATGATTCTCATACACGGCAACGTATCTTTGAATTTTGGTAAAATACGAACACAGCCATCAAAGGCAATCCAATATATTACAGATCGTATTGGAATTCAAATCAATTACGCCGCTCTCTACGATGCCGTAAGGGACTCTGAACGTGGTATTTATTCCTCGACTCGTAAAAAATTACTATCCTACAAAGACAAAGAGCGCCGCGGTAAGTCTGTTATTGACGAATTGTACAAAGTAGATGGCTTCAGCAGCGTCTACACCGTTTGCACTAAAGATGGAGCATTCTATATAAAACAAAAGTAGACTTATTTTGAGTTATTCACTTTTTTCCTGATGGATTAAGCTTGACCGCCTTCCATCAGGAAATGTTTTGATTGCAGCATAATAATTCGCTGCAATTAAAACAATGCAGACACAACTACAAATCGTTCAGGTAGACGTAAAGGACCTCAAAGCCGCGGAATATAATCCGCGTCGATGGCCAGATGCTGCCATTGCAAACCTAACTGAAAGTATCAAGCGCTATGGGCTTGTTGATCCCCTGCTGGTCAACTCTGCCTCCAACCGGAAGAACACTCTCATTGGTGGGCACTTCCGATTATTCGTCGCCAAACAACTTGGTCACACCAGGGTGCCAGTTGTCTACATCGACATTCCTGATATCGAAAAGGAAAAAGAGCTGAACCTGCGCCTGAACGCTAACCGCGGCGAATGGGACTACGAGCTACTCAAGGAGTTTGATATCGACCTCCTTCTTGATGTTGGTTTTGACGACAGTGACCTTTCCGCGATATGGGACGACGTACTCGATATTGAAGACGACAACTTCAAGACCATGGAAGGCTTGCAGGAAGCCCAAGCCACGACAATCAAAGAAGGTGATCTATTTCAACTCGGAAAGCACCGCCTCATTTGCGGCGACAGTACAGACCCAGCTGTGATTCAGCGCTTGGTAAACGGCGACCGCGTCCAGATGGTGTATTCAGATCCTCCGTACAACATTGGGCTCGATTACAGTAAAGGCGTAAGCACCAATGGCAAGTATGGAGGCACGAAAGTCCGTGACAACAAATCACTGTTTGAGTACGGCATGTTTCTTCAGAAAACAATGGAAGCAGCACGTACAGTGACAGGTGAAGACGCTCATTGGTTCTACTGGTGCGACGAACAATATATCGGACTTCTGCAGCAGCTATACCGAACTCTCGACATCGATAACAAGCGAGTATGTTTGTGGATCAAGAATAATCACAACATGACGCCACAAATCGCCTTCAATAAACTGTACGAACCGTGTGTCTACGGAACGACCGGCAAACCATACCTATCACCCATCAAAAACCTGAATGAAATTCTCAACCAGGAAGTTGGGACCGGCAACCGCGCTATTGATGACGTCCAAGATCTTATCAATATCTGGCTGGAAAAACGTTTGCCCGGCAATGAATACCAGCACCCTACCGAAAAGCCACCAACACTGCACGAAAAGCCACTACGTCGATGCACGAAGCCTGGTGACCGCGTACTAGATAGTTTTGGTGGTTCTGGCAGCACACTTGCTGCCTGCCAGCAGCTTGGTCGCATTGCCTATCTTTCAGAAATCGATCCGATATTTTGCCAACTAATCATCAACCGCTATGAACAACTCACTGGAAACAGCGCAAAACAAATCAGTTAAGCAGGGCGACCTGTATCAGCTTGGAAAACACCGTCTCTTATGCGGCGATGCAACCAACGCAAAAAATGTCGCCGCACTCCTCGATGGCAACCAGATAGACCTTGTACTCACAGACCCACCGTATGGCGTGTCATACGTGGAAAGTAAGCAGGACTTCAACCTGCTGGCAAAATCCAAGCGAATTCAAAATGACCAGCAACAAACTGAGGATGAATACCAAGCATTTAGCGAGCAATGGATGGGGGCCGCACTCCCCTTTCTTGCGCAGCGCAATAGTTTCTACATCTTCAACTCCGACAAAATGCTGTTTGCGCTACGTCACGCGATGGACGCACAGAAAATCAAATTCTCACAGCTACTGATTTGGGCAAAGCAGCAGGCAGTCGTCGGCCGTTTGGATTATTTGCCACAACACGAGCTCATTATCTATGGCTGGCACGGCACGCACCGCTTTCGCAAAAGCAAAGATAAATCACTCCTGTTTTGTCCTAAGCCACATCGCAGCAGCTTACACCCAACCATGAAGCCCGTGTCTCTCTTGCGCCGTTTAATCCTCAACAGCTCAGAGATTGGGAATGTTGTCTATGAGCCGTTTTCTGGATCGGGCAGCACTCTCATGGCTGCAGAACAAACCAAGCGCCGTTGCTTTACCGTTGAGCTCGATCCAGAATACTGCGCGACAATCATCAAGCGCTGGGAACAGCTCACAAAAGAAAAATCATCATTAATTACCAACATCTATGGCCACGGAAAAGACCGCGCCGACTAAAACAGTGCAAAGACAGCAAAAACAAAAAGAGGCGCTACTGGAGATTCTCAAAAAGACCCCGATCATTCAGGTGGCATGTCAAAAGGCTGGCATTGGCCGCGCAACCTACTACCGTTGGACCAAGGAAGACACCGCATTCGCTGACGAGGCACAGACTGCTCTCGATGCCGGAGTAGGCATCGTAAATGACATGGCAGAGTCGCAGCTGATCTCAGCCATCAAAGACAAGCACATGACCGCGATCATCTTCTGGCTCAAGCACCACCACGGTGCCTATGCTACTCGCATCGAACTAACAGCCAATACCACCACAGACATTCCGGAGCTCAATGAAAAACAACAGGAGGTGGTCCGAGCAGCATTGCAGCAAGCGAAACTACTCACCTCTGGTGACAACGACTCAGGCGTATGAACAATGCTGAACTCTTCGAGACCATAACGCATAACCAGGCGGTCCGAAAAAACATCACCTCACAATCCCACTACTGGTTCTTTCATATGTACTTGAGCCAGTACATCACATACGAAACAGCACCGTTTCATCGGGAGATGCTACAGCTGACCGAGGCTGAGCAGCAGCTACTCCTATTTATGGCATTTCGCGGTTCCGGTAAATCAACCATTTTGTCACTCTCGTATCCCTTGTGGTCACTCCTTGGAAACAAGCGTAAACGCTTTATTCTGATTCTGAGCCAGACACAGTATCAGGCGCAGCTCCTGCTCCAACACATCAAAACAGAACTGGAAGAAAACGACCTCCTAAAAAAAGACTTCGGCCCCTTTGTCAGCAAAACTACGCAG
>PFGC01000012.1 GCA_002781785.1 Candidatus Kerfeldbacteria bacterium CG15_BIG_FIL_POST_REV_8_21_14_020_45_12
AAAAGATTAGTGATAACGCAAATATCAGGACCTTGCTCAAGGCGCATGGCTTGGTAGCTGGACAACTCAAAGACAAAAATATCAGTAGCTAGGTTGTGAAGGTTTAATTCCGATAGCCCTGGATTGCCAATGTTTCCAATTAGATAGGCTGGTAAGTTAGCTGATTGTAAGATATGCGAAATCAAGCTACTGGTTGTACTTTTACCTTTAGTGCCAGTGACTCCTATTATTTTTCCCTGACACTCCTCAAAAAAAATGTTGGTAGCTGTTGTAAGCTTGTCTGGGGTACAGGTGGCAAGTAGCGGATCGTGTGGAGGAATGCCAGGTGACACTATGGCTAAATCCCAAGCTGCTAGGCTAGTGGGATAATTATTACCGGTTAGAGACAAAACTTTATCTGGTAAGTTTGTGATATCGGCTTTGTCCGCAACGGTAATTTGGTATTCAGGATAGTGGGATTGCAAAAAATTTACCGTTGACAGACCCTCCAGGCCGGCTCCTAGAATGATAACTTTTTTATTATTCCAATGTGGGGATGTCATTCAAATAGGTTTGAAATTTATCTGGAATCAGGTGAGTTGATTCTGGTGTAAAAACACGTTGGCGCATTGTGGCAATATCCTTTGCATTTGGCAAGCGTGAATCTACGTATTCCATGATAACATCATTCTTGTATTCTCCCCCTTGCTTAATTATGTGGAAGGCGACTACAACTTCTTCTGGCGTGCCAACACAATCAAATGGTTTTTGGTTGGTTTCGCCAAGAAGATCTTGAAAGATGGTGAGGAGAGAGCCGTCAGCCAAGATGTTTTTTTGAAAAATGTTAACAAGCTCAGCCTTTGGCATGAAAGGTGCCAGAATGACAAAGACGAAGGCACATTTTGGGCATTGTCCGCACCATCTTACTTTGCCGGCAGCAGTTCTTGCGAAGTTACGATTGCAGCTTGTAAATAGATTATGCCACTGAGTTTGTTCAGAAAATATCTTGGCAATGTGTAATTCAGATAATGGACGAAGTAGAGAAAAATAGTGAAGATCTGGACTAATAAACTTTTCAACATAATTCGAGAACAGTTTTTCGAACTCAAAAGACTTACTCCATTGGTGGTTAATATTGTTGCCAAGATACTCAAGGTTGCCCTCGTTGGCACTACGTTCGTTTGAAATGGCAATATACTCATGTCCTTCGATGGCAGAAACTAACAAGGCTGCGAAAGCATAGATCATTGAAATAGGAACGTGGCCGTTGTAGGCGTCTTGATCATTTAAATCAAACAGGTTGCCATCTAGAGTTCTCTCAATTACAAAGTGATCACCAGGGAAGCTGTTTCCCTGTTGAGTAATAACTGGGTAGCTACCAAGCGAGAATGTGTCGAAAGATTTATGCATCTGAGTTAGCAGAGCAGCGGAGCTAAGTGAATCTTTACCACCCCCTAGGGGTAAAAGTAGGCGACCAGATTTATTTGTAGAAATTGCCGGAGCTGCCTGGGTTCTATCAACTGGAAAATTTACCAGGTTTCTAAAATCAATCTGGTTTTTAAAAAAGAACTCACCCAATCCTTTGGTGTAAACGCGGTTCCAGAATTCTGCTTGTTGATCAGTTAGTCCTTCAGAACTAATTTGGATTTTTTTGGGGCAGTAAGTTTTCCAATAACTGGCTCCGATAGCAAACTGGGCGTGGAATAGAATTCTCTCTACTAAAGGAGTGGCGGTTAGTGGTATTGATGTTTTTAGTTCCCAGGTCTCAGTGAAGCGTAGGTCACTGTCAAAAGAAAAATGAAACTGAACTACGCCAAGGTTGGTGTCGAGGGTGTACCCTTTAAAAGTGAAGGTTTGGTCGGATCTGTTCATAGTAGGCCCATAATATCACGAATTGTGACATCAGTGAGCTGGGGCCTAATTAAATCAGCTGAGGAGAAGTCACTATAACCAGCTAGTACAGGATTTGGGGTTACAATACATTTCATTCCAGCAGCCTTAGCTGACCAGAGTCCGTTGGGAGAATCTTCAATAACTACGCAGTGTTTAGGAGGAATTCCGAGTTTTTTGGCGGTTGCTAGATAGACGTCTGGTGCAGGTTTTGGATTTTGTACAGCATCAGCTGATAAAGTGTATTGAAAGGCGTCGTGTAATTTAAAACGATCAAGCACGAGGTCAATCATCCAGTCGGTCGCGCCTGAAGCTAGTCCACATTTAATGCTGGAAACACGTACTTGGTTTATGAGTTTCTCAAACCCAGGAATGAGCTCTAGTTTTTCGTGATAGAGCTGACGTAATTTTTTATAGCGAACGTCAATTATTTTCTGCTCGTCCCAGTCAAGGTCGAGACTTTCTTTGATAATGGAAGCCGCCGTCATGGCGTTTGTGCCAATTAACTTCTCAAGAATATCAGGTCCATAAACACCTCCGTGATCTTCATAAAAACTAGACTCGACTTCGTGCCAGATTGGTTCGGAGTCAATAATGACCCCGTCCATGTCAAAAATAACGGCGCTAAATCGCATCAGGAATTATCAGTGACTTCCCATCCATCTGTGGCGGAATATCCAGATTTAGCAAATCCAAAATGGTTGGTGCAATATCTCGCAAGGCCCCAGTTTCACGAATTTGAGATCTTTTATGTAGATCATCAACTAAAATAAATGGAACAAAACTGTCGGTGTGCTGGGTGTGTGGTTGGTCATTTTTTAGATCCCACATTATCTCTGCGTCCCCATGATCTGCCGTAATTAGCAGGATGCCATTTTTAGAACGGACGGCCTTCACAATAATTGCAACGGCTTTATCAATAGCTTCGCAACCAGCGATGGCCGCTTCTTTGTTGCCAGTATGACCAAGAATATCAGCGTTACAGATATTTATGAAATATGTATCATAATCACCAGAGGTGATGTGAGAGGCAACATCTTCAGCGATTGGAATGGCTTGCATTTCTGGTTTTTCATCGTAGGTGGCGATTTTGTCTGAGTCAATCAGTTTGCGGATTTCACCTGGGAAAGGCTCTTCCTGCATACCATTAAATATTTTGGTCAGGTAGACCCACTTTTCAGTTTCAGTAATGCGGTATTGAGTGAGGTTATTGTCAGCTAAAATTTTTGGAAGAATGTTTTTCATTTTAAGCTCCTCACGCTCAAAGGCAAAGCTACACGGAATACCATTGTAGTAAGGTAGGGTAGCAACGCAGAAGATATTGCGCACAACCGCTCTCTCAAATGCTTCGAATTTTGGTTCGATCAAAGCTTTGGTAATTTCTATTTCTCTGTCTACGCGATAGTTCCAATTAATGACAGCATCACCATCTTTAAAGTTACCGTCTGGAGCAATGCTGGTTGGTTTAATAAATTCGTCAGTTTCGTTTGCACGACGCGCTTTTTCAATCGCTCCATAAATGGACTGAGCTTCCCGTTGACCTCGTCCTTCGGTGAGTAGTTGGTAGGCTGCTTCAACTCTATCCCAGCGATGATCCCGGTCCATTGCCCAGTAACGACCTTGCAGCGAAGCAATAATACCAACGCCACTTTGCTCAATTTCTTCTTCAAGTTTTTTTACGTAGGCAGCAATTGATTGTGGCGGTGTATCTCGGCCGTCAGAAAAGATATGAATGAAAACTTGATCTTTTTTAAGTCCTGCGGCAGCAGCCATTTTCAGCAAGTAGTAACACGTGGCATCATACGAGTGCACGCCAGCGTCTGACAGCAGGCCCATTAAATGTAGTCGGGTGTTATTATCGCGAGCGTGTTCGATAGCTTCGACATAGGCCTTGTTTTGTTCAATTTCTCCAGTTTCAAGTGCCTTTTGCATTTGCATTTGAGCCACTAAAACATTACGGCCGGCCCCGATTATTAAATGCCCCATTTCAGTAGAACCCTGGTGGCCGGCGCCAAGGTCAATGTGCTCACCAGCGGCTCCTATCGGACCATTTGGGTAGGTGGCAAGTAGCTGGTCTAGGGTCGGGGTGTTGGCTTGAAAAATTGCGTTGTGGGCATCGTCCTGTCCTATGCCCCAGCCATCTAAAATCAGTAAAATTAGTGGTCTAGAGAGTTTCATTTGATAATATGGCTATAAAGACTGCGTTTTATCGGTCCATTAATGGCGATAATATTAGCGTCACCCATTGTGATCGGTTTGCCTAAAGTGGTCAATAACTGACCACCAGACTCCTGAACAATCGTCCAAGCGGCGGCGTAATCCCACAAGCTAATACCAGTGTTTATGTAAAAATCTAAACCACCCCGTGCCACATTCATTAGGTCAAAGGTCGCTGAATAATGAATGCGGGCAGCCCGCGATTTTAACAACAGGGTAGGGAATTGCTTGAGGAATAATTGACGTTGTGCGTCTGAGTAGCCAAATCCCATTGAAAAGGTGGCTTGTTTTAGAGAGGTAGTTTTTGAGGTAGCAAGTCGAACTTGTGGTTCATGTTTTCTGTGCATCCAAGCGCCTTGGCCGGTGACTCCGATGTAAAGCTCATCTAGAGCTGGAGCGGAAATGACACCAAGGAATGGTTTTCCTTTGTGTAGCAAGCCAATAGAAACAGTGAAGGTTGGTAAGCCCATTGTAAAATTAACTGTGCCGTCAATTGGGTCTATCACCCACAACCAGTCGCTGTTGGAACCATCCTGAGCGGCTTCTTCTGAAAGGATGTTATGGGTTGGGAAAGCCCGATGTAGTATCTGTCTGATGATTTTGTCGGAGGCTAGATCGGCTTGAGTGACAGGGTCACGCCAGTTACTCTTGGTTTTTTCGGTGTTGCGAGAACGCCAGTATTTCATAACCACGGTCTCGGCAGCGCGGGCGGCTTGAAGTGCCACAGTTAGTTCGCGTGGTTTATGTTTAGGCATGATTACTATGATTAACCCACCTATCCTTGGCGGATGATGTTGAGTACCTCAGCAGCTTTAGCGTCGCGTAGTTGTGGCGTGTCAGCCTCAAGGTTGAGGCGAAGAACTGGTTCTGTGTTGGATGGTCTCACATTGAACCAATAATCAGAGAAGGTGAAGGTTGTACCGTCAAATTCCAAAATCTCAGCTGTGCTGTAGGCTTTTTTCAGGCGAGCAATTGCTGCGTCTTTATCGGCTACCTCTGAATTGGTCTCTTCGATGGCGAAGTATTTTTCAAAGTCACTGAGGGCGGCAGAAAATTCTACATCCATATCAGATAACATTTCTAAAACAAACAGGGCTGCAATCAGACCACTATCAGCGCGGTAGTTTTCTAAGAAGTAATAGTGACCGGAGTGTTCACCGGCAAAAATAGCACCGGTTTCTTTCATGGTCTTTTTAATGTAGGAGTGGCCAACGCGTTCCATGACGGCTTTACCTCCGTTTTCTTCAATTGTTTCTGGTACTGAGTGGCTGCTAACGGCGTTATAGATAATAGTTGATCCCGGTTTTTTAGCCAGCAGGTTTTTAGCTACCATGGCTGTTATCAACGATGAAGGAACGCGGCTTCCACGTTCATCTATAAAGAAGACACGATCGGCATCGCCGTCGAAGGCTAGGCCAATGTCGCAGCCTTCGTGTTTTACTAATTCGACAAGTTCAGCCACATTTTCAGGTTTGATTGGATTGGGCTCGTGGTTTGGCATAGTACCATCCAGATCAAAGTAGAGCGGCACTAGCTCGCAAGGAAGATGCTGGAAAACTTTTGGTACAATTAATCCAGCCATGCCATTGCCGGCATCGACTGCTACTTTGAATGGTTTTATTTTGTCGATATGAATCATGGATAGAGCATGTTCAACATATTGGTCTACTACATCCATCTCTTCGCGAGTTCCTGGCTGGTCGCTGGTGGTCCAGGATTCTTCTTCTAGAATTCGTTTGATTTCTTGTAAGCCAGATTCTTTGCCAATTGGCACGGCGCCGGCATCAGTAAATTTTAAACCATTCCAGTTAGCAGGGTTATGAGAGGCTGTAAACATGACGCAAGGTAGTTCAAACTTACCAGCCGCAAAATAGCTGACGTCGGTAGGGATCAGGCCAAGAAAGCTGACATTTTTCCCAGTGCTTTGTACCCCAGCCGCAAAGGCATTGGCCAGCTGTGGTGAGGTTACCCGCATGTCATGTCCGATCATGACTGTGTCTGCTTTTACGTAGGTGGCGTAGGCTTTGCCTAGCTTGGTCGCAACCTCGTCGTTTAATTCCTCTGGAATACGGCCTCGAATATCGTAGGCTTTGAAAATATCGTCAAAATTCATGAAATCTCGTTTACTTATCACCTTTGAGTATTGATATTACTTTGATTTTAGGACGCTGACAAGGTTATAGCCTTTTCGCATGGGAACGTGTAGGCCGTTTTTTTCGTAGTACTGATCGACCACTTCCAGTCCAGCTTGCTTGGCTAGTCGTCTAATTTCTCGAGGAGTAAATCCATGGTAGTATCGTTCAGCTTGCAGATCTTTATCCTCATTGTACCAAGGTATTAAAGTGTCGTTCCAGTCCATTTGGTGATGGCCTAGTATTTTTTCAATGTTGAATTTCCAGCGGACCCAGGTGCGTCTCCACTGATGTAGGTTCCAGTTGGTCATAATGATGTATCCAGTCGACTTGGTAACCCTGGACATCTCCTGCAGAGCCCTAACTCGATAGACTTGCCCGGGAACGTGATGGAAACTAGCAATTAGCAGGGAGTGTTCAAAGGTGTCGTCCGCAAAACCAGTATCTAGTATACTGCCGACACGAAAATCAAACTGGGGTCTCAGGCGCTTGGCAATGGTAATCAAGTCAGGGGAAATGTCGATGCCGAGGTAGCGACCCTTGATTTGAGTGACAAGATCGGCTACCCTGCCGTTGCCACAGCCAGCGTCTAGGATGAGCTGGCCAGGCTGAATATATTGTTGTACTAAATAATCTACCTCGTACCACTGGTTCATGCGGGTTCGGGCAAAGTGTTGCGAAATGGTATTGTAATCAGAGCGAACCTGTTCTAGTAGTTGACTGGCTATTTCTTTTTCCATGCAAGAGGCAATTCAACAAATTATACGCAGAGCCATTGATCGGTCAGTAACTGACGATAAAGGGCTAAAGCGAGTTAAGGCCGAGGTGGCCAAGGAGTTTGGTATTGAGGTTCTCCCCAACAGCTCCATACTATCAGAGTATCAGCAGATGATAAAAGATGGCCAGCTGGAGCGCAACCAAGCGATTTGGGATTTATTCTCTAAGCGCCGAGTCCGCAATCTTTCTGGAGTGGCGGTTATTACAGTTTTAACCAAGCCATATTTTTGCCCTGGTCGATGTGTTTATTGTCCGACTGAAGCTAGAATGCCTAAATCGTACTTGGCCAATGAGCCCGGAGCGGCTCGAGCAGTGCGACACCAGTTCGATCCATTTGATCAGGTGCAGTCACGATTGAAATCTTTG
>PFGC01000046.1 GCA_002781785.1 Candidatus Kerfeldbacteria bacterium CG15_BIG_FIL_POST_REV_8_21_14_020_45_12
AGAATGACATTGAAACAAATGCTTTATTGGATTTGCGACGATACATGAGTGAAGAGGAGGCAGCGGCCTTAGCCCCGGCTTTGCAAGAAGTCATGCATGGTGTGGATGCTATGCCGGCAAATGTGGCGGCGTTTTACGAATCTTTGGTTGATGATATTCAGGATGATGATCCGATGCCTTCAGATCCAGGAGAGAAAAAACGTTGGTACGCCAGATAGCGTCAAGATGGACGCCGTAAAAAAATCTCTGACTATTGGAGATTGCCGTTGTCAGAGCTCACGGCTAAGCGAGAGGAGTTGTCAGTGCAAGCTCACAAGCTATACGCTCGCAGAGAGATTAGAGCTCGTTGGACTGAAAAAACTTTTCAACGACTTATTTTGGACGCAAAATCTGGAGCCGATATTTTAGAAATCCCCCAGGTTAGGGAAATTGTTGGTAAATTGCATCGATGGGAACGAGAACATCCAAACAGTATTGTTGGAGCGGCTTTGGTTGGCCCTCCAGGAACAGGTAAGTCTACCGGTGTTGAATATTATTTAGAAAAAATGGGACGCCCAGAGCCTATTCGTATGGATGTTTCGCAAGAGCTTACTCGGTATGCTTTGTTTGGTAGCCCAGAGGTACAGTTTGAAAGTGATATTGATAGATATAGAAAACTGGCTGAACGGGTTGGTAGTCTGTCTGAGGCCGACGTTTTGTCGATGGTCCAAAAGCATGCAGATAAATTAGGTGCTGCCTTGGGTGATATGAATCCGGAAGAGAGGTCTGTCATTGCCTTGGCCTCCCTTAAAGAGGAAGTTGATGAAATTCTTCGGGCAGGAGGTGAAATGGATACTGATGCACACGCTAAGGTTCAAGCTTTACGCGGTGCTCTAGAGGGTTTAGCCAATGGACAATATCAGTCTGAATTAGCTACACAACTGGCGGACATTACTCATAAAAATGGCTGGCGCGATGGTATGATTATTCACGCTTTGCGCCATCAGCGACCATTGATTATTGATGAATTTAACGCAGCTAAATCTTGGACGTTGCTGAATAAATTGCTGACCTCCAAACCGGGTGAAGATTATTTCTTTGCCGATAACAATGAATCTATCAAGATTCCAGATTGGTATAGAATATATTTTACAGCTAATATCGGCGGAAAATACGGTCGCTTTAAAGTCCAAGAAGATTTGATGAGTCGTTTTGGTAAGCGAGTGATTGAAGTTGACTACCCGCCGGCTGAGGATGAATTTATGGTGATGGTGGCCTTCGTTTGCAATGCTTATACTGAGATGCTTAGAGATAAAGTAGACATGTATAAGTTGGGTACTTTTGTAAGAACGGTAGTACCTAAGTTGCGTGCGGCTATGAATGAATCAAAGCAAGCTAGTAATCCAATTTCGTTCCGTACCTATCGAGAAATTGGTGAAACTCTAGTTACTCCAGGGCCAGCTGGTACAGAGCGAAAAAGTAATAGTGTAGACAAAGCCGTACTTGAGTCTGTGGTAAACCCTTTTGCGGGATGGGAAGATAGAACTCTAGCCAAAACTTTGGTTCAATTAATGTTGGAGTCTGATCTGTTGTTAGACGATGAGTCAGTTTGGCCAGAGGTCACGCGCTGGACTGGAATCTCGCATGAGGAGTTGCAGCAAAAGAAGGACGATATGGATACTGATAAACGTCGAGCGGCGGCAGACCAGCTGTTAGATGGCGCTCAACAAGCCTTCGCTGCCAGAATGATGGCTAGTGGTCAAGGATTATAATAGTTAACTATGACTGAGTTTACAGGTCGACCTAGAATTGAACGAGGTGGTTTTCGGCCAGACAGACTGGCTGCCACCGCTGACAAGCCACCAACAGATCCGGTTGATGTTGAGTTTGACGTTGATTCTTTAACAGTGGCTGATCTTGGAGATATCATTGACTCAAATTTGTTAATGGCGATTAACGAGGTTGAAACCAGAGGGGGTAGACCACCATTTCGCTTTCAGATTTTAAGCGAGCAAGAGGCCAAGGCTCATTTTGAGGGAAGTGGCAGAACGCAGTTGCCGCTTGGCTGGACTGACTTAAAAACTCGGACAATATATTGGCTAGAGGGTCCATTAAAGGAAAAAATGAAGGAAGGGCACATGGGCCGTCGCAGTATTCGCGGACTGGCTCGCCATGAAGGTGGTCATCACGCGCCTGAGATTTGGTCAATTACCGAGACTTTAATGGAGACAATTGGTAAAGTTGATTTGGAGCCACCTGAATTGGAGCCACTGTTTTCTGATGAAACTAAAATTGCGGTTAGGACCGAACGAGGAGTAGAACAGATGGCGATTGGAGCAATGCGCAGGCAAAAATATTGGCAAGCGGTATTTTCTGATTGTTATAATGGGGCATTGGATCATTTGTTGGAGTCATTTGTCACGCGCGGAGCTAGTAATACTCAAGCGACCTTGGATTTAAGAGCCTTACATGGTCAGTCAGTGGAGGGTCGGGACTTTGAGCCACATCAGGATCCGGAAACAGGAGAGATGGTCAAGTATGATTTTTGGGAGAGAATTCCAAGACATCACCAACTGACTCAATGGCTCGTGGGTGAGCAGGAGTATTATAAGGCAGGAGTGCACATGTCCCCAGCTGATCGACGGCGTTTACTTGAACAACAAGCTAAAGCCAATTTACATCCGGATACCGCAAAGGTTGTTATTGGTTTAATGCGCCGTAATGTTTTTGATTCTTTGCATGACATGACGCCGTACGATAGTTTTTTTACAGATGAGAGAGATTACGCGCGGGTACGGAAGGAAAAATCTCGCTTAGTTATGGAGCAGCTTTATCCGGAGTGGGTTAAGTTATTTTTATTAGAATTTGAGGAAGAAAAAGCCAAGCGAGAGGAGCAGGAAAAAGCTGACCAAAAAAAAGGAGATGGTGAGAAGGGAGACGGCGGCGAAGATGGCGAGCTATCTGACGGGCAGAAACAGCAGATTGCTGGAGATGTGATGGATGCTCTGCTCGGTAAAACTAAACAAATGGGTGACGGTGCCTATGGTTCTGAGACAGAAATTCCAGATCAAAATGCCGCTAAGCAAGGTAAGTTTGATGGTGTAGTAAAGCAAGGTACTGGTTGCGGTAAGAATCAGGCGTCAGGTCAGGAGGCAGAGTCAGCTAAGCTTGATCCGCTTGCTGAGGAGCGAGCTAGAATGAGGCAAAAATTAGGAGCCTTTGACCGTAAACAAATTGGTGAATTAGCAGATCGCTTTGGAGTAGATGAAGCCTCGATTCGAGAGTTGCGCCGAATTGAACGAGAATATGGTGATATTATCGTTTTCTTAGCTGAGCAAATTGCTGAGGTTTTTTTGCAACAGCGCCGTCCAATTACTGAGCACGCTCATAAAGAGGGTCAGTTAACTCCGGGATTGGAGCACGTTTTGGTTGGTGGTCTGATGCATGGAAATCAAGATTTAGATATCTTCGAGCAGGTCAGACAAGCCACTGAGTTTATGCAAACTGAGTTTGAGGCTTTACTGGATACGTCTGGTTCTATGCAGAATAAGCGCTTAGAGATGGGCAGGATAATGGTGATTGTTATCACTATGGCTTTCATGCGAGTTCGTCAGTTGCTTGAAGCGGAACAGTTACTTGATCCAAGTAGTGAGGATCCGTTGCGTACTGGTATTGCCTTTTTTGCGGATAAGCCGATGCGTTTAAAAAAACAAAGTGATCCAAATGATGACATGTGGCTTGCCCGCATGATCAAGCAGTCCGCAGATTTTTCAGGTGGTACTGATGACGCGGCAGCACTGGACGCCCTTAAGTCTGAGTTTTCAACGGGATCTAGCCGAGTACTAAAGTTTTTGACAGTGGTTTCTGACGGAGAGGGAAACCCAGGAGCTATGAAAGGTATCTTAGACAGCATGGAGCACGATGAGCAGGTCTTTGTAATTGTGGTAGCGATGGGTGCAGATCCAGGCGCGGTAGCAGAGTCCTATAAGTCAGCAGCTCGGAGCGCTGGTCAGGCTAATGTATACGTCCTAGAGGGTAATAATGTGCGAGAAAATATTATGAAATTAGCCCAGTACATGGTTGGTCATGTTAAGGAAAAGGCTGAGGATATGGTGGGATAGTTTATTTAGTAGAATAGTTTATTAATAATATTTAGTTATATGGCAGAGCTTATAGCTGGTAGCGTAAAGATTAATGGAAAAAACCAGGTTGGTGGTCTTGTTTTGGACGAGGCTCAGTTGTTGTTTTTTCAGCGTCCGGCTAGCATGGGGCAATTGGCTGGCGGTGCTGCAGGTGGTTTAGTTGGAGCTTTAGTTGGAATGGGTGTAGATAAACTTTTACAAAAGCGTCGTGAGAAAAACGGTGAAGTAAAGAAAACTATTGAAACAGATCCTATTTACCAAAGTTTTGATGACAAAATTAAAAAGCAGTTAGTAGGAGTAGAAAGTTACGTGGCGGTTCGTCGTGAAGAGGTTGGAGCGATTAAGGAAACCTGGGCAGGCTTTGCCTTTGATACTACTCAAGGTCTCTTGGATATGAAGTCAAAGGTCAAAAAGAAGGCTATGCGACAATGGTTGTCTGAGCATGGTTACAATGTACCGATGAACTAGACTTTTCAAAAATAAAAAAGCCCTCACATAAGAGGGCTTTTTTATTTAGAGCTATTTTAGAAAGGGCAGCTTTTTTACTAGTCCCGTATTTTGCCACCAGGTGCCAAGTCCCCAGGTGTTTCCTGCATTTACAGAGTTGAGCCATAAAACGACCAGTAGGTATACAATGTGATCGTCCAGAATCGGATTATTTTTTGGTGGAAGCACCGCAGACCACATTAGTAAAAAGAGTAAAGCTGCACTGTAGCAAGCTAGGCGCATAGCTACTCCAAGAATAAGAGCTAGGCCAATTAAGAGCAGCCCTAGCATGAATAGCCAGTCTACGACTAATGTGCCGCCAATCGCATTGTATAGACTAGTAAAAGGACCGCTAGCACCGTGCTGTAAAAAACCGGCCGTTGGAGAAACCCCATCGAGCCAAGACTTTCCAGACACTGTAGCAAAACCTAAACCAAAAACTTTGTCGATGAATGCCCAAAGCATAATAAGACCAAGGGTGATACGCGTAAGCGCTGCCCAAACTGGGGTCTTAGTTGAAGCGTCTGTTGTCATAAAATTGTAATTACTTAAAGCTCTTATAATAGTCCACGAGCTTCATGAGCCTCATTGTGTGGTTGTCTCTATTGTACGTGACCAACGCGGTTAATGCAACCATTTTTAAAGCATAAGATCTCACTAAGGTCTCTAGGCTGAAAGGTGTGTAACTGTTTACAAAACCGACATTTGATCTCGATTTCACCTTCGGCGAGAATGCCTTTAAAGAGTAATTTATCGTCGTCTGGGCAGCGATATTCCTGAAAGAGTTCGTGTGACATAGTAGTGTTATTTTTTCTTGATAGCTTATTTTTCTAGTGATATAGGGCTATTTTTTAACAGAGTTAAAGACTTTATTATATTAGGCGAGACGCGTGATGATGGCAATAAACATAGGGTCCCAATTATCTGCTTGCACCAGCTGGTGGGGAAGTATGCGACAAAGGCTTGCCTCTTCAACAGCTGTCAAACCAGATCCTGGTAAAGGTAGGCCATGAGGCAAATGGCTTGGCCAAGGTTCTAGGGCTATTCGGTCTTTTTTCTTTTTAAGTAAGCGTGCTATAACCTCTTCATCTTCCTTCCGTGAGATAGCGCAGGTGGCGTAGACTAGTCTGCCGCCAATCTTTACTGCCTCAAATAATCCACTAATTAAAGCTAGTTGCCGTTGGGCTAATTGTTTTGTTCTGGCTGGAGTCCATTGAGCGAGTCGTTCGGGTTTATTCCAAACGTGTTTTTCTGAACTACAAGGTGCGTCTAGAAGAATACGATCAAAATAATTTGGCTGACGCTGGTAGATAGTTTCAGCTTTTTTACCTTGGGTAGTAACCCAAGCCTGATTGTAATCAGACAGCACGGCTTGCAACCGATGGCGTCTTGCTGGAGAGCTGTCATTGGCAATCAGTTCACCTTGGCCCTGCATTGTTTCTGCAATTAGTAAGGTTTTTCCGCCTGGAGCAGCGCAGGCGTCTAAAATTCGCTCACCCGGTTGCGCGTCAAGCGCTAGTGCTGGTAACAGTGAACTGGCGTTCATGGCGTAAATTAGGTGATTTGAATGTCCGGGCAAATCAGTACCAAGCGGTGCCTCTGGTGGCCAGAGCACGGCCGTGGGAAACCAAGACAGGGTTTGCCAAGTAAGACCCAACCTTTGCCATTGTGATTGAAGAGTTGATGAATCTTTTATATTAAATCGTAAAATTGGTTGAGTTGAACGAGATAAAGAAGCGAACATGCTATCTGCTTCGTCGGTTTCTGGAAACAGGTTTTGATAATATTCAAGAAAAGCTACCTTTCCTTCGATTCGTGATTTCATATAATGACGCCAGTTATGCGTAGAGTGTAGGTATTTTTATCTGGAAGATAATCTATTTTTTATTGCGATTTGATTTTACCACAACCTAAGAAATTAACTGTAACAATTGACTTTTGGCATAATTGAGACTATCATTTTTGAATGAAAGGTCCAGATCGACGAGGAAGAAGACCAGGTCAACCAGGGTGGGAGCCCGAAGTTGATATTGATTCAGGTGGATACGATAAAAATCCAGCAGAACCTAATTTTGTTGGCTGTGATAATGTTGGTCAACTTCTAACCGAGCTGCAACGAGCTTATGCTGCTGGAGGCGTTATCGAATCATCTAATGGTCAGGTTTTTTCTTTACAAGATCTAGCTATTATGATTAGCGCGGCTTTAGAGGAAGTTCGCAGGAGATCTCGTGATGGTAAAAAAATAATTATGCCTGATGGGTCCCCGGTGTCATTCAAAATAAGAACATTGCCGGCTCGAGAAATGGATGATGTCTTAAGCAGTTTCGGTGTCACTAGTGCGAGTGGATTAAGAGCCGCGGTGGCTCGGGTGTTAAATCATTCAGTTGAGAGTAGTGAATACTTGAGCGCCTCTTCAGCGATTGACAGGGTGCTTGAACAAGGGGCTTTTCATCCATTGCTCACAATGGATGAAGCGAGTTTTACTACGCAGTACAGTGAAGATTGGTACGAAGGTCATAGACGACAAGTGCCAAGAGAGCCTGAGACTGATGCTATAGCCAGATCTCGGTGGGATAGCATGCGCGAAGAGGCTAGAAAGGCGGCGTCAAGAGCTGAGTACGAAGCAAAACAGGCAGAGGAGAGGCAATGGATGGAATGGAAGAGTTCTCGAGAGGGGATGGTTTTCCCAGTTGAGGCTTTAGCGGTATCAGATATTGTTAACCAGCGAGTTTTTGATAGACAACGTAGAGAAATCTTAAGGAGACGGTCTGAATCGCCTCAAAATCTAGGCTTTGTTCGTTTTGCTTTTGATTTTGGATTTGGTGGACGAGTGGCTAAATCATTGACAGAGGCAGGTGGCGGCAAAGACGCAGTTAGGCTTATTGATAACCGTACTTTTACTGGCGATAAGAGTAAAATAAATAGAAGGTTTACTAGATCTTTAGTCATCCCGATATCAGAGCAAGGCGATCAGATGGTAATTAGCATCCATACACCATGTGAAATATCTGGCGGTCAGATTGGGTATGTTGAACAGCCAGCTGAACTTCCGCAAGTGTGTGTTGAATGGGTTGGTGATGTTTGTCTATTAGATAATCAACGCCTCAATTCAGTTGAGAAGCAGGCTCTGATTAGTAAGGCAAGATTAATTTTGAGTAAAGTTGAGGCAGATGCCTTAAGAGACTCTGGTATTAACTTGAACCTAGTTGCCAAGCTTGAAGCAAGTCTGGTATAGCATGGAAGTTAGAATTGAAAATTCTTGGAAGGAGAAATTAGCCGACGAATTTTTGTCTCCTTATTTTGATACTTTAAGAAAGTTTGTTCACAAAGAATATACCAGTGGAGAGATTGTTTATCCAAGGCCGCAACAAATATTCTCGGCTTTTGATCATTGTCCATTTGATAAAGTGAAAGTCGTTATCTTGGGTCAGGATCCTTATCACGGTCCGGGGCAGGCTAATGGTTTGTGTTTTTCGGTAGCCCCGACTGTGACGCCGCCACCCTCTTTGAAAAATATATTTCAGGAACTATCCTCAGATTGTGGTTGCGGTTTGCCGGTAAGTGGAGACTTAACGCCATGGGCTGATCAGGGGGTATTACTATTAAATTCTACTTTGACGGTGCGAGGTGGGCAGGCCGGCTCTCATCAAGGTAAGGGGTGGGAGGAGTTTACTGATGCGGTGGTTAGGGCACTGTCGGAACAACGAGAACATTTGGTCTTTATTTTGTGGGGTCGCTATGCTCAGCAGAAGGGAGCTCAGATTGATCGCTCGAAACACTGCATTGTTGAAAGCCCACATCCTTCTCCTTTTTCAGCTTACTCAGGTTTTTTTGGATCAAGGCCTTTTAGCCGAGCGAATAAATATCTATTAGAGCATAAATTGTCTCAGATTAACTGGTGTCTATAACAAAAAAACACGAGAGTAGGTTAGCTCTCGTGTTTGTGTTTTCCTTTAGCGTACGAAGCCGAGTCTTTTTCCAGAAGGTAGTTTGTGAATCAAGCGTATTGGTTGATTGCCAGCTAAGTCTCTCATTGTTTCGTACCAACTATCTCCGTTATCAAGATGAGGTCTAGCTTGAAGTGGCGTGCCGCCTTGAGGAACGTAGTAAACAGCTCCTGTATCTGAGCTCATGATCAGTTGCCCGCTGAACTGACTATTCATAGAGTCCGCTCGTAGTAGGCAAGTCTCTTCTTCTGCCGCATTGTAGCAGGCACTGTTTTTATCGATCATAAGGTCGATGTTCGCTTGAGTCATGCCCCAGGCTGCCCCGGTGGTAGCGGCTGTGATGGTTTTATCAACGGCCTGACCCTTGGTTAGTTTGATACGACGACCATTGGCAACTAGGAACACTTTGTTGCCACTTCGGTAGATGCCGTTAGGAAGAAAGCGGATGAATCTAACTGTGTAAATAGCTCCTTCCATCTCACCATGAAGTTGGTAGAGAGCTCCAGTGGCTTCGTGAAAATAAATTTGTCCGGCTATGGATTTTTCTCCAAGCGTCCCACAGCTTGGTAAAGGTTGCGCTCCGCATGGTGTTTTGTCACGCATGACGTCGATGTCGGAATCGCTCAAACTGATAGAGCCCTGAGGAATGTCTACTACATGTGGCTGTAGTTGAATGGCCGCCTGAACTGCAATGGTCGGTAAGGTTATGCCGAGAATCAGTGCAGATGTTACCAGCAACCAACGGGTTTTGTTTGTCATTGATGTCTTCGTTATTATTAAGTATCTGCCCTATATAAGTGTTAAAGTCTATAAAATGTTACAGGTGATTATATTAGGCTAAAGTTAGCGAATATTTAACAATTTTCTAGTGACTAATGACGGCTCTATAGCCGCGTCTACAAACACTTCAAAATCCATTTGGGTATTTTTTTCAGTGCCCAGAATTCGATATATGGGAACAAGGCGGTCAATTATTTGGGTCGGTCCGACATATTCTTGATTTGTTAGTGGCCAGTATTCTAATGACACGTAGTCTATATCAATATCTACCTTGTTATCTGGAATGTTTTGGGTGCTGGGTGATTGCAAGTTACCGAAAGGGTTTAGAGTAAAGACTGAATATAAAATTGGTTGGTTTTTGCCAGCGTGTTGATAATCATCACGCAATCTATCCAGGGCTTGGGTCGGACTAATTAGAGCAGGAGAGCTGACGCCAGCAGTCGGTAGGTGAGGCTTCATAAGATTGCCTTGGAGAAATATTAGCGAGTCGTCTTGAAATACCGCTAGCCAACCATCGTCACGAACTGGGAGTCCACTTAAATTTGAATAGGGAGGGAGAATTCTTATTTCTGATATTTGTCCTATCGGTACGTCTTCTGCCCAGGCGCTACTTTCTATAATTTGAGTGGTGAGGCTGCTTGCGTTAACTTCAGTCAGCGATGCTACAAGGGAGATAGTCTGAGTTTGGGAGAGGCTAGTGATGGAGTTGCGACTGGCATATTGAATTTCACTAAACTCGCTTATTGATATGCAGCTATCGGGTGCGCCTGTTATGGTATTTGAAATCAGATAGTCAAGACAGGTGCTGATTCCTTGGTCAACGACAGCTTGAGGTAAGGATGTCGTTTTGGAAACGTCAGTATTTCCACCAATGATGGATATCAGGTTATCGTTGTCGCCGGGTAATTTATCAGCTGTGGTTACGCGGTCAGCTTCACTTAGTCGATAAAGCTCATACTCCGGGACCGCTGTTTGGAGAGCAGTATTTGGCAAGACGCTTGTTTCGGTAAGTTTCCACAAGTCATACTGAATCTCTCCGCCTCCTCCAAAGCCGCCAATTAGTTGGCTGAGGTTTTTGGCATGCACGGCTGATTGTGGAGCTAGCGCAATGACGGGAGCCGGTTGTTCTGGGGCAGTGTTGGTATTGTCTGGTTCAGGGTTGGTATTAGCGAGCTCAGTGTTGTCAGATTCAATGAGGTTGGCATTGCTCTCTTGAGTAGGAGTTTCAGTTTGGTTAGGGGATTCAGCGAATTTTTGCTTATCTGGATTTAACTTAATCCCTTGGGTAACCAGAAAGGTGATTAGAATAATAGCCATAGCGCTTGATCCAAATATGACCCAGCTCAAGAAAGGTCTGGTTTGACTGTTGGTTGTGGCGTTGTCAGTAATTTTAGCATTGGCCCTGGAGACAGCGTCGTTCCAAATACTTTGTTTAATCGAAGAATCGATTTTGGGTGTCCTGCGCTTGCTCGCTGCCAGACTGGCCTCTAGGTTTTTGTGTTTATTAAATTCCATATGATTTTTGTAGTTGCTTGAGGGTTCGTGAGACCAGGGTCCTAATCGTGCCTGGTCGCTTTCCAATAATCTCGGCAATTTCATCATAGCTCTTGTCTTCTAGGTAGCGCAGTTCAAAAACTTCTGGAATGGGTTCGGGGTAAGTGATGATCGCTTGCCACAGTAATTGCACATCGGTTTGGGTTAGGATATTCTCGCCAGATTTGACATCGATAATTTCTATATCCGATATGTCAGAAATGCTGAATTTACTTTGTCTGCCATACTCTTCGCTTAAAATGGATCGGGCGACTTGATAAAGATATGCCGAGTAAGGATGACCTTGCCATTGATAAGTCGGTAAGTACTGCATGCCCCGAGCAAACACCTCTGCTGTTAGATCAGCAGTAGTGTCTTCATTTTTATCTACTCGAAAAAAAATGTACCGGTAGATTTGATCAAAGTACTTGTCGTAAAGTAGCGCATAGGCCTCTCGGTTTCGCTGGGCCGCTACAATTAGTTCCTGATCATTGTCGGTTGTTGCCTCCATCCTAGTAAAGCTCAAATAGTGCTGTTTTGTTACACAATAGCACATAAACTGGTCTAGGGCTTGCTTTTTTATGGAAATACGCCATACTACTGGGGTATACGTTTTTGGGCATACCAATGCGTGATACCTGGTTAATTAGTAGGCATTGTCCATGAACAAGAATTTGTTCGTTGGTAGCCTGTCGTGGGACACCACCGATGATTCGCTTCGCGCCGCTTTCGAGCAGGCCGGAACGGTAGAATCTGCCAAGGTGATTATGGATCGCGACAGTGGCCGTTCTCGAGGCTTCGGCTTCGTAGAGATGGCATCCCCAGAGGATGCTCAGGCAGCTATCGACATGTGGGACGGGAAAGAGCTCGACGGCCGTGAAATCAAGGTCAACGAGGCTCGTCCAAAGGAGTAGTTTGTAACTTCTTCAGTCCGAAAAACACCGCCGTATGGCGGTGTTTTTGATTGTTATATTTTACTTTATAAAAGTCTTTTTTTAATTTATCAAACTTTTATTTTAACTAGTTCTAGTATTTATTAGAGTGGGTAGTCCTTGACAATATCTCAATTATCCGTATACTGTCTTGGATTGAGTGCCTTAAGTGCTCCTCCGGGTTACGCACAAAACAGCATGTATTGTGAAGTATCCTCGAGTTTTACGAGTGATTTTGCAATATATGCAAGAAAATGAAAAAAAAGCCCAAGGGGCTACTTTTGCTGACATTGGTGTACCATCGCGTGCACTGCAAGTGTTAAATAAGCGAAAGATTACAGAACCGACACCAATTCAGCATCAGGCTATCCCGGCTATAATGAGCGGGAACGATTGTATTGGTATTGCTCAGACGGGCACGGGAAAAACCTTAGCCTTTGCATTGCCAATGGTTGAAGACTTAGCCGAAGGAGGAACAGCTATTGTGCTGGCTCCAACGCGTGAGTTGGCTCAACAAATTCAAGAGACCTTCTTATGGTTTGATAAGTCTCATAAGGTGACTTCAACCGTAGTAGTTGGTGGCGCGTCTATGCATCGTCAAATTCAAGAGTTGCGCAAGAAGCCAAAGGTGGTTGTAGCAACTCCAGGTCGCATGATTGATTTACTTAATCAAGGCGTGGTTCGCTTCTCAAAGTTGAAATATTTAGTGCTAGACGAAGCCGATCGAATGTTTGACATGGGATTTGCGCCTCAGTTGCGTAAAATCTTTTCTTTCATTCCAGGTCCAGATGAGCGGCAGACTTTGTTGTTCTCGGCTACAATGCCAGATCAGATCGTACAGTTGGTGCGTGAACACATGCGCACGCCAGTTCGTATTGAGGTGGCTCCGCAAGGAACAGCCGCAGAGAACGTTGAGCAGGAAATAATTATTCTTGATAGAGCTCATCGCAAAACCGCGTTGATTGAATTGATTAAGCAAACCAAGGGTACAGTTATTGTTTTTACCAGAACAAAATATCAAGCTAAGGAAGTTACTAAATTTCTAAACACCTCTAAGTTCCGATCTGAGGAACTGCATGGTAATAGAACCCAGGGTCAGCGCAAGCGCGCCATGGATATGGTCCAGTCAGGAAAATCCCGCATCTTAGTAGCTACTGATATCGCGGCTCGCGGAATTGATATTTCTGCTGTTGAATTGGTAATTAACTTTGAATTGCCAGACCAAGCTGAAGACTATGTTCATCGTATTGGTAGAACCGGTCGAGCTCAGTTAAGCGGACGGGCTGTATCGTTGGTGTTATCTGATCAGGGAAATGAGCTTCGAGATATTCAAAAATTGGTTAATATGCAAATCCCCGTAGCTAGTTTGCCTGGAGTTCCAGCGGCTCAGCTTAGTGGTGGATCTTCACGGTCTTCAAATAAATTTGGAGGTCGCAGAGGCGGTGGAGGCGGTCGACGTAGTGGCGGAGGCTCTAGTCGTGGTCGTAGCGGAGGCGGCAGAAGCAGCTCTGGTGGTAGTCGTGGACCTCGTCGTCGAAGCTAGTTTGTTAGTCATCCAAAGCTAGTTATAACTGAGTTTGTGGAGACAGTTTCAAACTTCCAATTTACTTTGGACTAGGCTTTAGGTTTCTTCCACTGTCAAGGCAGTGTCAGTTAGCTAGCTTTTATTTCGTAAATGATTTGGTTAGCTGCAGAGATTCCTGAAATGTAGGAGTTTTCCAAACCAATGGCATTATAATCTCCAGCTAGCCAGAGCTGATTATTTTGCTTCATAGAAATGAGCTGGTGTCCGCCGATTAGAAAGGCTGGATCCCAGAATCTATGAGCGATAACTTGTGGGTCAATAAAAAATTCATCAAGTTCTGGATTTGAGCTGGTGCTGTAAAAAAGATGACTACCATCTTCTTGGCGGGAGATAAAAATCGTTGGACTATCATCATTAAAAATTTCTAGATCACCCTCGTGTTTTTCTTTGAGTTGGCCTTTAACATGAAACATGTGAGCCTTAGCTTCAATTCGATCGTGCTTGAGTTGCAGTAGGCTTGATCCGGTGGCTGCATCAACGGCTAAAATAACCCGATCCGCTTGGAGCTTGTTTTTATCATTCAGGGTTAGGGTGTAGCCACTGGTCGATTTTTCCATAAGTTCGACACTGGCATCAAGACGATAATCCTTAATCGGACCTATCATGTCTTCCAAGTTGAGCTCAAACTCGAATACTGGAATGTCGATGTACATGGCAATTTGCATCAAGTCAAAAGCATTGAGGTCTTTGATTGGCGTGAAGGTGCACATGTAAACAGCCTCTTCAATGTATTCGTACACAATGTTGGCTATTCGTTTGGTTTGAATCCATTCCTCAGCGGGCGTGTTATAAAGCTTGAAGAGGTATTCGCTATTTCGCAACGCTTCATCTTGTGGGGTAGTTAAACATTGGTCCCGAAAGGTAAGAAACTCCTCTTGGAAATAGGTGGTAGCTTTTAGTAATCGCCATAACTCCCACTCCCTCTTTAAAATAGCTGAGGCAAAACGGTAGCTCTTTTTCTTGTTGTGAAAGTGAATTTTAAGTGGGTGAATACGTCGACCCTTGGTGGCAAACTGTAAAATATGTCGACTGGTGTCAGGTAGAATATAAGCACCGTAATTTGTGTGGCCATCTTGGGAGGTTTCAATCCTACCTCCCCATTGTGGTGTTACTAAAGTAAACGGGATTTCAGCATGTTGCAGAGTGCGGGCGGCGGCAATTCCAGCTATCCCACCTCCGATAATGACAGTAGATTCAGCCATAAATGTCTTATTTTATTGAGTGTTTATGGGCAGAGCGAGAATCAGTCTTGATCTCTATTAGTCTGCCAATTACTGTAGCACTTTGTCAGGAAATCATAAAGTTTGGATTATTTAGGCTAGACAGTTTTCAGGATATCCGGTAGAATCTTTTTTGCTACCATTTTTGGTAAAGAGAGTTAATTTTGGGGGTGTAGCTCAGCTGGTTAGAGCGTCTGCCTGTCACGCAGAAGGTCGCGGGTTCGAGTCCCGTCACTCCCGCATTAATATAAAAACAGGCGTAAAGCCTGTTTTTATATATTAGGCAAAAATATTGTGTGTAGGATCTGGATCTTTGAAGGTGTAGCCATCACCATAAACGCATGAAAAATTTCCGACATAACCACAAGCTTTACAGGCGGCCGTTCCCTCCATCGCAGCTACCTCCGCCTGTGTGCCAACGTTAATATCCTTTTTTTCAATTATAGACCAATCTTGATAGGGGAAATCGGGACCATGACTCTTCCATCCTGAAAAGTACCGATTACATTTAAAGCACGTTTTCATTTATTTAGGATATCATAAAATTAGAAAAACGAGATTGGATTAGTGCTTTTGTCGTGCGACCGTAATAACATTATCTAAGTGTATCTTCCTGATTTTTATAGCGGATATATAAACAATATGTTACTGAGTTGTAAATGCAAGCATTATAAGCGCTGTCATTGTTACGAATAGACCGAGATACTGCCAGGATCTTAAACGTTCTTTGTTGAAGGTAATCCCTAATATAACTGAAACTAGAACGTAACCTTGACTTAAGCCTAAAACAAGTGAGATTGGTAAATATACAACTCCAAATGAGAATGAAATCCAAGCAGTGACATCTATGATGCTTGTTGCAAAGTACAGAATTGGATTTTCTTTAAGGCTGGCAAAATATACTCTGCGTTTTTGTAAAACCAAAGGTAGCAGAACTAAGGTGATTAAAGCACCGACAGCCCAAATTACGAACCAGGGATCAAACTGTTCAACTGCCGCAGCCGTAGATAAGTTCATACTGGTTGAGACGAAAGCGGCCAGCGTGGTAAGTAGGATACCTTTTTCGAGTTTAATTTTTCCTACTTTAAAAGGATTGAGCGCGAAGCTAAGCATGACCACGCCAAGGAAGATTGCAAAAATCAGCAGCCACTGTTGAGGTAGAATTGATTCGTGAAAAAGTATTGCTGCTAGAATAACTCCCAAGGGTAGCTCAAGTGAGATAACAGGTTGAACGATTGATAAATTAATGTGCTTGAACAGCCAAAATAAAAAGAAGCCATTCATGATTGTGGTACCTGTAGCCAAGAGAATTGGGAATGACAAAATTTCAGAAAAAGCAGTTTCTGAATTTATAACAAAGGGGAGTAGGGCAGCGCTGCCGATAGCACTGATTATCCAAAAGGTTAAAGTGACGCCACCTTTTCTGGTGCATCGTTGAATTAGAAAATCTCCGATTCCCCAACCGAAAAATGCTCCTAATGCAAATAGTATGCCCATAGAGGATTAGTGTATCATGCTTTTCCCACTTAAGCGGGATTTTTTGTTATAGTGTTATCTATGCAGAATTATCATGAAATATTAGGCGTTATCGCCGTCGTCATTGGCGTGGTGAGCTATGTTCCTTATTTTAGAGACATTTTTTTGAATAAAACAAAACCACATGCCTTTTCGTGGGGCATGTGGGGAATTTTAACTTCGATTGCTTTTGTCGCTCAAGTTACTGAGCAGGCGGGTCCCGGAGCTTGGGTGACGGGCATTACGGCGGTGGCTTGCTTTTTAATATCGGTGGTGTCCTTTGTAAAAGGTAAGCGAGATTTCCCAAAGCTGGATTGGATGTTTTTAGCCTCAGCTATTTTAGCCTTGCTGCTATGGTGGCAAACTAAAGATCCTTTACTTTCAGTAATTCTTATAACCGTGACTGACGCTCTTAGTTTTTGTCCAACTTTCCGTAAAGGTTATAGAAACCCGCAAGAAGAGACCGTTAGTACTTTTATGGCGAGTGCCACTAAGTTCTTGATAGGCATAGTCGCGTTACAGTCCTTTGCGGTTGTAAACTGGATATACCAGGCGTCTTTGGTGTTGATGAACGGAGCGTTCGCTGTCATGTTGTTGGTTCGTCGCCAGCAACTGCGCCAGAGGAGTTTTAAGCGCTAAAAATAATTATAAAGCTCACCATTTAACAATTGTGAGATGTGCGTCTTGCTTAAAGGTTACGGCGCCACTTTTTATCTCCATGTGCTGAGGCGGTGCGTAGCTATTGGTTCGGACATAGTGTGGAATAATCTCATAACTACCGGGCGTGCAGTTGTCAGAAAAGGCAAATTGTTTTTTTACGGAAAATTGAGCTAGGTATTCATAAGCTCTTTTTGAGCCGTAGTCATTAGTGCAAATAGTGGAAAATTCAGGAATAGCGACTAAAGCGGTTTTGATATCTTGAGTGTTTACAATCCGCTGTTTACCGATCATGCTCTGGGTGTACCAGTTAATCTGTTTCAAATTGCTCCAAATTGAAGTTCCGCAAAATATGATTAATATAACAGTGCCGGTTATTTTTAGCTTTTTAGATTCGGCGAAAGCGAGTAAAAAAGCTGGTATGAAAATTACCGGGAAAAATATGATGAGCATTTTGTAGTGAACAAACTGGACCTGCCAATAGTTCATCAAGCTAAAAGCGTACACAGCGGTTGTGGTTGTTAGCGCTATCAGTAGTCCTTTAGAAATACGAGAATAGTTTGAGGCAAACCAAGCAATGGCCAAAATAAACAAGGCTGAAAAAATATTAGTAAAAGGAATGTCTATAAAATAGATGAATGGTCCTATCTCAAAAAAACTACCTAAAATATGATCAAGTCGTGCAAATGCGGTGTGGGTTTCAGATGCGCTCGAAAATACAGTGTCTAAAATTGACAAGGAGTTTGTAAAGCCACGTTTAAACTCACCGGCCCAGTAAGGTGTGAGAACAATAATAGATGAAGCAATGGCAACCAGTGGTCCAACTATATCTTTTTTGTAGCGCCAGTAAATTGAATAGATAATCAGAGCAGCTAACGGGACGACAAATAATCCAACCGAGTGGAGAGAGGTCATGTAAGCTATTAAGATGCCGTGCGCAGTCCAGCCGATGAGCTGTTTTTTTCTGTTCCACTTATTATCAAATAAGTGGTCAAACAGCAGGTACCATAAAAGTAGGACCAGGACCAAGGGGCCAGTGTTCCATTCTTTAGCATTAACTAAAATTTCCTGGTACAAAAATGTCCACCATAGTCCACTGACGCCAGCTATTAGTAATCTTGGCTTCTGAGGAATAAAACTGTACATCCGATAAACGAAGTACATCAGCAGGGGAATGGTTGCAAATGAGCAAGCTATGTTTAAAAGTATTTGGCCACGTGGGTCGCTGGTCAGAAAAACAAATGGTGCTACGCTCCAGTAATATAGTGGCGGTAAATTATAACCTCCCACCGATGAGCCAGGACCGAGAGTGACGATGTTGCCAGTTTTCATGGTTTGGTAGACAAAGGCATGTTCAGCTTGATCACCGAGAAATTGAGTATAGGAAATTAGCGGCAGTAGAATGCGTATCCAAAAACCGATAGTCAAGGCCAATACAATAATGGCTATGCTCAAAACATGTTGCCAGCTAGTATTTTTAAACGTCATGCGGACTGGTTAGCAATAAATTCACAGTGCGTAATTATAACATAATGACACTGGATTATTGCCACTTTATGTGATGATTATTGTGAGATTGGGCTGAAACGTCCCAGCTACGGCTGTTTGGCTGTTTTTAAGCTCAAACCCTTGCCAATTAAGAGATAACGTAGTAGGATGACCGTCGCATCAATTTGTGGTGTAATCAGGCAATTCGCTCTGGAATCTTAAACAGCAGGAGATAATAACGTAGTCAATTCATATGGCAAAACGACGTGGAGCCCTCAGTGGAAAGAAAACCAAGTCACGCTCACACAAGACCAAAAAGCGCTTGGCAATAAAAGCGGTCATGCTCGCGGAGCGTGCTGCTAAAAGGTTAAAGAGAAGACTGCCGCGATAAGGCAGTTTTTTCATCAATTGATACACTGATTTTCGCCAGGTTTGAGCGGAAGAGTCGAATGGTCATACAAGATACAAATTTATAAAGAGAAAAATTCTCCAAGAACTATGAAAAAATTCAACGATAAAGAAAGCAGGGTCAGTGGACCAAAGAAACGATATAGTGCGGCCGGGGGCTCTAGTAAGCCAAGACGATCTAGTTATGGTAATGAAAATTCATTTTCTGCATCTGGACCACGTCGATCTTCCTCTGATGTAAAAACCTATGAGGCTACTTGTGAGACCTGTAAAAAAACTTGCGGTGTACCATTTAAGCCAAATGGAAAAAAGCCGGTTTATTGCAGCTTGTGTTTTAAAAAAGACAAACAAGGTGAGTCAAGAATGGCCTACGGCAAGAGTGATTATCAAAAATCATCACCACGGTCAGAATCATACAAGCAAGATTTTGAAGAGTTGAATAAGAAACTGGACGCCATCATTCAAATGCTCGCCAAGAGATAGCGGATGAAGGTTAAGGTGCGGGTTTTCAAGTCAGTCGAATTTTGGTTTAATGCGTAGTATGCATTACGATTATTTTATTGTGGCTAGGTATCGGAATAAAGAACAGGCTATAGATTTGGCTGATAGGCTTAGAGCTGCCAAGAAAACGGTTTATTGTTTTGCCGAGTCTGAGCCATCTGCTCAACATGTGGCGGTTTTGGATGATGACACCGAGGCAGCTATGGCGGCCTTTGAGTCTATTGAAAATTGGCGTGAAGATCCACGAGTCCGAGATATTTTTGAAACTGACATGGAGGCGTTGCGAGCTTCGGATGCAGTAGTCGTACTGATGCCGGTTGGAAAGTCAGGTCATATTGAATCGGGAGTGGCTTACGGTTTAGGTAAACAAACCATTATGATTGGTGAACAGGTAGAGACAGAGAGTCTTTATCTTATTTTTGATCAAGAGTTTTCTACGGTAGACTTATTTATTGAATCAATTGGTTCAGGGTTGATTGGTTGATATGAAAGATATATTTCAAGTACTAAATGATTTAGGAATAGCTTACGTCGAGCATAAGCATCCGCCACTTTTTACAGTTGAAGATTCTGAAAAGCACTATAAGCAAGTTAAAGGAGGGCGTAGTAAAAATTTGTTTTTACGCAATCGAAAAGGGGACCGACATTACCTGATTGTTATTGAAGCTTCCAAGCAACTTAATCTGACGAGTCTAGCCGATGTTTTGGAGGAGGTTCAATTAAGTTTTGCTTCGCCTGAAAGATTGTTAAAACACCTGGGATTAACGCCGGGATCAGTGTCGCCGTTTGGCTTGATAAACGACGAAGAAAAAGCCGTTGTTGTTATTATCGACAAGGCACTACTGCAGTATGACAGGTTGAATTATCATCCCAACATCAATACGGCAACTCTAGAAATTGCACAGCCTGATCTTGGTAGATTTTTAGAGTGGTCTGGGCAACAAGTTAGATATCTGGATCTTTGAGATTTTGGGACTCTGACCAGAAACAATCGGAGAGAGCTATTTTTTTATATAAACGTAGATTTTGTTTCGACCGGCAATAATTTTCTTTTCTGAAAATTGATTGCTGGGAGGTAATCTAAAACGATTGCTGACAATAGCGGTTCCTGGTTTACATTCTTGTTCAAACTTCGGGAGCAGTTTTTTTGTAAAATCTGATATCCAGAATCCAATAATGGCGTCGGCCTCTTTAACTGAATAGGCAAACATATCACCACGTTTGATAGTAACCTGGGGTCTTGTGAGTAAAAAACGTAGGCGAGCTAGCCAGACTAATAGGTGACTGTGTTCTACCCCAGAAAAACTGGCGGAGGTGTACGTGGAAGCTAGATTTGCAATCATGGTTCCGGTGCCACACCCTAGATCAACGATATTATTTTTGTTGGCTAAAACACCATCTTCAATAATGGCCTTGGTAACTCTCCGTGAGGTGGGTAGAAACGGTAATACTGGACGAATTCCAAGAACAATCACGGCTAGTCGGAAATTAAGACGCACTAAGGCTAGAACTAGGATGGATAAAATTGAAACGTGTAACCAGAAGGTCAGGCTTGGCATGTCAGTATTATTTCGATTAAAGCTTGATGCAGTATACCCCTTTTTAGATGACTCACCAATTTCTCATCAACGCAGTTATGGCTAGTGTTGGACTTAAGTAAAAAAAAGATGACGCGGGCGATCTACAACTGCAGGATGAAGCTGCAAGTGGTGAAGTAGATAGCCAGCGCCATGACGTCGACAATGCTGGTCACGACCGGACCCATGGCGATGGGGGCGTTGATGCCGAGCCGGTGAAGCGCTACTGGTGCCAGCATTCCCAGTGTGGCGGCCCCGAGGAGCTCTGCAATGGCAGACACTGCCATGGCCAAGCCCAGTTGCGGGTCGTGATAGCGAAGAGCGGCGTAGAGACCGATCACCACCGCGAAGACCAGTCCGAGCTGAGCCCCGATCGACAGCTCCTCTCTGATCAGCTTCCGTAGCTGACCGTTGGTGGGTGCTTCTCGACTGATGGCCACGATGCTGACCGTGGCTGCCTGAATGGCGACGTTGCCAGACAGGCCGAGCATGACGGGCATGAAGCCAGCCAGAGCCGCCTCGGTCGTCAGAACTCCTGAGAAGTGCTTGACCAGTTCGCTCATGGCCAGTCCTCCACCGAGGGTAACCACGAGCCAGGGCAGCCGTTGGCCCGTTGAGACCAGGCGATTGTTCATCATCTGGCACCTCCTCGTTTCCCTCGGTCGTTGTGACGACAGTTGGGAGTGAGTTGATGGGGTTGATCTTCGAGGGCATGAGTATCTGTCCTCCTTGGTAAGAGCATTATCCTTTCTTAGGACAGCCCAAGCTTGCTCTAGGTGTGTTGATCTGTCAATGGGCGTTGGGTATATGTTTCTTTATCGTGAAATGGTAACCCGATGCCTAGGAAAAGGGGATGAAGATTAAGACTATTCCTCCTATTAACGCTATTGCCGCAGAGGTAAGAAAGAAGTAGCCAGCTGCCCGAAAAAACCAGGTGCTGATATTGTCTCCAATTAAATCAACCATACTTAAATACATTTTTGGAAAAAGAGAGAAGTTAAGAAAGAATATTTGCTCGAAAACAGAATGCTTAGTGGTATTAAAATTTTCAATAAAGTCACGAAGTGATTTAAGGGATATCATTTTTCGACCAATGTGCTGAACTAGGGAAGCGAACAGTACGCACATCAGAATTGATAGGATTTTTATGGCTAACATGTTTATGAGTGGTAAGTTTTATTATCTACTATAATAGCACGAGGTTTATAATTACTTCTAAGCAAGTCTTTTAAACATAATTTTATTAAACTTATTAAGTAGACGATAGTATATGAGCCTTTTTGTTTATTATGCCTCTGCCCTTGCTTTTTTATAGGAAAAGTGTAGGATGTCTGCGCCTATATGCAGCAAGTCTTTGCACAACACACTGGAAAAATAACGCTATCTAAGCAGAGCGCTCATTTTTCATTAAGACGACTACAGCGACACTTTAAGCAGAATGGACGCAATATTGTTCGTTATCCTGATCTACTTGTAGACGTGACTCCAGAGCAACTTGTGGCTTATTCGTCGAGTGGAATTATTGTTCATTGGGGAGAGGAGTCCCCACAAATTGATGCCCTGATGAGTGAGCTGGCCGAATGTGACGCCGTGGAAGATGCTTTGAATGAGCCGTACATTGCTAGTTATGAATACTTGTTTGAGCCTGGCGTTCCGGCTGTGATAGATGAGGTAACGGATGTTATCAGTATACCGGTGTTTGATTTAAATTCCTTGGTCGCATTATCCAGCGCTTATGTAAAATCTGTGCAGATTGATTACAATGAACTGGTAGTCGATCGTTTAGTAGAGGAGTTAAAGTTTGTACCATCAGTGCTAGCTAAACGTGGAGTAGTACGAATGAAAGGCAAGAAGGCAGGTAAGCTACTTGGAAAAATATTAGTTGTGCAGCACACTTTAAGTACGTCGTTGCTGGCAAAGGATTATCCTGAGTACGTTTGGCAAAATCCAGACCATGTGGCTTTTTATAAAATGGTAGTCGGATTTTTTGATGTACAAGAGCGCTGGGAAGTTTTGCGTGAGAAATTAGAAATTCTTCATTCCACTGCAGAATTACTGCGTAGCGATAAGGAGTCTAGCACTATGTTATTTTTAGAGTGGATTATTGTTTTGTTATTTATACTCGATATAGCTGTTTACCTGTTTGAAGGCTGGTTATAATTGTTTTTAGATAAAAATCAGACTTGACTTTTCGGCAAAAACCTGCTAAAATTTGGCAATGAGAAAAGTCAATCTACTTGTCGAGAGATCAAAAAAAGCTGCGGCGGCTAAGGCTGGAGCTGATAAGATGCGCGTTGAGCAAGGGCCCCGCTTTTCTGAAGTGGAGCCGCGTAATGGTCAGGTGTTGAGGATTTGGGATTTGCTTGCACTAGAAAAAAAACTAGGAATACCAGAACATGGCAGATTTTCTGAACCTAGCGCGCCACCAACCAGCGCAACCTTGCGCGAGTTACCATTGGAGAGTGGTAATTTTGTTTTACAGGTTGGATCCACCTTGGTGCAAATGGATTATTTTTTATATAGCGCGTTGCAACGTGAGCGTTTGATTACCGTTGAAGAAACGCCATTTCAATTTCCACCGGGAGCTGAGGAGCGTTTAGAAGAGCTGTCTAATGAGAATGATGATTGGATGGAGCTGGCAATTAGGCCTGGAGAGGTTGTGGTGTATCGGGCGCCACGTAGAGGGGCTCCGGTTTTGCCAGACGGTACGGAATTGATGATAGTTGATGTTAGTTCTTCTACAGATCTAGACGGTGAGTCGGTTGAAGGACTATTAGTTTCTCTGGAATCTGATTCTGATTATAGAACGGGTGAACTTGGCGCCGCCTCTCTTTTTCCAATGAGTCGATTTTTAGATGCTTTAGAGGGGACTTCCGAAAATGGAGAAAGAATTGAACGTCGAGAGCCGCCTGAGGCGGATTTGGCATGGTATAGAGAACAGGTAGAAGCCAAGCGAATGGTATCTGGCTCTGGTTTAATGGAAGCCTTGCAGATTAAGTCATGGAGTGGGCCGGGTAGGTACTTGGCTAGATTTGCCTTGCCAGAATTAGTTAGTAGGTCTGGGGTTAGTGGTGCTAGTCGTGAAGGGTGGGTACAGGTAACCAGTTTTGATGATTTGCAACAATCTTTTATAGTCCAGGTTGAGGGTCATAAGGGGCAGTCGGTGGCTGAATTTTCTTTACCTTATGGTATGTTACTGGATAATGCTGACGATGTGGTTATTGAGCCAACGCCGCAAATTACCTCAAGCGATGTGATAACGCCGCCTGATGTGACACGTGGTTTTCTACGAGGTCCAGGCGACGAATCAGATTATGGTTTATATGATGAAGTTGCTCCTGTGTCACGTTTTTCAGAAGCCGAGGCGGAATGGGAACCAACCCCCAGTGAGCCTCTGCCGCCACCTAGAAGAGATCCTTTTGCAAGACCAGATGACTTGGAGCCCCCGAGAATTTATGAGCCACCAAGAGCTGCTGCTCCTAGTGTAACCGCGCCAGGATATCCATCTGACCTTGACTACTTCTCATGGGACGAGCCTGCTTTTTTAGGATCAGGGGAGAGCACTGAAGATGATGATTCTACGGATCCTGGAATCTCTCTGCCGCGAGCCGGGGTTGAAACAGTTCCTGTTAGTAGACCAACTCATGAAGAGGACGATCATAGTGCTCCTTTTGAGACATTTGGGCGACTGGGCTTTGCGCCAAGTCCCCCTGAGTTGCCAGTCGCTGGCAACGATGGTTTTGGTAGTCAGACTCGAGAAACCACTTGGCCACCGGTTGATTTAGGATACGACGAAGATGCTGAGAGAGTAGATCCAGGCTTTACGACTGATGACTTGGATGAAACGCCTCCGTTTTCTTTCACGCCCCCACCACCAGCGCCGCAGGTTCCAAAACCTGAGCCGGCTAGAGTTGATATATCACATCTTCCACCGCCACCTCCAGCTGATGATTTTTTTAGTGACAGAAGAAGCAGTGTGATTGGTCCGAATGACATTGATATTAACTGGAGACCCCCGACGACTCCTAGGGTTGAAAAAGCCGCACCTGCTCCAAAGCCACCTATGAATCGGGCTGATATGGTTTTACTGTTGAGATCGCGGGGCGCTGAAGAAGCCGACCTGCGACGAAAGGGTAAATTGACTCGTGAATTACGTTTGGGGGGCAAAACTTTATATCCAGGTGATAAGCTAACTATTACTCTCGAGGAGGGTAGGGTAATGTTGCGCACTATGGACAAGTCTTTTACACCTTTAGCAGAAGGGGCTGTTGGGTTTGAGGAGTTTAAGGATTTACTCCTAAAAGGGGTAGTTGAGATTAGTGGATCTATTCCAGAGGGTGAGCGTCCACTGGCCGAGGTCAGTAAGGGCGAGCCAGTGGAAAGCCTTTGTCCGCATTGTGGGAGCCGGTGGGATGCTAGAGTTGAATTTTGTTTTGCTGATAGCACTCCACTACAGGATGTTTACGCTGATGGATCAATTGAAACTAGACAGGAATAGCCTTGGTAAATAAAGTTGTATAGAAAACTGGATAAAATCTCATGATCAAAAAACACCCCAGTAGGGGTGTTTTTATAAACCTTTTGAAAGGTAGGTGGTCTATTTGCTAGCAGCTTCAACTATTTTTGAAAATAGTTCAGGGTGATGTTCAGCCATATCAGCGAGGATCTTGCGATCTAATTCGATGTTATGCTTCTTCAGATTTCCCATCAGCTTGCTATAACTTGTACCATTTAGTTTAGCACCGGCACTAATCTTGATTTGCCAGAGGGCTCTAAACTGACGCTTCTTTAACTTTCTATGGTCAAAGGCGCGTTGGCCGGCTTTCTTGGCGGCGGTTTTAGCCTGACGAGTCAGGTTTTTTCGTCCCGCAGAAAACCCCTTGGTTTTTTTTAATAGGCTCTTGCGTCGCTGAGTACGCTTTGGACCTCCTTTTACACGTGCCATAAGCTAGGTGAGTCGTTCAATATTCTTGAGGTCGCCCTTTGAGGCGGTTCGGTCGCGGCGCTTGCTGCGCATCTTTTTCCCACTCTCGCGAGCATTAAAGTGGTCTTGTCCGGCTTTCCGGATGGTTACTTTGCCACTCTTCTTCCCCTTGTTTGTGCGCTTGATACGCTTGGAGATGGCTTTGTGAGTTTTTTTCTTGAGTTTGGCCATTGGGATTCTTATTTTTTCATGCTTACGAGTGACGTGAGGCGACCGCCCAGCCGTTTGACTGGTTGTTCGATCGTAATTTCTCTTTCCAATAACTTGATATATTTCATTATCATCTCACTCCCTAGTTCAGGGTGGGCTTTTTCACGGCCCCGGAGACGAATTTCTATGAGCAGCTTGTTCTTCTTATCGAGGAACTTTTGCCCAGATTTCACGCGAGTCAGCAGGTCATGCTCACCAAGGCTGACTGACAGACGGATTCCTTTGGTTTCGCCACCTCCTTTGCTACCAGCTCGGTTTTTCCGAGACTGTTTTTCCAATTCGTACTGCAGTTTGCCGAAGTCGACAATTTTACAGACGGGTGGAGTGGCTAAGGGAGCTACTTCAACCAAGTCGAGTCCAGCTATATGCGCCAGCTGCATAGCTTCGCTGGTTGGCATGATGCCGCGCTGATTATCATTCTCGTCGATCAGGTAGATCTCTGGAATGCGAATCTGTTCATTGCGGCGGTACTCTTTCTTGGTGTCCTTGGATTTGGCACCGTGTCGTCCGCCTCTTCGTTGTCGTGAAATTGTGGTTGTGAGTTATTGGCTAAAATGTGGAGATGGCGGGTCTCACACCCGCGTGTAGCTCTTGAATCTATTGCTGACTACATGCGTATCTCATTTAGTTTATTCGAGGAGCCAGCAAAAAATGAGCAAATGCGCCGGCACCTCTAGCTTGCATGTATTGTCCGCTTTCTGCCAAGCAACAGTCCGCGTAAGTCTGATAAAGGGTTGCACCGCGGGTCGGTCTATCAGACGTCAACCGGTTGCGATGGTCGTAGGATTTAGGCTACGACAGGAGCCAATGCAGGCATCTGGAAGGCGTTTGCCATCGCAGACTTTGCACGGCTAAAGAAGTTTGCACTTCTGAAGTTGGGCTGATACGGGAGCCCACCCGACATGCCAGGAAACAAATTCGGTAAGAACTATCGACTATAGTCATCCCCGCTTATGACCACCAATTGCTTGATTGGTCTAAGCGCGAATGACTAGTGTCCTTGTCTAAGTAGACGAGCCGAATCGCGATCTAAGTCGCGTCGCTTCAGTTTCTCACGTTTGTCGGCTTTTTTCAAGCCCTTCGCGAGGGTTATCTGGACTTTGACAAGGCCGGCGCTACTATACACTTTTTCAGGGATCAGTGTCAAGCCCTTTTCATGGAGTTTTCCGAAGATTGTGTCGATTTGGTGGCGGTGCAGAAGTAGTTTTCTGGGTCTTTCTGGATCATGACCACGAGCTAGGTTCATCCTCTGATAGGGAGAAACATGGGCATTTTGCAGCCAGAGTTCGCCGTTTTCAGTGCTAACATAGGCACCTTTTAGGTTCATTCCGCCTGCTTTTATCGATTTTGCCTCATCTCCACTCAAAACTAAGCCAGCCTCCCATGATTGGAGATATTCGTACTTGGAGCGGGCTTCGCGGTTTATTATCGATTTCATAGCTTTTGTATACTAAAGGAGGATGGCACTCTCGTCTATGGCCCCGCCCTTTATAAGGGGGAGCGGCTTGGTAGGGTGTTCGGTGAGTCCGCCTCTTCGTCATTCCAAGCGCGGAGACCGGAACTAGCCATTTCCACGTGATCAGCGGTAAGAAGCTTTAATGCGGCAAGTAAAGGGATGCGGTACTCGTCAGGATCGTCTAGGTGCTCAATGGCTCCGGCCAAAAAATCTGGCGGGCAAAGCACCCCTCTTAATTCAGGAAAGATTAACCGACCCCCTAAGCGTTGCATTGCGGTGGCGGTGTAATCAATTTTTCGTGATTCATCTGTCTCGCAATAGTGTTTTGCCAATGCTCTGACCCATTGCTCTACCTGTGGAATTTGAAGAGCAGCCTTTTTTTCTGGGTGAAAAATAGCTATACCTTCGAGCAGGGGGTAGAGGACGCGAGGCAGGATCTCATTATGCTGTTGTAGGTAGTTCGAAAAATAGGCGTATGTTCTTTCGAATGCATCAGGGTTTAGACGAATGTCCTTTAGGCGGGTTGGATCGGCAAGGGCTAGGGTTGTTGCAGCCTGAATTTCATAACTGCCGCTTCTCTTGTCTCTTATGTTTCTTTTTCGTTCACGGGGAATCATGACATTTATCATATTCCACTCCTCTGATGTGGGGAGTAGATCCGTCTGGCTTGGTTCTACAATACTGAGAGCAAGCATCTTGCGTAAGGTGTGTTGATCAAGCATTTCGTTTTCATGCCTTATTCCAGTCATTTCCTCTATAAACTCGGATCTGTTTGCCAGTGAATAGAATTCTCTTGGCTCAAAATGAATTCCTGCGTCATGGGTGTGTTCAGTAAGCTCGCTGGCTCGAGCACGAAATCTCTCGGACCTTTTCTTGTGTGTACGCATGGATGGTATCTCGGTGGCTTAGGCCACTGCTCGTGGTGGTAGCATTTGATGATCATCGCTTGCCTGAGCTGCTGGTGTCCAGTGTATGCGTCCCTGGCTAATCCACGCCTGCTTAGCTGCAAGTATTGTCATATTTCTGGCATCGTTTGAGTAGCCAGACTTTGTCTCATTGTGGCGAAGTTTTTCCATATCAAGACGTAGGTGTGCCCAGGTCATCTCAGGGCCTGGTGTAGTTTCGAGGAGCTCTGGAAAGATAAGACGAATATTGGCAGCAACATTTGCATAAAACTCCCAATTGTCCTCAAGCTTAATGTTTTCTATTGCCACTGTTAGTGCATCTTCAAAAATTGGCTGGAATGCCGCCCTTTCTTTTTGTACGTACTCCATGACTGCGTCATCAAGAATACAGAGGTTTACCGTATCCGATACAAACTGTTGGGGTGTGTATTCTTTAGGTGCAAATGATGATTTTTGAGCTGATAAAGCTCCTCCAACACTGAGGCCATTCTCCTGTTGTGCTGTCAGGCGTTGTTGCATAACGGGCACGAGTTCACGATCTAAAGCGAGTCGTGCATCTGGTCGAATGAGCGTAGCCTGTCGAAGCGTGAGCGAATTCTTAATCATGTATTGATAAAACTTTTCAGCATCTTCTTCAGGGTGCTTTCCTCTTAGTATTGGAGAAATGACACTTCTGCCGCCTAGAAAACGCATTATAAGAATGCTGGATTGTTCAATCGGTTGATTAGGAAAGAGGACTGTGCAATCAGCAGTGACCATGCCATGCTCATACCATTCTTCATGAGTAGGACTCTCTGTTGTGGGGGCAAGGAGCCATTCTCGGTCTAGATCCCGCTCTGGTCGAAACTGCTGGTCGGCTGCTTGTTGTTCTTGAAATAGGTCAACAGCACGAACTCTTAATTGTGGACCTGGTTCTTTTTTGCCCTCTCTTAGTCGCATGGTGTTATTTTTTAATCGCGTTTATATATCTATGTAGGCGATTTGTTTCATTGGCTCTGTCAAATTTTATCATGGTTGTTATCCTGTCACTAGGTTGGCCTGTGGTCAAGGGTAAGTGAAATTGGGAATGCATCAAATATGCTGTTATACTATGCGAGCGCTTGCCAGAGTAGGCGTTTTGCTTTAAAGAGTTGATTATGTTAGCTGACCAGATTACAACTGACCTAAAACAGGCGATAGAATCTTTAGTTAAAGATGGAACCTGGCCGGAGTTAACGCTGCCTGATATTCGTCTGGATAGGCCAGATCAAGAAGTGCATGGCGATTTTGCATCTAATATTTCAATGCAGCTAGCTCCACAGGTAAAGAAGAGCCCATTGGAGATTGCTGGAGATATTAAAGACCGCCTCACTGGAGAGTATGACAAAGTGCAAATTGTGCACCCGGGGTTTTTGAATATATTCGTGGGTAGCTCGCAGTTAGCGATTGAGTTGGCTGCAATTTTAGAGGCTGGTGATGGGTATGGTGATTCTGAAGAGGGCAAGGGTCAGAAGATTTTATTAGAATTTATTTCGGCAAACCCAACTGGACCGTTGACGTTGCCCAATGGTCGGGGTGGTTACTTAGGAGATGTGTTAGCTAGAGCGCACAAGGCGTTGGGGTACAAGGTGACTACGGAATATTATGTTAACGATCGGGGAAACCAAATCGATATTCTAGGCGAGTCAGTAGCTAGGCGCTGGCTACAAAAACAAGGAGTCAACGTGCCATACCCTGAGGAGCTTTATCAGGGAGATTATATTTCTGACTTGGCGGATCAATTAGAGATGAAAGATTATAAACTCACTAATCTTAAAAAGATGGAGTGGGTAAAGGGTAGGGTCAAGGAGCTGGCTCTGCAATTAATGTTGAAAGAGATTCAGCGGGTGGTTAAAGATAAAATGAAGATTAAGTTTGACGTGTGGAATTCTGAAAAGCAGATTTACGATCAAAAATTGCCTGAGGTAATGTTGGCCAAGTTACAGGAAATTGGATCTGTTTATCAGCAAGAGGGTGCTACCTGGCTTAAGACTAGTGAATTTGGAGACGACAAGGATAGAGTCTTAATAAAGAGCAGTGGCGAGGGGGCTTACCTGCAGGGAGATCTGTCGCTGTTTTATGAACGGTCTTTTACCCGTCGGCAAAATAAAGTGATTGTAATTTTAGGAGCTGACCACCATGGTTATGAAAAGCGCTTGAAAGCTTTGCCTAAATTATTAAAATCAGATACTGAGTTTGATTTGATATTTACGCAGATGGCAACCTTGATGAAGGATGGACAAGAGGTGCGCATGTCTAAGCGAAAGGGGAATTTTGTGACCATTGAAGAATTAATTGATGAAGTTGGCAATGACGTCGCGCGGTTTTTCTTTTTAATGTACTCGGCAAATCGTCATTTGAATTTTGATTTGGATTTGGCAAAAGAGGAATCGGATAAGAATCCGGTATTTTATGTGCAGTATGCTTATGCTAGAATTTGTAGTGTACTGCGCGAGGTTCACAAGGCTACGCCAGTAACCCACCAGGATTTGAAAATAACGGAGGACGCCGAGCGCGAGTTGATAAAAACCTTGTTGGTCTTACCTGGCCTGTTACATGATGTTGTAGAAAATTACGAGGCCCATCATTTAACGACTTATGCGATGGCCGTGGCCAGAGCTTTTCACCACTTTTACGCGCACTGCCGGGTGATTGATCAGGGAGAGATTAATCCTTCGCGAGTGGCTTTGGTTAAGGCCACCAAGCTGGTTTTAAAAAAGACTTTAGATACTCTTGGGGTAGCTGCACCGGAAAAA
>PFGC01000038.1 GCA_002781785.1 Candidatus Kerfeldbacteria bacterium CG15_BIG_FIL_POST_REV_8_21_14_020_45_12
CTTGCGGGGACGTTTGGGGCGCCGAAGAAATTGTTGCTATTGCTCCAGAAACCTATACCGACCTATCTGATGGTAGTACTGGCAACTGGGAAGCTGATGATGTGGCTTACTTTCAAGTTGAAACAGCCTCGGCTAAATACTCTGATTTAGATGACTTTACTTATTCCGATGTCAATCGGCCAAACCTTTGTTCTGTCACTCCAAGTTGTGGCAACACCGGTAACGTTACCTTTACTGTAACCGGAGATCGATTTGGCGGAGAGCAAGGCGACAACGAAGTCGTTTGGACCTCTGACTCAGACTCTGCTACTGGATATTACGGATCAGTTAGTGGTTGGGATGACCAGGAGATCAGTGGCAGCACTGATTCAGCCATGACTCAAGATGAATATTGGGTTACGGTTTATGATGCTGCCAATGAACTTTCTAGTAATGGTCGCAGTTACGATGTCCCATGTATTAACGCGCCTACTGTCGTAGAAATTAGCGCTTGTGACCCAGATGCAGGTATTTACCCACATCCAAATCCTGAGCCAGACCAAGGAGACGCTTGTATTAATGCCATGGTCGGTGTGATCTTTGATCAGGAGATGGATTCATCTACATACACCACCGGAAACATATATCTTGAGCAGTACAATACAGGTGAGTCTTTTGACGACACCTATGGTCCCCTCAGCGTTACAGGATCAATTTACAATCCTAGCTATACTTACACCTACGATTCCACAGACTACGAAGGTTTTCAGTACATCCCAGTTAGTGTTCCTGTCGATGAAGATCAAGATGGCGTAGCTGAAGCTACGGCTGGATATCTGCAAGGTAATACTTGGTACAAGCTTACAGTTAGCACTTCCGTGACAAATACTTCTGGCGTTGGTTTGGTGGATGCTTACACTATGACTTTTAAGACTGACGACACCGAAGATCTTTGTGAGGTTAGCACTGTGGAAGTTAGTCCGTCCTCGGCTATTATGAATCAGTACATTGACGCTTCAATTCCTGGAATAGAGCGACAACAATATACCGGCACGCCATATTCAGGTTGTAGTATGTTAAATTCCAGCTCCTATACGTGGGATTGGGCAATTGACGATACCAACGTCGGAAACTTTGGCGTGGGTCCAGGTACTAGTAGTACACAAAATGTCTTTGTAGCCGGAGGCGACGAAGGTAATGAAGGAACCGCCACCGTAGAGGGCGCCGTGGAAGCGGTTTTGGATGACGCTGCCTTTACCGTTGATCTTGGTTTTTGTGAAAGTGATGATGATTGTGCCAGTTGCTCTGGCTCTACCTGCAATGAAGAAACCAGCCACTGCACACCAATTATAGATAATTTTGATCCAGCCAGTGGCCAGCAAGGCACTTGGGTTACCGTAAATGGCTGCATGTTTGGATCAGCTAAAGGTAGCGCGTTCTTTAACTCATCTGACGATAGCGTTACTGCCGAAACCGATTGGCCAGACGCTTCACGTTGTGGAGATACCTGGACTAGCACACAAATTGTTTTACAGGTGCCAGAAGAATACGACAGTGATAGCGATGGGGTCGATGATTCAACCGTAGATGATGGTGATTTTAATATAGAAGTTGTTACACAGTACGATGACTCAGACGAGAGTGATGATACCTATGCCATTAATGACACGGAACGCCCGGGTATCTGCTCGTTGATTAACAGCTACGGAGAAGAGGGTGATGGAGTCGAAGTTCGTGGACAGTCCCTGGCCACCGAAGGATTTTCCAGCTTCCGTGATGATGCGGACGCTTTAGCTACAATCGGTGAGGACGATCGTATTTCAGGTGCCGTCAGTGGTTGGGATCCTGAGACTATTTACACAACAGTGCCAACCGGTTCGACTAGCGGTCTCTCAGCCCTTGATCAAGACGGTTATTTCGCCATTGTTAGTGGTGGAGATGAGCAATGTGTTGATTCAGATTTCTGTTCCAACTCGCTAGATTTTACTGTCTCTTGTAATAATCGTTACGATTGCGCCTCGTTGTGCTGTGGTGAAGAGGGCATTTGTCTTGATGCAGATGCTTGTAGTACGGGTTCCACAGAAACTGGCCCCGAGCCAAGTTCAAGCGGAAGTTGTAGCACTGATGAAGATTGCGAAGCGGCCGGAGCTTGCTCAGGCTCAACTTGTGAGGATGGCCAGTGCACTCCGGTTATCAATTCTTTGTCACCGTTTTATGGGCCCAACGAGAGTCCAACCACGATTCAAGGTTGCTACTTTGGAAGCTACCGTAGTGGCTCGGGGGTAACTTTTGATGGAGTTAGTGCTAATATTCTTTGTGACACAGCCTGGAGTACCTCCGAAATAATTGCTGAAGTTCCGGCAGCTTCTGCTATGACTTCAGTAAACCCAGCTGTCCAGGTTACTCGAAACGACGCGCAAACCAGTGACACTTCAACTTTTATAGTTGCCAGTCAATGTAGCAATGGATCTAGTGTTCCAGCCGGAGGCGTGCCAATCTTGTGCGATCTTTTCCCTTCTTCAGGTCAAACCGCCTCCTCAGACGGCAGCACTCCGGGTGACACTATCGGTTTTTCTGGTGAAGAAGACAGAATGGTCTCAGGTTCTACTGAAGCCTTTTTCTATGATGGTTTAAATGGGGATAGTTTTGCCTACGTTGATGCCAACTATTCCACAGCGGAAGTGCCATATGGAGCGGAAGAGGGAGACGCTACATTAGAGGTGAGCTCTTGTCCAAGTAATGGCATTGAGTTTGGCATTGAGTGTGTTAACGCTGATGAGGATTGCCCGTCTGGTTCATGGTGTGTTGAAGGATACTGCGCGGCCACTAGTTGTGGCGGCTGCTCAACAGCCAATAACGACACTTCGGCCAGTATTTGTGGAGAACCAAGCGCCGGTTGCTACTTTGACTCTACTTACGGCAGCTCCGGTGATTACTGTTGTACCGAGCGTCCAGCTATTGAAGATATGAGCATTTCAGATGGAGATGTCGACGTCTGCCCCAATGGTTTATTCACCGTTGATTTTAGTGAAAAGGTAGTCGGTGCCTCCGGTGGAGTTCGCCTGCAGAAGGAAACTTCCCCAGGTGTTTATTCCAATACCAGCCGGTCAACTAGCTTTAGTAGTTCCAATGCACTAACCATAACTCCTTCAGCTACTCTTGATGTTAGCTCAAACTATCGCCTTATTTTAAACAGTGATACTGATGGAGCTACCGGATCAATTCGGTCAAGTGTATCTGGCTTGCATTTAACTGAAGGTACAACGCAGTATGACTTCACTACGGCATCTGCGACCTGCACTCCAGACAGTCTAGTCATCAGAGAAGACGAAACCGATGAAGATAGCAACTATGTATTTACGGAACCAAGCGCTTCTACCACGATGACAGCTTACGCGCTTGATAGTGCTGGCGATCCGTTGCAGCAGACTGCAGACATGACCTGGACTTATAGCTGGAATCCAACTCAGGAAGATTCTTGTGACCAAGTGGCCTGGGTAGATTACGACACCGAGGATACCGAAGCTGCTGATGCTGAGACTCAATCCATTCAAGCAGGCACAGAGCATGGAGAGGATACTTCCATTGAAGTAGATCTGATTGGCACCGGCGCTGATTGGACTGGCACCGAGACTGACGACATTATGGTGACTACGTATTTTTGTGACGATGATCAACTCTGGTACTTTAACGATGACTCTTCAGATAGTTCATATGCGGATCACCAGCATGATTATCCACAAAACTTCCGCCTGATCTATTGTCAGGATAGTGATTCAATTCCTAATCTGGACAGTGTTGTTATAACCGAGGGTACAGCCACTGATGATTGGTTCTTACAGTATCTATTTATCAACTCTGAAAATGAAGATCAGGCTTTCTCAGTCCGGGTCTTTGATAACACCAGCATTCTAAATCCTTTGCAGTGGTATGAGGAAAACGCCCCAAATGCAGGTAATGCTAGAGAATTAACCGTTGACGGATACGCCGCTGTGGCTGATGGTAATAGCTACTACGTTGCCGCGAGTAATCTCATTTACGACACCGATGGGGACGGTACCAACGATACCAGTCCAGCTGCTCTGTACAACAACATGTATCTGTTTACGTTTAATGATGCCGACGGCATGGACGACATAGCCGCTGGCGTGATGGATATGTTGCGCTTTAATACCAATGTCGATTACGCTGACTGCGAAGGTTCGGATAAGCAAAAATTAATTCGCGACACCAAGCGCATTACTGATTTGGGTCAAATTGCGGCCTTGGCTAATGACTACTACGACACCAACGGTGAGTATCCAGAACCACAAAGCGATAGCTTTGGTTCTTATATTTCTTCAATGACGACCTCAGTTTGGAGCTCTTGGCAAGGCGCTCTAGGTAATCTATTTGATAGTACCTTGCAGGAAGATCCTTATAACTTCTACTATGCATCGGATGTCGATGAGCCATGGGACTCTCAAGACACACCTTGGGAGGCAGAAGAGGGGACCAGTGCCTACAATAATGGTGAAGAGTGTCGGTACAATCCAGATGGTGATATTTATTATGATGAAACTGGCACCTGCTGGGATCCAATAAATAATGAGTTCTACTGTCCGGCAAATTCACACGTCTATATGTACCTCCGCGATACCTCAGATGACGCCTATCTGTACGGCAACTTTGAGTACCTCAGCACCGCTACCGAAGATTATGTTGATAGCTATGGAATAACTTCTGATCCTTGTTCTACCATAGGTAATGCCGAGTGTGATTGTTTCAATTTCGGCATCACTAGCGAGAATAATCCAGGAGAAAATTGGCAATCAATTCCTTAATCTGAATTGAAATGGATACCCCCAGTACGCAAAATAATGATAGCCAATCATCAGCTCAACCACAGGAGCCGGTAGATGTTTTTGCATCCGTTGATGCACTGCCAGAACGGCTGACTCACTTGCCTGGCGATGGTCCGGCTCAAGTTCCACCTCCAGCACCTCAGTTACAAATAACCAAGGCAGCAAGCAGTCCAAGGCGACGTCGAGTTGGTCGAGGCTCTAGGGTTAGACTGATTGTGCTTGGAATATCCCTGGCGTTATTTCTCGTTGTCATTATAGTTTTCTATGTTCTGCCTATGTTTTCTGGCAAAACTAAGACTTACAATCCTGTCATTATTAATGATTCTGTACCCAACCCTGTTAATCAGATAGTACCAATAAACGATGAGCCAGTTATTAACACCAATGTTAATACCTCTCCCTCTGTGGTTACCGATTCCGATGGCGACGGTCTATCCGACGAGCGTGAAACTAGCCTTGGTACCAATCGGCTATCCGCTGACTCAGATGCCGATGGCCTCACGGACCGTCAAGAAGTTGATGTTTATCAAACCAACCCACTTGATGAAGATTCCGATGATGATAGCTATCTCGATGGTGAGGAGGTCAGAAAATTCTACAACCCGAATGGTCCAGGTAAATTACTAGACATCAAAAGCGAAATTAATAATCTTGGCCAAAGCGCCAATTAGTCCAGTCTCTATTTGCTATGTTTGACGATAACTCTCAATCCAAGCCTAAATTAGGCGCCACAGTTGGTGCTGGCGGGATAGCTTCATCCCAACCCCAAACACCGACCGCCACTTATTCTTCGCCGTTGGCGTCTAGTGAACAGCCAATTTACACCATGCCAGAGAAATTTATGCCACCAAAGCATACCAAGTCTTCTGGTGGCGGTAAAAAATGGCTGCTGATTTTTGGTGTAGTAATCTCTATACTAGCCATCGGAGCAGCTATTGTTGTTTATGCTTTATACATCACCTCAGAGCCGACGGTGGATAACAATGCAGCCGTTCAAAACGCCAATACCAATCAGGTAGAAAACAACAATGCTAAGGCAAGTACGAATGAAAACTCCAATAATGCCAACGTGGTAGATAATTCCAATGGAGGCATTGGCTCTGTTATCAACCTCAACGACAACGATAACGTCAATGATGACTTTTTAAATGGCAATGACAATTCCAACAGCTCTACCAACGGAAACACCAATACTGCAGAATCGCCGTTTATCGACAAATCAAAAGTTACGCTGGCCCGTGATAAAGACAAGGACAAGCTAACAGATGAAGAAGAGGAACTCTACGGGACCTTATTTGATAAACCAGATACCGATAAAGATGGTTTCATCGATGGTTCAGAGGTTATTAACGGATTTTCTCCAACAGATGCCGAGGAGACACTGTTAAATAGTGGTTTGGTTATTCAGTACGAAAATGAAGATTATGGATGGCATATAGACTATCCAGCCAACTGGTTTGCTGAGCCGGTTGGAGCCGCGGGTGATGATGTACTTTTCACCTCGGACAGTGTCGAAGGCGAACTGATCGAAGTTGTTGTGGTTGAAAACACTAAAGAGCAAAGTGCTGCTCAGTGGTTCGCCTCATTGTATTCAGATATTGACCCCAGTGATTTAGAGTCAGTCACTGTGGCAGGCCTTAAGGGTATCGTTAGCCCCGACGGTTTTACCTATTATATCGCCGATGATCTATACATTATTGGGGTTATTTATAACTTTGGTGCTAAAACTGAGATTCACTTTTCCACAACCTTTGAAATGATGGTGCGATCATTCAAGTACACAGAGCAAAAGAAGGCGAAGGTGAAGACAGACACAAATGAAAATAGCAATTCGAATGACAACGCCAATACGAATTCTACCAATTCAAACACGAATTCAAATACAAACACCAACGTCAACTCAAACACAAACGGCTCCAGCACATGAGCTCTGCCGAATTAGTTTCGCGTATTAATCTTCCTGAGTTAACCCAAGAGCGTGTTAATGAGCTACTTGCCGCCTCTGAGGGAGTCATCAACATCCCAGAAGATTTTCAGTTTTCAGTGGCTATTGTAGACAATTCAGAAATTCAAACTCTGAACGAGCGTTACCGTCACAAAGAAGGTCCCACCGATGTACTGTCTTTTCCCTACGGTAATAATACAGGCGATATTGTAATAAGCGCTGATAAAGTAATGAGTCAGGCCCAGGAGTACGGCCATTCAGTCGCGGAAGAGGCTGCCTTCTTGCTAGTTCACGGAATTGTACATATTATGGGTTGGGACCACGAGCGCTCAGAGGCCGAAGCTAAAGATCAGGCTCAAATAGAAGCAAAAATACTAGAATCATGTGGATTAAACTACGTACGTTAAGAAAAAGCTTTCACTACGCATGGAAGGGGCTCAAGTATACTGTTCAAAACGAGCAAAATTTTAGGTTACAATTGATTGCCACATTGGTGGTAATCGCCTTAATGGTTTTATTTAGAGTTAAGCAGTGGGAGGCGATCGCCTTAATTTTTGTGATTTGCGCCGTATTATTTACTGAGATATTAAATACAGTACTAGAGCGGATGGTAGATATTCTTCAGCCTAGATTGCATCATTACAGCGAAATCATCAAAGATATGATGGCCGCGGCAGTTTTTCTAACATCCTCTGGCGCACTCCTGGTGGGGATAATTATCTTCTATCCATACTTGGCTCGTCTTCTCACGTAAAATATGGTATAGTAAGCCCAGTTTGAGAGACTGACTAATTGCTATGGCTCGAGATCAAATCATTACTGGAATAGACATTGGCTCATCTTCCATTCGCGTGGTTAGTGGTCAAGTTAAGTCCACCCGCGGTGATGGGCCAGCTTTGCATATCATTGGTGCTGCCGAAACGCCAGCCGAGGGTATTAGCAAAGGAGCTATTATTAGCATTGAAGACGCTGTATCGAGCATTTCAGCTGCACTAGAGCGCTGCGAGCGCATGACTGGAGTTCCTATTGAACAAGCTCTAGTCAGCGTTAATGGAGCTCACGTAGTGGCTCAGGAAAGTCAGGGTGTGGTGGCAGTGTCCAAGGCTAACGGCGAGGTAGGGGAAGATGATGTTGAGCGAGCCGTCGAAGCCGCTCAAAGTGTAGCCACGCCCCAAAACTACGAAATCCTACACGTTATTCCTAGATCCTTTAGCGTCGATGACCAGCACGGCATCAAAGATCCAGTTGGTATGACGGGTATAAAATTAGAAGTAAATGCCCAGATAATTCTTGGCATGACCTCTCAAATAAAGAACGTTACAAAATCTGTTTATAGAACTGGCGTTGATATTGATGATCTAGTAGTTGAAGTGCTAGCAGCCTCTGAAGCAGTTCTAACCAAGCGACAGAAGGAGCTTGGAGTGGCCTTGGTTAACATGGGCGGAGCTACCACTAGCTTAATGGTTTTTGAAGAGGGTGATGTTATTCACACTAAAATTTTACCGGTTGGAGCCGGTCACATTACTAATGATATCGCTATTGGTTTGCGCACCTCAGTTGATGTAGCCGAAGAGGTTAAGCGACAATACGGCACAGCTTTATCTGAAGAGGTTAACAAACGCGATGAAATTGATTTAGCGACTATAGATGAAAACGAGGCCGTCAGGGTATCAAAAAAAGAAGTGGCCGAAATAATCGAAGCGCGCCTTGAGGAAATTTTCTCCATGCTCAAAAAGGAACTTCAGTCCATCGATCGAGACGGCAAGTTACCGGCCGGCATTATTTTTACCGGAGGCGGCTGCAAGCTAACTGGCCTAATCGATATGGCCAAGTCTCAGTTTAGAATGTCAGCAGCTATTGGCAGTCCTCAGCATTTTCAGACCCCGATTGATAAAATAGAAGACCCTAGCTTTTCTACCGCCATCGGCTTGGTATTATGGGCACAAGGCCTACACGAGGGCGTTCGTAGGCCAGGTTTGGGCAATTTCTCATCAGTTTCTGAGGTAACCGGCAAGATGGGGAAGTGGTTCAAATCACTGATTCCGTAGACAATTACATCTCTCTTTTGAAAGAGCTCTGAGTGGGCTCTTTTTTGTATGAACACATAATGTATACAAAGACCCTTGCTTGATAGCCAATCATCTCGTAGTATTATGCGCAGCAAAGGATCAGGCACATTTATGGCCATTTTAGGGCCAGTTGCCTGAACACTAAAGGTGTACTTTGGCTAAATACACTATATATAATTCTTTCGTTGTTCAACATGGAAGTAAAACCAGAGATAGAGACATTTGCGCAAATCCGAGTAATCGGAGTCGGTGGATCCGGTGGATCCGCTATTACGCGTATGATTGAGAACGGGTTAAAGGGCGTAGACTTTGTTGCCGTCAACACTGATGCTCAGGCCCTGCACCACAATCCAGCTAAGAAGAAGATCCACATCGGTAAAACTACCACCCGAGGACTCGGTGCTGGTATGGACCCTGAAGTTGGCTACAAAGCCGCTGAGGAGAATGCCGACGACATTGGCGAAATCCTTAAAGGAGCCGACATGGTGTTTATCACCTGTGGTCTTGGTGGTGGTACAGGCTCAGGAGCTGCTCCATACGTAGCTCAGGCAGCTCGTGACGCTGGTGCTCTAACTGTAGCCGTTGTCACCAAGCCTTTCGAATTTGAAGGAGCTCAACGCGCTCAAATCGCTGAAGCTGCTCTTAACGAGCTGGCCGATAAGGTTGATACTATTATCACCATTCCAAACGACCGCCTACTTCAGATTATTGATAAGAAGACCTCACTAGTTGATGCCTTCAATGTAGTTGATGAAGTTCTGCGTCAGGGCGTTCAGGGAATCTCTGATCTAATTACTGTACCGGGTCTAATCAACGTCGACTTTGCCGATGTTAAGTCTGTCATGAAAGACGCTGGTTCAGCTTTGATGGGTATTGGTAAGGCTAGTGGCGAAAATCGCGCTATCGATGCGGCTAAGGCGGCTATCGACAGCCCACTGCTTGAAATGTCTATTGATGGCGCTAAGGGAATTCTGTTTACAGTAACTGGCGGTGCCAATCTCGGTATGTTTGAGCTTAATGAAGCTGCTCGCGTAATTACTGAGAACGCAGATCCAAATGCTAGAATTATCTTCGGTTCAGTGATCGACGAAAGCATGGGCGACGAAGTTCAGGTAACCGTAGTTGCAACTGGTTTTGGTGACGGACCTCGTTCTTCCAAGAAGGTTGAGGCTACCAATCCTTTCCGTGACATGGACGCCTTAAAATCAGGCATGCAGCGTCCAGCTAGCAGCTCAGATGATGACGACCGCGCGCCAGCCGCTCCAAAGTCAAATAGCATCATGAATCAGGACCCGGTTGATAATACTCAAGATGACGATCTAGACATCCCCGCCTTCATTCGGAAAAAGATGATGTAATTTCAGAGATACTATAAAGAAAACACCCTCACGCAGAGGGTGTTTTCAGTTAACTCTATTTATCTAGGCCTTCAGAAAAAAGAGGTCGCTTTTGATGTGTAGAGCGACAACTACTTGTGTGCGACACGACGCAGGTCCTTCTTCTTGGGCAGGTGCAGTGCTTCACGCACAGCATCTTTCATCATGTGGGCGACGCAGAATCCCGCCACCATCAATCCCATTGCCAGGTTGGTCATGGGTTCCTCCTTCACAACGCTCAGAAGGCGCTTTATGCAATGGTGCGCTTGTTTAACGCACGAGTCAAGTAATTCTGTATTGACCTGGCATCTACCGTTGATTTCTGCTATTATTTCTTCATATGCACTGTCCATCTTGCCAGGTAGAGGATACTAGAGTTATAGATTCACGCGTCATCGAAGAGGGTGGCGCTATCCGTCGCCGCAGACTGTGTAGTAAGTGTGACTTTCGTTTTAGTACTTTGGAAGAAATCGAAATCTTATCGCTCATGGTCGGTAAAGCCGATGGCAGCGAAGAGGCTTACGACAAAGACAAGCTGGTTCGTAGTATGCGTTTGCCATTGCAGAAGCGAAATATCACTCCAGGCAGATTCAAGAAAGTTGTGCATCAGGTTGAGCAACAGATTCAGATGAAAGCCAAAAAGGATAAGATTGACAGCGCTACCATTGGTGAGATCATCATGCGCGAGCTCCGCAAGCTCGATAAAGTCGCTTATGTCCGCTTTGCTAGTGTCTACCGCGCCTTCGAAGATGTCTCTGCCTTCGCTGACGAGCTTAAAAAACTGGCACCCCGCCCAACTCGAAAAAAGAAAACCAAATCCCCGAAAAAATAACTATGTACTGGCACAAAAAACCACCACAACGAGAGTTTAACCCAAAAAAACGTTTGGGTTATGTTCATGTTTACACGGGAGAGGGGAAGGGCAAGACCACGGCAGCTTTAGGTGTTGCCCTCAGAGCAGCTGGCCACAAGATGAAAGTTTTAATCATTCATTTTGTAAAAGGCCACAAAGACTATGGAGAGATTTTGGCTTTAGAGGCGTTGCAGCCATATGTTGAAATTGTTCAGTTTGGCACGCCCGATCATTCTGATCTAAGCGACCCCTCCGCCATGGATCAATACCTAGCCAAGAAGGCCATGGAGTTTGCTCGAAGAGCCATGGTAGAAGACCGGCCAGACATCTTAATTTTGGACGAGATCAACACAGTAGCTGCCTATAAACTAATCGACCCAAAAGAGGTCTTGGATTTCATCGACAACAAACATCAGAATACAGAGCTAATTTTAACCGGCCGGTATGCACCTAAGGAGTTTCTGAACGCAGCTGATCTGATTACAGTTATGACCACTACCAAGCATCCTTACGACGAAGACTTTGAGCCAAGGCGTGGTATTGAGCACTAAGGCTGGCCAGCTGAGAGACAATCAAGTTTTATTTCTAGCTGGAAGAGGGGGTGATACCGCCTCTTCTTTGTTATAAATTAACCTAAGACCACCTTCTACAGTAACTTCCACTCGATCAGCCCTGACTATTTTCCAATACGCTAGGGCGGATGGAAGAAAATCTTTACCTACCCCACCAAGCCAACTGGCTTCCGTTTCGATTAAATCAGCTCTTAGTCTTTTTATTTCACTATTTTCAACCCACTCTTTTGGGAAGGCCACAGCCATGGCGCCTAAAATTTGAACCGCATATCCGTTTTCACCAGCAGTCATCAATTCTCGTGCTTCCTTTATCCCTGGGGTAACCTGACTTGGTTTGTCCCAAAGCTCCCTTAAGCTAGGAACTATAAGAGACAGCTCAGAAACCCTTGAGCAAAAAGTGCCCCAATTATCCCCAAAACCATCACGGGTTAATTTTGTAACAGCACTATCAACGCCGCTCTGGTCAACAGGTATCAGCTGCCTAGCTTTTGAATCTATTAACAACATTTGAGCGTAGGCCGATACATACCTGCCACCCTGTAGTCTGACGGCCTCTTCTAACGCTTCACCCAGATAACGAGACAATTCTTCTTGTGTGCGGTCAATTACTCTTCTGGCGGATACAGCTTCAGGATACAATATAGCCAGTGTCGCACCCTCACCGAGTAGGGCGTGAGCCTCGCCAATACCAGCAAACATGCTGTCTTCTAGAGGGGTTTCTGGGTCGAGAGCTGCCAGCTGTCGATCAAGGGATTCAAATAGAGCAGCTTTAGCTTCCGCTGAAATATAGTCGTCAGGGTTAAAAACCTGATTAGACTCTCCTGGCTCACTGATTATTTCAGCGGCTCTGGCCCTGCCTGGTCCTTCCGTGCGTCTTTGGGTGAATCTCATATGAAATTGAGGTTAGCTGAATATTTTCAAATTGGCCAGGGTTGGCACTGTAACATCAGCCGGCTAAATACCCACCACAACATCTTGGGGTGTTTTCCCTAGTCTATCCACTTATCCACACAATTTGACCCTATCTGACCTCGTTGTCGGTCACTTAAATCCATGATAAAATGCGTTTAGAGGGGGAGGTACTACATCTAGTAGTGGAAACGCTGTTTCGACACGAGATGTAGTGTCTCCATCGCTACTGGTCACTAATGTGTTCGGTAGCGTTGTGGTCTTGCAAGTTGCATAGGTCGCACCAAGCCAAGCGAAATTTAACATAAAAGGATAAGGACAATCACTATGGGGTACGAACTAACGGGCCTGCGCGAGCAGGTGTTCTTTGACCGCTACGCGCTCAAAGACGACACAGGCAATCGTGTTGAAGACACACCAAAAGAAATGTGGACACGAGTTGCAAAAGCTATTGCTAGCAACGAGACCACAGTAGATCTAAAGCAGTATTGGGAGAAGAAATTCTACGATGCGCTTGAGGATTTTAAGTTTGTTCCCGGTGGACGTATTTTATCTGGAGCCGGCGCCGACGCTGAGCTAACTTTTTATAACTGCTATGTCATCCCATCCCCAGATGACAGTCGTGGTGGTATTTTTGAGTCCGTTCGTACCATGGTTGAGATTATGTCACGTGGCGGCGGTGTCGGAGTTAACTTGTCCTCTCTTCGCCCTCGCGGTGCTTACGTCAAAGGAGTAAATGGAACAGCCTCTGGAGCCGTTTCTTTTGGTGGTCTATATTCCTTTGCTACGGGCTTGATTATTCAGGGCGGCTCACGTCGTGGAGCCCTGATGTTGATGCTTAATGATGATCATCCAGATATTGAGGAGTTCATCACCGTTAAGCGAACGATGGGACTTATTACCAATGCCAATCTTTCTGTTTCAGTATCAGATCGTTTTATGGAGGCAGTTGAAAACGATTCTGACTGGGATTTAAAATGGGAAGGCAAGGTCTACAAAACCATCAAAGCTCGTTCATTGTGGGACACTATCTGTGAATCTGCTCACGCTTCTGGCGAGCCGGGCGTTGTGTTTATGGAGCGCTACAACAAAGAGTCCAACTCTTGGTACTTCGAAGATATTATCTGTGTAAATCCATGTGGCGAACAGGGGCTCGGAGCTTGGAATGTTTGCAACCTCGGAGCTGTTAACCTAGCGGCCTTTGTTAGTGAAGACGGTGCTTTTGACCGCGAAGGTCTCAAAGAAACCGTTCGTACTTCTGTCCGTTTTCTCGACAACGTGATTGATGTGACTCCATATTTCTTCCGTGAAAACGAAGAGGCGCAGATGAACATTCGTCGCACTGGTCTTGGCACCATGGGGCTAGGTGATGCCTTAATTAAAATGAAGATTCGTTACGGGAGCGACGCTGCCGTGGCTTGGTGTGATGATATTTACGCCTTGATTCGAGACGAAGCTTACCGCATGTCTGCTGAAATTTCTGCCGAAAAAGGAGCCTTTCCTAAGTTCGACCGAGACAAGTTCATGCAGGGCCGCTTTATTCAACGGTTGCCACAAGATGTTCAAGACATTATTCGCCGTAACGGTATCCGTAATGGATTGATCTTAACTCAAGCTCCTACCGGCACAACCTCTATTCTGTCTGGAGTTAGCTCTGGTATCGAGCCGGTATACGATTTTGCTTTCAAGCGCAAGGATCGTTTAGGTGAGCATTTGGTTTACCATCCTCTATATGAGGCCTGGAAAAAGGCCAATCCAGAGGTTGCTGAGGAAGACAAGCCCGAATATTTTGTGACCGCCAAAGAGTTAACTCCAATCGGCCATGTTCAGATGCAGGCAGTAATTCAGAAGTACACCGACTCTTCCATCTCAAAAACTGTTAACGCACCAAATGATCACACCTTGGAGCAGGTTAAAGATCTCTACATGCAAGGTTACAAATTGGGTTGCAAGGGCATGACCTACTTCCGAGACGGCTCACGAGACATCTCTGTTCTGGAATCTATTGATTCAAAAGACAAAACTGATAAAGCTGAGGCAGTTGGTTCAGAAACTCCGGTTTCTGAACCAACTTCAAAGGAATTGCCGGACGCCGGCCTAGTTCCACCCGCCCCAAGAAATCGTCCAGAGATGATTCCGGGAGCTACCTATAAGATTAAAACGGGTTATGGCACGATGTATGTGACCATTAACCATGAGCCTACCAACGGCCAACCATTTGAAGTCTTTGCCACTATCGGTAAAGCTGGAGGATTCTTTGCTGCCAAGTCGGAAGCTATATGCCGCTTAATCTCTCTATCGCTGCGTTCAGGTATTCCAGCCGAGACGGTTATTGACCAGCTCAAGGGTATCCGTGGTCCAATGCCAAGTTGGGGCAAGAATGGACAGATCCTATCTATTCCAGATGCTATCGCTCAGGTTCTGACCATGCACATTGAATCAGGCCAGTCTCAACTAGACCTTAAGTTTACCAGTGAGCAGCCAGAGCAACTTGAAACACTAGAATCTGCTGACGAAATGCTAGGCAAGGTAGAAGAGGTGACTGTTACAGTAGCTAGCGGAAGTATTAACTCTAGCGAGGCTGGTGTCGAGCCGGTAAAGAAAGTTCCAACAGTAGCTGACTCTATCGCTAACGCGGGAGTGGCGCCTGAATGTCCAGAGTGTGGAGGCATCCTGGCCATGGCTGAGGGTTGTATGACATGCTTCGGTTGTGGGTATTCCAAGTGCGCTTAGGACAAATCTGCTATACTATAAAAATGAAGAATCAATTTACCAGAGCTAAGCTGATCACAGCGGCTGCTCTCATTATCTTTGGCGCTGCCGGACGCTATTTGCTAGCAGATCTTCCTAATATTGAAACCATCACGGTGGTTTCGTTGTTAGCCGGATCATTACTCGGTGGTGTATGGGCAGTGGTGGTTGGTTTGGCCGTAGTGGCTTCAACCGATATTTTACTGGGAAATACAAATATCTTGCTTTATACCTGGACAGCTTGGGCTGCTATGGGCTTACTTGGTTTAATCCTGCACCGTCGTGATAAAAAAACGGTTAGACACACCTTGGAGCTAACTGGGCTCGGTGTTTTTGGAAACGTTCTCTTTTATCTCTGGACCAACTTTGGAGTTTGGCAGATCGGCGGTCTATACGCTCACACCTGGGACGGTTTAATGTTGTCTTACGTCATGGGACTGCCGTTTTTGCGCCTCCAGCTCATGAGTACTCTGATTATTGTTCCGGTAGTATCATTAGTTGCTCTCTTCTTGTGGAATGGCGTTCCTGTGTGGGTTACAGCCTCCAAGCGGGCTCATACCTTTAAGCCAGCAGCCGTCGTCCATGCCGGCAAATCTGAATAACTCAAGCGCGCCAGCGCCGCAACAGCCAGCCTTCACTCCTGAAGGCTCTTTGCCTACAACTAACCCAGGGCAGCGGCCGGATATTAGTTCAGTTTCTACGGAGTCGTCGCTTGAGCAGTTGGTGCGTGAAAATCATGATGTTATTCAGGATGTGCAAAAAAGACTCAAGCGTATTGAGCGCTTACAGCTAGCTAAGCTCATAATGACCGTATTATTTGTCGTAGCGCCTGTCATCGGAGCTGCTTTGCTTTTGCCATCTTTCTACAACACCATTGCCTCAAGCTATGGTCTAGATACCACTGGAGACAACAGCGGAATTATGAGTATATTTAATCAGGTGCAAGATACTCAAAAGAGTCTCAATGCAATTAACGTTGCAAACCAATGAAAGTAACCTTAGACACTATTTTTGGAGAGATCTTAGAGGACTATCCAGCCTCAGAAGATGTTCTTCGTAAATTTCTTGGCGAGGCCTACTGCTTAACTTGCCCAGGAAAAATGTTTGATAATATCGGAAACGGAGCCATGATTCATGGATTGTCTGACGAGGCTGCGACGGAAATGGTAAAAGATCTTCAGGCCGTGGTAGACGCCGCTGAGGGCGTCGAAGGTAATGATCATTCCGCAGTGGACTCTGAGACTGAACCTAAAGTTGTTCCAGAGCACGATCACGGAGCTGAAGATCACGCCGGACACGACCACTCAGGACATAGCCATGATAAGGACAATCACGCTGAGCACAATCACGATGAAGTTGAAAACGAAGATACTTTAGCAGAAGATGACGATTTGATTGTCTGATCTATGCGCAGTCGTAGAGCACTTGGTCAAATAGAGCCACGACCGCGAGCCGTCGACCTTGAGCAGGAACCGAGTCCAGTCGGTTGGTCAAACATTTTTGATATCAGGAGAGGCGTTCCAGACAGGGAAATTCAGTTAATGCTAGAAAAGGCTAACCAGCCTTACCTAGATTTGACTTGGAATCCGTTTAAGGCCTGTGATTTATTATTTATTCGCCCGGACTTGCGAGAGCACGTTAATATAGATGAGGCTGGTTGGGACCTATTAACTGCCCGGATTGAAAATACTGCTCAGAACCATGAAGATGATTACGATTATACAAGCCTGGTAATAGTTCGCCATATTTTATATCCCAGCCGACGAGTTCAAAATAGAGCGCACGTGACCAAACTTGGACAGTCAGTGCTAAATAAAAATTGTTCAGCTCATAGGCTAATCGGTTTCGGTGAGCCCATCGCCTTTGACGCCCTCGCACAGACCTCGTTTGCGGCTAGGTTAGTTTTTCCAGAATATGACAAACCACCATCACCGGCTGTTCTGGATAGTATTTTTGATAGAATTAAAGACTATAATTTAAGCGACTTAGATCGGACAGAGTCCGTCTATCTAGCCTCCTGTCTTAGGCTCGCTTGGCCACAGCTATCTCGTGACGACATACCCTTTCACGAGGTAGATTTTGCCAAATTACCTAAATTTGGAGATGACACCGCCCTCGGCAAAACTGATTTTTTTTCACGGGCAGTTATTTCTGCCGATAAGGTTGAGATAACGCCAAATGGTGATATTGTGATTACCCCTCGGCTGACGGCTGAATCAGCAAGCACTGCCTTACCGCAACGCTCGCAGCTATAATGCAAGCCTCTGTAACCCGTTGACGTATACACCAGTGAGCCCTTATGATAGGTGCTGCGGCTTTATGATTTAGTCGCTTAATGATTTTCAATAATCGAACTATGCAATCACGTACAGGTATCTTCATTCTCTCCATAGTTTTTGGCCTATTGGGCGGTGTGCTAGGAGGTGGTCTTGTGGGATTTGCCACTGGAGCCTTCACTTTTGATGGCGTTACGACCCAGATGTCAGATATTGTTACTCCTAGTGGTTCATCAGAGGTTGTTAAATTAGTTGAGGAGTCAGCCACTACTGAGGTTGTACAAGAGGCCACTCCATCTGTGGTTACAATAACTATCACCAAGGAACTGCAAACCAGACAGCAGTTTGGTTTAAACCCTTTCGGCCTGGATCCATTTTCTGATAATTCCAATACTGAAGGCGCGACCACCGAGCAAGTTGAGGTAGGCGGCGGTACTGGCTTTGTGGTGAGTGAGGACGGTCTCATTTTAACCAATCGACACGTGGTCAGCGACCCCGAGGCTGGTTACACTGTGACTTTTGACAACGGCGACTCCTATGAAGCTGAGGTTGTGGATATTGACCACCTGTCTGATTTAGCGATAATTAGAATTGATGCCACTGGCCTTACTCCGCTGGCGCTAGGTGATTCTGACCAACTTGCGCAAGGACAAATAGTTATAGCCATTGGCAACACACTAGGTGAGTACAGCAATACTGTCACTAAGGGAATTGTGTCTGGTTTGGCTCGTGACCTCGGGGCTGGCTATACCGGCCTAGTTCAAACTGATGCTGCTATTAATGAAGGAAATTCTGGAGGCCCTCTGTTAAATTTATCAGGTGAAGTTATTGGTATTAACACGGCAGTTGATCGCTCTGGTGAAGGCGTTGGCTTTGCTATTCCGATTAACGACGCCAAGTCTGCAGTTGAGAGCGTTAAAACCAATGGTCGTATTATCAGGGCCGGTCTTGGTGTGCGTTATCAGCAGATCGATGAGACTTTTGCTGAGACCAATGGGCTTAAAGAGACGTACGGTGCTATTATCAGGGGAGACCAGCAGACCCTTGGGGTAATACCTAATAGTGCCGCTGCCAAAGCCGGTTTGACCGAGGGTGATATTATCCTTGAGGTCGATGGTACAAAAGTTGGTCAAGATAAAGATCTGGCTGATATTATCAAAAACTACAGCATTGGTGATACTGCTACGTTGCTGATTCGGCGCTCTGATGACACTATGGAGATAAAGGTTACTTTCGACGAAATTCCAGAGATTTCGAATAAACCAAAAAAACCTTCTCAACCGGAATAATAATATATGGATCTAGGGCCGCTCATCGAACTAAAAGATAAAATAAACCAAACTTGGGACTTGTTAAAGTTAGATGACACTCGTCAACAGGTGCTTGACCTTGAGGCCTTAAGTAGCGACCCGGATTTTTGGAACGATCAGGAAAAAGCCGCTAGCATCTCCAGGCAGCTAACCGAATTACAAAATGAACTAGCCACTTGGGAGCAAATCCGGCAGGAGGTGATTGACGCCATTGATATTGGACAGCTAGCTGAGGCCGAAGGGGACAGTGCAGTTGAAAAGGAAGTGCTGGCTAAAATTGAGGAGCTAAGCGCCCGTTTTGCGGATTTAGAATTCTATATCCTGTTGAGCGAACCGCATGATGCTAGTGATGCGATTGTCGCTGTACACGCTGGGGCTGGAGGTGACGACGCTCAAGATTGGGCAGAAATGCTACTTCGCATGGTTATGCGTTTTTGTGAAAAACGTAATTGGAAGGTTGATGTTTTAGAGCAATCACGCGGCGGGGAGGCGGGCATCAAAAGCGCTCTACTTAGAATCAGTGGTCGCTACGCTTATGGTTATCTTAAATCCGAACACGGTACCCACCGGCTTGTGCGCATTTCACCATTTGACTCCGAGGGTATGCGTCATACTAGTTTTGCTAATATTGAAGTAATTCCAGACCTTGGAGAGGTAGATGAAATAGAACTAGACGAATCCGAACTGCGTATTGATGTCTTCCGGTCAGGCGGTAACGGTGGTCAGAGTGTTAACACGACGGATTCAGCAGTCAGAATTGTGCATATTCCTACCGGCATCACCGTGGTCTGTCAAAACGAAAAATCACAACATCAAAATAAAGCTAGCGCCTTCAAGATTTTGAAAAGTCGCCTACATCAAAAGTATGAAGAGGAGAAAGAGGCAGAGCGAAAAAAACTCCGCGGTGAGTATCACTCGGCCGAGTGGGGCAACCAAATTCGTTCCTACGTGCTCCACCCATACAAAATGGTTAAGGATCATCGCACAAACTTTGAGGTAAAAAACCCAGACGCTGTCTTAGATGGAGAGCTCAGTGGCTTTATGGAGGCTTATCTACGTTGGTTAAAAGAGCAGGCCTAGAGCTTGAAATTTAGCTAGATCTGTGGTAACATTATCCCCAACCTAGCTTAATTTGCTTGCTTAAAGTCTATGTGTGGAATTGTTGGATACATTGGAAAAAATGAGGCCAAGCCCATCTTGCTTGATGGTCTTAAGCGCATGGAATACCGCGGTTACGACTCAGCTGGCATCGCTGTCCTAGAAGGCACGAACATTAGCACTTGCAAAAAGGAGGGGAAACTATCCAATCTATTATCGGCTTTAGAGTCTCAAGAAATCACTGGACGAGTTGGTATTGGTCACACCCGCTGGGCCACTCACGGACAGCCAAATGATATTAACGCTCATCCGCATTCCGATTGTCGGGATGAAATTTTTATTATCCACAACGGTATCATAGAAAATTTTCATGAACTTAGAGAGAAGCTGAAAAAGCATCATGAGCTAACCACCGAAACAGATACTGAGGTGCTGGCTCATTTGATTGAGGATGAGATGACGGAGGGAGTGCTGCTTGAACAAGCCGTGCAACAGGCCTTGTCTCACGTTGTTGGCGCTTACGGTATTGCCGTTGTTTCCAGTAAAGACCCGGAGAAAATAGTTGCAGCTCGCTTGGGTAGTCCGTTGGTGCTCGGCATCATCGGCGAAGGTGAATTCATCATCGCCTCTGACCCCACCGCTATTATTCCTTATACTCGTGAGGTGGTTTATTTAGACGAAGGTGAAATAGTTACCGTGACACCAAAAGGGTATGATATCCGCACTCTAGAAAATATTACAGTTACCAAGGACGTTACTAAAATTGATTGGGATGTTGCCCAGGCCGAGAAGCAAGGCTATGACCATTTTCTGCTGAAGGAGATCATGGAGCAGCCTGAGGTTATTCATAATGGCATTCGTGGTCGTTTAATCCCAGAGGAGGGCGTGGCTCATTTGGGTGGATTTTTACAAAAGGAAGAGGAGTGGCGTAAAATTGATCGAATTACAATTGTGGCTTGTGGAACGGCATCCTTTGCTGCCAAAATCGGCGCCACCATGATAGAAGAATACGCTGGTGTTCCAACTCGAGTCGAAATAGGTTCAGAGTTCCGTTATAAAAAACCGGTGCTGGATGATAGAACCGGTGTTATTGTAGTTTCGCAGTCTGGTGAAACCGCAGATACAATTGCTTCATTAAGAGAAGCCAAGCGTCATGGTTCACTGACCTTCGGAATAGTTAATGTTGTTGGTTCTACAATTGCCCGCGAGGTAGATAGTGGAGCTTATATTCACGCGGGTCCAGAGATATCAGTGGCCTCAACCAAAGCTTTTGTCGGCATGGTAAATATTTTTGCTTTGGTCACAATAGCTCTGGGTAGACAGCGTGAAATGTCATTAGTTACCGGACAGCGAATTGCCAAAGAGCTGACAGATATTCCTAAGTTAATGGATCAGGTTTTGGCGTTGGATAAGCAAATCGCCAAAATTGCCAAAAAATATTATGCCTTGGATCACGCCTTTTACATGGGGCGCAAGTATAATGAGCCAATTGCCTACGAGGGCGCCCTTAAGATAAAAGAAATTTCATATCTGCACGCTGAGGGCTACGCTGCCGGAGAGTTTAAGCACGGAGCCATCGCCCTGATTGACGATAGATTTTTTAGTGTATTTATTGCGCCACAAGATTCAGTCTATGAGAAAAACCTCTCCAACATTCAAGAGGTCAGAGCCCGTGGCGGTAAGGTCATCGCTGTAACCACCGAGGGCAATACTGACATGGAAAACTTTGCGGATGACGTTATTTATATTCCTAAAACCCTTGAGATGTTGACTCCATTATTGTCTGTCATTCCACTTCAATTATTTGCCTATCACGTGGCCAAACTGCGTGATTGCGATATAGATCAGCCTCGTAATTTAGCCAAATCAGTTACAGTTGAATAGAATAAATTATGTCAGAAAGACGTTTTGGAAAAAAGGAAGCTATTATTGCTGGAGCTCTAGTCGCCGGTGCTGCTGGGGTGATGACCGAGAGGAATACTAATGACGCAGTTGGTGTTGAATCTTCTGATTCAGCGGATTCGGCTTCGCTTGATACTAATTCGCGTGAGGTTATTGATACAAGTCCAGAGGCTCAGGCTGATCGACTCCAGGATTTATTGACTGAAAAATTTCCTTCGCTGACAGTGCAGCGTGAGGGTTCAACTTTTCATGTGATTGATTCATCACTGGGTGAAAATGGTCTGTCTATTTTAGATATTTCTCCCAATGAAGACGGTGGTCACAGCGCCTGGCTTAGTGATGACTTGCAGGAATGGTTGGAGGGCGAGGCTAATGTTTTTAAGTACAACAAAAATGCCCACCTAGATGGTTACGAGCTTAGAGTTAAAGGAGCAGACGTTGAAACAGCCATTGCAGATGCTCAAGCCCTTGCCAAATTTAAAGAAAAATCCGAGGCGCCAACGGCTTCATTTGGTGATATGTTTGATTCCAAGCTGGGGTCTAGCCTAGACATTCAAAAAACTGTTTTTTATCAAGAAGACGATCCAGCAGAAGCTGACACCGGTCGATAACTTGCCAGTTTTAGTAAATTGAAATAATCTATTGTTCTGGACACGACGCTCCCACTGCGGGCGTTTTTTCATGCATAAATCTATTTTACTGTTATGGTGCTGTGCCGGTTTTGTTATTGGAATATTTTTGGGTGGCTACTATAGTTTGGGTCAATTTATTATTGCGTTGGCCCTATTTGTCTTACTCCTACTTGGTGTCTTATGCCGTAGGTATGCTCAAGTTCTTACTCTAACTCTAGCCGCGATTATTGTTGGACTGGCCCGTGTACAATCGCTACCAAGTTATCAAGCCAATCCATATGATGTGGAACGTACAATTACCGGTGTAGTAGTGCGAGAGGTAGAGGAGCGAGTGTCTGAGAATAGATTTACGGTTAAAAGCTCATCACTGGATGGACTCTTGTTGGTAACTGCTAATAGATTCCCAGCCTTAATCACGGGAGATGTTGTATCCATAAGCTGCACACTGCGTCGTCCAGAGCCGATTAATAATTTTCGATATGACCGCTGGTTAGCTAGATATGGTATTGGCACCACCTGTTACTATCCCAAAATCAGTCTGGTTGGTCATCGTGATAGCGCGACGAGCCTGTTAATGAATATTAAGTCACTGGCAGTCCGTCATTTAAAGAAACTACTGCCACCACCAGAGGTCGGAATTATTCAGGGGGCAATGTTTGGTCAGAAGTGGGCGCCTGACCTAGAGACCATGACCGATTTTCGACAAAGTGGAACCTCTCATCTCCTGGTGATCTCTGGGCTACACATTTCTCTGCTTGTTAGCGGTCTATTCAGCTTGGCTAAAATTATGCGTCGAAGTCGCCGGCAAGCCTTGGGGTTAATTATTGGCACCTTGTTGCTATATGTCTTAATCACAGGCGTGCAACCTTCGGCTGTGCGCGCTGCTCTCATGTCTGGAGTCAGTCTAAGTGCCTATCAGTTCGGTAGAAGCGCCACTGCCCTTAGGCTTTTGGTCATGATCGCTACGGTGATGTTAATGGTTAATCCACTACTTCTGTATGACGTAGGTTTTCAGCTGTCACTAGCCGCCACTGCTGGTATCGTACTTTTTTCCGACACAGTCTCCAGGCGGCTGACTCTTGTGCCAGATTTTTGGCAATTAAGAAAGCTGATGGGAGTAACTCTTGCGGCCATCCTGACAACTACACCAATTATTGCTTCAAACTTTGGCACTCTTTCACTGATTTCACCCATTACTAACCTACTACTAGTTCCGCTGATGCCAATCGTCATGTTGGGGGCGGGGATTGTGTTACTACTTAGCTTTATTTCTATAGACCTTGGGCAGCTGTTGGCTTTGCCTGTCTCCGATATTTTGCATGCAATGATTTATCTATCTCACTTAAGTCGGATAATTCCGGGAGCTTCAATAACTTTGCCGGAGATTCCACCCTGGTTTAGTTTGCTGTCAGCTTTAATTATTGGCTGGGGCGCTCGCTCTGCTCAAGTAAAAGTGTATGAATAGATTCACAAGTCTAATGGTGCTTCTGGTATTTATTTTAAGTCTCACTGTTCATTTATATTGGCAGCAGAGACCAACTGATCAACTTAAAATAACTGCTTTGAATGTAGGTCAAGGAGATGCTATATATTTGCGAACCCCTCAAGGCAACGACATTTTAATCGACGGTGGCCCTGATAGAACACTTGTCTCAGAGCTTGGCAGAGTCATGCCGATTGGTGACAGGCAGATAGAGTTGGTAATTGCGACTCACCCGGACGCTGATCATATTGGAGGGCTATCGGAACTAGCTCCATATTGGACTGTTAACACATTGATAGATAGCGGTGCTATAAATGATACAAAAGTGCAAACTGCCTATAATACCTGGGCTGATTCCGTGACGGAAATTCGTCAGGTCAGAGCTGGTGATAGGTTAGAAATAGAACCAGATCTTGTAATCAAGTTTTTAAATCCGACAGGTCAAATAACACCTGACGTGAACGATCAGTCAGTAGTAGCCTTGTTAGAGTATCGAAATTTCAAAGCTTTATTTACCGGAGACGCCTCGACACTGGTAGAACAGCGCCTGCTGGACGAGCGCCTGTTGGGTCATTTGGATTTGCTAAAGGTTAGTCACCACGGCAGCAAGACGGGCACCTCCGAGGCCATGCTGGCAGCTACCACACCTAAGGTTGCCTTAGTGTCCGTTGGAAAAGACAATAGCTATGGTCACCCACATTCCGCTGTGATATATCGCCTCCAGCAAGTTAGTGCTCAAATTTGGCGAACTGACTTGATTGGGCGCGTCACTTGTCTGACTAATGGAGGTCAACCAGCTTGTCGAGGCAGCATGTGATATACTGTTACAAAATGAGTAGCCGATGATATTTTATGCACAAACTCCTTGAATTAGATCTAGTCCGAGTTGTCGAAGACGCCGCTATCGCATCGGCCAAGCTAATGGGCGCTGGAGATAATAACTCAGCTGACCAAGCCGCTACTGAGGCTATGCGCCTACGTCTAAACGACCTGAATATTGATGGCCGTATTGTTATTGGTGAGGGTGAGCGTGACGAAGCTCCCATGCTCTACATTGGTGAGGAGGTAGGCACCAAGGCCGCTGGCGCGCCGCAAATCGACATCGCAGTAGATCCACTAGAGGGCACCAACTTGTGTTCCAGCGGCGGCAATGGCTCCGTTACCTTAATGGCTATTGCTGAGAGAGGGGGCTTATTACACGCGCCTGATATCTACATGAATAAGCTAATTGTTTCTCCGGAAGCGGCCGGCAAAGTCGATATTAACGCGCCAGTTAAAGACAATATTGCTAGTTTAGCTAAAGCTCTAGGACGCACCGCTGCTGAGTTGGTGGTTGTTGTTTTAGAGCGCGATCGGCACGATCAGCTGATCAAAGAGATTCGCGCAACTGGCGCCCGAATTAAGCTGGTGACCGACGGAGATGTCATGCCATCGATTGCCGCTGCAGTTCATGGCCCAAATATCCATGCGGTTATGGGTGTGGGTGCTGCTCCAGAAGGAGTAATTACAGCGGCGGCTCTAAAATGTCTCAAGGGTTACATGCAGGCCCACTTTGTGATCAGAAACGACGAGGACGAACGGCGCCTAAAAGCCGCTGGCGTTAAAGATCCTTCAGCTTTACTTGAAATAGACGATTTGGCCCCCGGTAAGCAAATTCTATTTGCTGCCACAGGAGTTACTAGTGGAGAATTACTAGAGCCAGTCAGATTTTTCGCAGGTGGAGCAAGGACAAATACTCTGGTTATGTCATTATCAGAGGGAACTGCCCGCTTTGTTGACTCTATCCATTCTTTAGACGGAGCCAGGCTCCCAGTTATTTTTAGGTAAAAAAAGAGGAGAGTGGTCAGTTCTCCATGGGCTCGAGTTCGAGCACGGTGTAGGACAAGCGCAGTGTCCGGTAGTCCGGGTAGGTTGGAGCACCTTGCTGGGTGATGAAGGTCTCCCAGCCGCGTTGCCAGTGCAGTCGTCGCTGCAGCTCCTGTGCCATCGGCATAGGTAGACTGTAGGGCGACGCCATCATGGCCGGACGGACCGGTTTTACCAGGCTCTCCGCTTCGCTCCATGAGCGCACCTTGAGCGCTAGCAGGTGAACTGAGTCACCTACTGGCCTGTCCAGAATCGTGGTCTCACCGAGGTATTCCCACGTTCCCGGTGACATGCACTCGTAGATCAGCAGGTGCTGATCGTCGACGCTGTTGAATGGCAAGGGGGTTCCCGGTGGCTGACCAAAGCCTGGGAACATGATCGGCTCGGCCTGGTAGCTCGGGATGAAGCCCGAGACGTCAGCGACAGCCGTCGCGTATCGTCCCGAGATTGCCTCGGATCGGTTCTCGTCCAAGATCTTCACCACGATCCACTTGTCTGCTTCCTTGTCGTTCAGGGTTGCGCGCGAGTACAGGCAGGTCGTTGACCACTGGTAGATCTCCGGATCCGGACGGAAGGTCCAAACACAGAGCCAGCCCAACATGATCATCGCTCCACCTGCTTTCAGCAGGTTGTGCCACTTTTCCCAAAAAACCATGACGCCCTCCGTGTCAAAGCCCCCTGCTTTTAACATGATGGCTACAAAAAATCAACTCGTTGCCCCACAGCCCGCACTTTGCTATTCTATAGCGGAGTTATTAACAATCACACCATGCTTGTCCCAGCTAAAATTATACTAGACCACGCCTTTGCTAATAGTTATGCCGTTGGCGCCTTTAATGTGAATAACATGGAGCAGGTTCAGGCTATTATTGACGCCGCCGCTCAAACTCAGTCACCTGTCATTATTCAAGTTTCCCGAGGTGCTCTGGAGTATTCCAGAATGACTTACTTACGTAATCTGATTCAGGCAGCTGCTGAAGAGCATCCAGAAATACCAGTAGCCATGCACCTTGATCACGGCAACGGCCTAGAGGTTGTAAAAACAGCCATCGATCTCGGTTTTACCTCGGTGATGATAGACGGATCTCTAGATGAGACAGCCAAGAAACCCAACACCTTTGAGCAAAACCTAGCTGTCACCCAGGCGGTCTTAAAGTACGCTCGTCCATTTGGTGTCACCGTTGAGGCTGAGTTAGGCACTTTGGGAGGCATTGAAGATGGGGTGGGTTCGGGCCACATTAACGTAACTGATCCGGATGAAGCTATTGAGTTTATTGCCAAAGCTCCAGTTGATTCATTGGCTATCGCAATAGGAACATCACACGGCGCGTATAAGTTTAGTGGAGAGTGTAAATTAGCTTACGATGTATTGGAGGAGATTCACTCTCGACTACCAGAGCAACCAATTGTAATGCATGGTTCTTCGTCGGTTCCTCAAGAATTGATCGCAGAGATAAACAAATATGGCGGCCAGATGCCAAACGCTCGCGGTGTAGATATTGAAGCTCTCCAAAAAGCCATTCCGCACGGTGTCGCTAAGATCAACGTTGATACCGACGGCAGATTGGCTGTAACGGCCGCTATCAGAAAGGTTCTGGTTGAACACCCAGAAGAGTTTGATCCAAGAAAATATTTAGGAGCCGCCAGGGATGCTCTTACTGAAGTTATAGCCTTGCGCATGCAACAGTTCGGAGCGGCCGGTAATGCTCCAAAAATTAATCAAATCGGCTTGACCGAGGCTAAAGAATTATATTCATAACTCCACACATATGTCAGACGAACAACTCACCAAAAAAGAACGCCAGGAACTAAATCGGCAAGAAAAAAACAATCGCAAAGCCAATGAGGAGCGAGCTGAATCGTTCAAGAAAATTGGCATGGCTATTGGACTTGTCGTTATAGTAGTGGGTATCGTCTGGGCCGTTAAAGCTAGCAGACCAAGCGCTGATGAGGTGATTGATGTTCACCCTGATCCTATCGAAGGTCCCGCTGACGCCGCCATTGTTATCAAGGAATATAGTGATTTTGAATGTCCTGCCTGCCAAGCGCTACATCCTGTGCTGCAAGATATCCGAAAAGAGTACAACGGACAGGTTCGTTTTCAGTACAACGATTTTCCACTCTCGCAACATAAATACTCCACAACGGCAGCCGTGGGAGCTGAGTGTGCTTTTCAGCAAGATAAATTCTTTGACTACCACGATCTCTTGTTTGATAACCAGGAGACCTGGGCAGCGGTCAAAACTAAAGATGAGGCGACTGAAATCTTTCGAGGCTACGCTGAAGAGTTAAGTTTGGATATGACGGCCTTTGATAGTTGTACGACAGGACCAGACGCGGCCGACAGGGTAAATGAAGATTACGCTGAAGGTATTTCTCTGGGAGTTAACTCAACCCCAACCGTTTTTGTAAACGGGGAAAGAGTCACAGAAGTTCCATTTTCTAAAACTATTCGAGAGGCCATTGAGCGAGCTATTGGTGCTGGTGCTCAAAGTACAGTTAGTGGAGAGGGTGAGGATGATACAAGTGCAAATTCCAATACCAGTGATGTGAACGACAATGCCGATGCGGTGGTTCAATAAAATTGCTACCCATCAACTAACGCTGCTAGTCATTAGAATTATTGTTGGGGGTGTTTTTCTGCTATACGGGGTCGCCAAAGCACTGGCACCGCTCGATCAGTTCAATCAAAGCATCCTTGACTACCAGTTATTGCCAGAATTTATTGTCCCAACCTTTGCTGTAGTCATGGTAATTGTTGAAATCGCGGTTGGTTTAAGCCTTATTCTAGGCATCTATACACGTTATGCAGCCTTGGCCACCGGTGCTCTGCTTATTGTCTTTCTGATTGCTATCGGTCAAGCTATGTTGCGTGGACTGGCCCTGCCTGACTGCGGCTGCTCGGGTGGATTTATTAAGCTGGGCGAGACTCCGGTTGAGGTATTCGTTCGTGACGCTATTATGCTAGTTATGTTAGTTCCAATTTTACTCAAGACGCGGGCCGGTCAAGTAGCTCCTTGGACGGTGGACAAGTGGTTTGAGTTACGCAGGCCTCCTAAGGTATAATCATCTCAATGCGTCAATCAAGCGACAATGTAGCTCTTACATTTGGAGATCGATTACGAAACGGGAAGTTAACAGCCTGGCACTTGGGTTTGATGTTGGCTGGCTATAACGCCTGTCTGACTTTAGCTTTAGCTATTTTATCTCTAGCTTCAGTTACTCTATTTCCATTGTGGGCTTACTTACTGATTTGCTCCCCAGTATTATTTTGTATTTTTTGGCTGTGGTTCTCACAAAACCTTCTATCCTTTTACAAGAGCTTTAATTTGCACGACACTTTAATGATTGCCAAGATCAGTGTCCTTCCCTTTGTGATACTGCTTCTTATATCGGCGGTCGGTGTCACTGCCGAGCTGGCATCTACAGTGGCTCGTTCACAGCTTGGAACCGTCCTCTACTATACTTTGATGTACAGTGTTGGCTCGACTTTTCTGGGACTTACTGTGATAGTCTTTGGTTTGCGGCACCGCATTAGGATTAGTGCTATTTCTCTGCCAAAACGTCAGAAGAAATGATCTTAATTTAAGTGTACGTAGTCTGAATGTTGTGCTAAAGTAGGCACTACGTGACTTTAAGTATGTATCCATTATATGTCTGAAATGAAGGATCTAATCATCATTGGCGGTTCCGCCGCTGGTGCGGCTGCAGCTATCTATGCCGCCAGGCGCAAGCTAAATTTTTCATTGATCTCTGAAGACTTTGGAGGTGAAATGGCCAGGTCTGGCGACGTTTGGAATTATCCTGGTTTTGGAAAAACTGACGGTATTACCTTGGCTGACAAGTTTCTGGAGCACGTTAAAGAAAATGACTGCGAGCCTGAGCTAGGTGTCAGAGTCG
>PFGC01000027.1 GCA_002781785.1 Candidatus Kerfeldbacteria bacterium CG15_BIG_FIL_POST_REV_8_21_14_020_45_12
CTGTTGGTAGCTCTCGCATTAATATTGTGGCCCTTTGGTTTGTGCTGCTAATTGTGGTGGTCGCACAAATGAGCGGAAAATTAGGACCGTGGTATGAGGAAACTCAGCTCCCAATTGAATATAAGATTGGCAATAGCTTGTTCTTTCCCGATATGTATTTTCCAAAAAATCCTGTTGGTGAAGTCGTGAATCTGCCTCAGGCGACGGCCATTAATGAAAACACCAGTGAGATAACCTGGGAATTAAATACTAGGTGCACTAATAATTCAGTTGAGTTGATTCAGGAAGGTTACACAGATGACAATGGTAAGCGCTGGGGAGGGACCACAGCTGATTGTACATTCATTGACTCAAACTGGTCGTGTAAAGTGACAGCCCCGGTTACGGAGTATTCACATGGCAACTGGCGGGCTCAGGCTCACGGAGAAGATTGTGCCAGTGCTAGTGGAATTGTGGTTAGTCAACCGGTTACCATTCAACTATAGTTAACTTACAAAAATCTTAACTAATAAAAAAAGAGCCCCAATCCTACAATTGGGGGTGGTGCAAGCAGGTCAGCGAGCGTTCTCGTCGACCTTGCCGTCGCAGTTGTTGTCGTAGCCGTCGAGCAGCTCCTGAGCCCTAGGGTAGCTGGAGGCGTCGGAATCGTTGCAGTCGGTCGGCGCCTCGTGGAACTGCCAGCTGGCCAAGTTGCAGTACCCCACCGGCAGACAGATGTCGTCCAGGGAGCCCCGAGAGACGCTGAACCAGATGCGGCTTACGGAGTGACCGTCGCGATCTTCGTCCAGGTACCAGCGACCGGTCGAGTTCTCGTCGACCTTGCCGTCGCAGTTGTTGTCGAGTCCGTCGGGATACTCAGGCTCTCCCGGGTTCACGCTATGCACGGTGTCATCGCAGTCGTCACCCCAGCCGCCTTCGGGCTCTGTCTTGCCTTCCAGCTGGGTGACGCGGTGGCCATCTCCGTCCTGGTCGAAGTCGTCCCAGGAGCCGTAGTCGTTGCACTTCTGGTGGATGCCGTCGTACCAGACCTCTGGAGCGTAGTCCCAGGCCGTCGGTTCGGTGTCGTTGCAGTCGTCGAAGTTTCCGACGAAGCCCTCGGGCGCCTCGCACGCCCTTGTCGATCCGTCTGCGCCGTACTCACCCTTCCCGTCTCCATCCTTGTCCGGGTAGTAGGTGTTCGGCCAGTGACACTCTTCAGAAGCAGACTCGTCCTTGCCACAGCCTGCCAGCAGAGCGATCGTCGTGATGAAGCAGAAGCGGTACATCTCTTCCTCCGAATCAGGTCGTCTCACCACCTCATGGTGACCTGATCGGTATGTGTTGTTGTGAGGTGGACGAAAGAGAGATCCAAGCACTTCTCCTTTGTCCACCTCAAAACATGATCTTGCACGCCAAGAAGACGACTGATGATCCTGCCAAACTTATTGAATTTTGTCAATATGATATCTAATATAAAAACAGCCCCCAAGTGAGGGCTGTTTTTATATTTATTCGAAAGCTATGACTTTTTCTTCTTTTTGACCGTCAACTTTTTAACACTTGAATTTGAAGTAGTGTATTCCTCAGCTTGAATACCAGCCGGTTTCCAGCGAGCCTTAAACTGAGTTTTGCCAACCTTTTTAACTCGCAGCTTAATCGATACCTTACCGCTCTTCTTGGTAGTAAGTGTTTGAATTTTCACAAACTTCTTGCCCTTCTTCTTAAAAAGCATGACGTGCTTGTTTTTAAGAGCCTTGTCGGTAACTGCATCTTTTAAGGTCAAGGTCAGAGCGGCCTTCTTATTCTTCTTAATCTTTTTGGAACCCAATTTTAGAGTTAAGGAAGCCTTTGATTTGATGTCGAACAATCCTCTACTGGTTCCTGCGGTAACACCATCAAAAATCATGGTGTAGAAGGTTTCTTCCTTAAGGCCAGTGTATAACAGCCCCCAAGTATCTCCAGCGTCGCTTGATTTGTATAATTCACCTTGGCCATAATAATTAACAGCGCCAAGATACAGTGTTGAAGGAGTGGTAGATTCTTGCAAAGCCAGGCTATTGAATTCGCTTAGTCTATCTAGATTTTCAGTAATCTTAGTCCAGTTAGCACCAGCGTCTGTCGATTTGTAAAAACCGAAATTGCCAGTATTGTCGTTTCCGTAAGCTATGCTGGCCACAGCGTATACTGAATTGTCATCTTGTGGGTCCACTAGAACTTTTACAATTTCCTCGTCTGGACTATTTTCTAGAAAGCTCCATGATCCATCTGAGTATTTGTAGATGCCGGCGACATTTTCTGTGCCACCCTCAGCACCAAGACCAACGTAGATTGAACCATCTCCGGACTGAGACAGAGTTTGTCCTGAAGCATTGTCAGTAATCTCCATGTCCTCCCAGGTTGCGCCGCTATCGGTTGACTTAATGACCATGCCAGTTTTTGGAAGCGAAGGATTACCATTACCAACAGCCGCATACAGGGTGGTTGGTGTATCAACGTCGGCAATAATCTCATTAACATTCATGGAAGATTCTATGAGGCCGGATACTAAGTCTTCAGACCAGGTTTCACCTCCGTCAGTACTACGCTTTAGGGCGCCAAGTTCTCCTACCACAACAATTTGCGCATCAACTGGCTCAACCCAGATGGCGCTGCAAGGGTCTGGTAAGACTGGGAATTCCCAGGTTGGATTACCCGAGGTAAAGTTCTCTGTTTTAGCCAAACCGTTGTAGGCTGCTGCCCAAACAATATCTTTATCGTTCGCCTGGCTAATGTCGGTCATAGTGACTCCGGCGATGCCTTCATTGATATCTGTCCAGCTGACACCACGATCAGTACTCTTACTGAGTCCTGGCATACCGTCAGCGTAAATAGTGTCCTGATCGTTTGGATCTACCAGTAAAGCGTGACCACCGATAGCTGTTGAGTTGTCGTTCTCATCCATACCCATTGACGTCCAGGTTGAACCATCGTCACTATATTGACCACCAATAAATATGCGGCCAGAGCTATCGAAAGCCGCCTCCTGAGACTGCGGTGTGATACTAGTCCAAGAGCTTCCAGCATTGGTGCTTTGGTAGCTGGTTCCGTCATAACCGCCAGTTAAAATAAGATGATCAGCGTCGGTCGGGTCAACGGCAATGGTAGAGCCATTGGAAGTGCCAGTTATACTTGGAATTGTCACCTCACTCCAAGAGGAGCCGCTGTTTGTTGAACGATATAAATGAGTCGCATCATCTGAATCAAAACCAACCGCATAAATTAGTCCGGTAGTTGGTCCTTCAGCGATTGTATAGAAGTACTGGTCGTCACTAGTTACGGTAACGTCTGAAAAAGTCGTTCCGTTGTCAGTGCTCCGACTAATAACGCCTGGTGAATCAGAGTCGGTACTACCAATTAAGATGGCCTCGCTGCCTACCAGTAATGAAGACCCATAAACTTCGGCTACTTGAGTATAAGTAGCGCCTTGGTCTGTGCTGACGTACAAGCCATTTGTAAATAAGGCGTAGACATCGCCGGCGGTAGCATCAACATCCACGGCAATACCTTGGCCGTAGTCAAATCCCCCCTCAATACCTTCCCAAGTAGCTCCACCATCGGCTGAGCGATAAATTCCATTGGGAGAATCCTTGGCCGTAACATAAACCATGTCAGCGTCAGTATCGATAGCAATGTTCCACACATTACCGCCAAACGGCCCGAGTACATCTACGTTAGCTGTGTCACTATTGTCGGCAGCAACGTCGCTAACCTGACTTCCGTTGTCTCCTTCATCTTCACCGTCCCCAAAGGCGTAAACCGGCTGGGAAAAAGAAAATAAAATAACCGAACCCATGATCATGCGTGCAAACAGCGCAAGCACTCCTTGGTTAGTTTTCCTCATTGTGTCGTTTTGTTCCTCTTTTTAGATAGTAATATTATACGCTGATTTCTCTATTCTGAAAAATTTATTGGCCAAACAATCATCTTTTCTTAAGAAATTCAGTTTTTAGCACAACAGTGGCTTTGCCAATACGACATTCTATTTCACTAGCTGAACCAGTTAGACGAATATTTTTCACAACCTCACCTCTTTTAAGATTCAAAGAAGAACCTTTAACTTTAAGGTCTTTTATAAGTTGAACAGAATCTCCGTCGTGCAACTCTGCTCCGTTACTATCTGTGGTCATACGTATGATGTTAGTTTATTGGACAAGTATTTCTACCAACTAGTGCATACAAACCGCACCACTTGGCTAAGGCCTCGTAAAAAGTGTAACCAGCAATCACTACTGCCAGCTCGCTGCCAACCCATAATCCGTAAACCAATACAACGATGGCGATGGTTAGGCGCAGCAACCTGTCTGGCAGGCCAATATTTTTGTGGGTTACCTCACCTGGCTGCTTTATAACTCTTTGGGACCACTTCACTTTGCGCATAATGTGCCGCTGTAAAATGGCAACAAATACTCCCAGGGGCAAGTAAGATAGTAACAGTAACGTTGGCATCAGGCTTGAATAGTTAATGTAATAAAAAGTCAATAATAATAACTTATGTAAATACCATACCACAGTTCGTCTCACTAAAATAATTATCTAGTTCCCTAGCATTTTCGTAAATTGCATGACTTCACATTAATTGCGCATTTTCTGATATAATATGTGAAATATCTGTGAATTTAAATAAATGAAAAGACGTGAGCAGCGTGGCCGACGTGGCAATTTAAATCAGCCAGTCAATGAACCTTGGCAAGCACCTCCTAAAGCGGAGCGGTTGCAGAAAAAACATAATGAGGAGCGGCTGGCGCTGAAGGACGAACCCATTGAGACTCAACTAGCGGTGGCTTCCTTAGATAGGAACCTGCCAATGGTGGATCTGCACGGGCTAACCACAGAAGACGTAGTGTTTGAGGTAGATCAAATTATTAGTCAAAATCCTGGAGAGTGTGTGCGCATAATTTACGGCGCGGGCACTGGTGCCTTAGCCAGAGCGGTGATGCAATACTTACATAGAATCAGTCACGGTAAGGGCCAGCGGGTGCTAGGTTTTAGGCAAGACGCTCACACTCACTCAGTTGTGCTGAAAGTAGCTGGCGACGATAAATAAATAACATTCACGTTTTTGTGAATAGAGGTGTCCGAATTGTTTTTTATATTTCCAATCGTTTCGTCCTGCGTTGCTCAATTTGAGCGTGGACTCATCAGATTATCTCTCAGATAATGATATTTGCAACACCCCCACCATGTTCTTGCGTCCACCCGAAGGCTTCTGCGAACACGGTTTCCAATCGTCCATCAGCCGCGGGCGCTCAGTCGACCTTGAACACGCCCGCGTTGATCAGGCAGGCCCGCTCCGCCCACTCGTTGGCGAGCGCCTCGGCGGCCGCGGTAGCCTCGTCCGCCCCCTCAGTCTCCCAGGAGACTCGAGTCGGGGACCAGGGCGACCGGACGCATGCATAGATGTGGCCGGTCTGCACCATGCCGTTCTCGCGGGTGACGGTGAGCTGCTTGTCCTGGATGGTCACCGTGCCTCCCCCGCGCTTGGAGCGGAAGAAGCCCTTCTTGTTGGTGTGGGCGACGAAGACCGGTGTCGGCTCGTCGTCCGGGATGCTGAAGAAGACGTCCCTGTCGGTGAAGGTGCTTTCGTAGTCGAAAGCCTGGGCCAGACCAGAAGTCAAGAGAGCCAAGAGCACAGTGGTCATAGGTTGCCTCCAAATAGGTGGCGGGTGAAAAGACGTTGCCGACCAAAGCAAACGTCTCAGGGAAAGAGGTAAATCATGGTTAGCAGACTGCGAACCATTGCTTATCTCTTGCCCTGTCACCTCCTAAATTTATGATTGAAAACCATGTTGTAAAGAACGTCCCGTAGATTTACGGAACGCCGTAAAATAGCATGTTTTTACTGTTTTGTCAAGACGCCTTGCCTGACTGCTCCTGAAGCCGTAGACTGCGTGCATGCGACTTCCAAACAGAAAACCTGGTAAATATACCTTTCCGACCTTCGACCCGCACATGACGCGAGCAGAGTTAGATGCCATGGCGCAAAAACTTGATTACCTCAGGAATGTGGCCATGCCGAGAACAGCCAAGCTTACGCAAGAGCTGGCTGGCAACGGAGATTTTTCTGAAAATGCTGAGTACCAAATTGCCAAAGGCAAATTGCGAGGCATTAACCGAACTATCAGCGAACTCGAGTATCAGATCCCTCGCGCTGTTGTTATCGAGACGCCTGCTGATACGCAAAGTGTGCAGATTGGGCACAAGGTCACTGTGGAGCTAATAGATGGGGCTAAGCAGCAATGGCAGATTCTAGGATCATCTGAAAGTGATCCAACGCGTGGAGTGATTTCTTACCAATCCCCCATTGGTCAGGCGCTACTAGGTAGGAAACTTTCAGATAAAGTGGTGGTAGAACTACCAGCTGGTGAGTTGGCAGTTGTTATAGTAGACATTCAGTAGCCTAGATTTGCCAATATTTTCATTATTGTTTAAGATCAAAACAAGCTTTTTATATAAAAACGGCACTTAATTGGGTTGGTTGCGCATATCGTAGAAGTGATTAAATCACTATTGCTTGGGGCGCAGGCAATCCGCCGCGCATCTTAGGAGGACAGATGACTGTTCATACGGAAGAAAGGAACGGGATCTACTTCACCCACCTCGTCGACCACGAGAATGGTGACTGGGTCTACCATGTCCGTAGTCCGCACGCTCGCTGGATCATGGAAGAGGGTCTGCGTGGCTGCACCCTCGAACTCGATGAGAATGGAAACGAAGGAGTGAGCTCCATCCATGCGTTCGAAGACCTGCATCAGCTGATCCCGACCATCGCTGAGGTGCGTGCCGAATGGCTGAAGAATGACTCCGATTGGCCTCCTCCGCTGGAGCGGGGCATCAGCACGCTGGCGATCACCCTTCCGGCCTGGGGGCTCACTGAGTTGAGACAGGCGATCCTCTCCAACCGTGGGCTCTCAGACGATGAGCGTGCAGCTGATAATGC
>PFGC01000061.1 GCA_002781785.1 Candidatus Kerfeldbacteria bacterium CG15_BIG_FIL_POST_REV_8_21_14_020_45_12
CCTCTGCCTCTGGATCAAAGTGGCGTGGCGTTGGCTCTAGTTCGCGGCCAAGCTCGACCGCTCGTGGTCTGCCTGGTGCTTGCTCCCCTGTTCTGGATCTTCTTGGTCTCATATATAGAAGCAGTAAAACAGAAATGGCTAGATATATCAACCCCACATAAGCTCTTTTAATAAACCTCAGAGAATCATGGAAAGAACATTCACCTACATTGGTTATTAATGTATACTTAGATAATAAAACCTATGGCAGAAATTAAAACAAAACTAAATCAGACCAGTGTTGCAACTTTTGTAGAATCCATTACTGATCAGGACAAGAAAAGAGACAGTAAAGAAATTCTTAAACTGCTGCGGCGGGTGACAGGTAAAAAACCTGAAATGTGGGGTAGTAGTATAGTGGGATTTGGTCGGTATACCTATACTGGCTCTGACAAAAAAACTAATGCGTGGATGGCGATTGGCTTCTCACCGCGTAAGGAAAATCTGACACTATATATTATGCCTGGGTATTCTTTTGATACTATGAAAGCTTTGCTGATGAAACTAGGAAAACATAAAACTGGAAAATCATGCCTATACATCAAAAAACTAGAGGATATTGATATGAAGATATTAGAACGAATCGTGAAGACGGGTTATAAAATGATAGCTGGCAAGCACATCAACTATGGAAAAGATAAATAATTCAGCTGGCTTTTCTAAAAACCTGTCGCTAAATAAAATCACTTAAAACTAACTTACTATTTGTCCCTCTATAAATATGGCAAAGAAATCAATTACAGCTGCAAAAAAATCTCTCACCAAAGAACAGATTGAGACCCTGCTCAAAATATTAGAGGAGCGATTTGAGAAAAACCTAAACCTACATAAAGGAATAAAGTGGGTAAAGGTAATTTCAAAACTGAAATCCAGTCCTAAAAAACTTTGGTCACTCAGTGAGATGGAAAGAACCGGCGGCGAACCAGATGTTGTAGGCTACGATAAAAAAACTAACGAATTTATTTTTCACGATTGCTCAGCTGAAAGTCCAGTAGAACGTAGAAGTCTTTGTTACGATCGTGCAGCTTGGGAGTCAAGGAAAGCACATAAGCCAAAAAATAATGCTGTCGATATGGCGACTGCTATGGGCATTGAATTATTAACAGAGACAGAGTACAGAGCGTTGCAGAAACTAGGAGAATTTGATTTAAAGACATCCAGCTGGGTTCTAACACCTGCTTCTGTTAGAGAGCTTGGTGGGTCCTTATTTTGTGACCGACGCTTTAATACCGTCTTCACCTATCACAACGGAGCGGAGTCCTATTATGCTGGGAGAGGTTTCCGCGGCTCATTGCGAGTGTAAAAATCCTTGGGTCAGATAAGTAATTTGTAAGGATCTTAAGCAACGGCGCGTGGTGGAAGTTCCGTTATTGCTTCTGCTTGTGGGTGGTTAATGAGCTCAAGACCCCTGTTTTTTGATATATTAATCTCATCAGCAGAGATAATCGCCATAATCATAACTTGGCTAGAACCAGACCACCAATTTGATCCACGAAAATCTTCAAGGTCCTGCTCAATTCCTTGCCAAGCTTCATCGTCAAGACGAAACTCTGCTCGGCGATCCGGGAATAGCACAGTCATTGGCATGGCTAGATCAGCAAAGCCCGGCCAGTAATCTCCACGGTACTCTTCGAGCTCTTGGAGCATTGCTTGCCAAACTTCATCGTCAAGAAGAAGCTCTGATCGGCGATCAGGAAATATTATAGTCATATCCATGGCTAGAGAAGAAAAAGCTCCCAGGTCTGATTCTCGAGTTAGTTCAAGTTCGTTAAACATACCTAGCCAAGCTTCATCATCGAGCTTGAGATCTGCTTTACGCTCTGGAAAAATTATAGCCATATGCATAGCTTGCTTCGAAAAAAGTTTCCAGTTTGATCGGCGATGCTCCTCGAGCACCTGCAGCATACCTTGCCAATCTTCTTCTGAAATATCTCGCTCAACCTCAAAATTCCGCTGGGCTAGCTCTGGCTGACGATCAAGATCTACTGCCCTTGGCCTGGCAGGTGCTCGATCTCCGATTGATCTTCGTGGTCTCATGATATGACTATTTAAGCAGAAATAGAGGCAGAGTCAACTTTATGGCATCTCTCTAAACTTGAGAACGAGACGGCAGTGGCTGCTGGGACTCCCCCTGAGCATAACTAATTAGCTCTAAACCGCGCTCTGGTGTAATTCTAACTTCGTCGGCCGACAAGAAGACAAGATTGCAAGCCATTTCGGAAAAAAAATCGTCCTCTTCGCCTCTGTGCTCATTTAACTCAAACTTCATGCCGTTCCAAGCGTCAGAGTCTAGGCCTAGTTCGGTTTTGCGCTCAGGGTAAAGTATCACTAACCAAAACGCTATCCGACTAAAGGCCGTCCAACTTGACCCTCTATTTAAATCTAGGTCTTTTTTAAATTCAGTCCAGATATCCTCGCCAATATCCAGCTCAGCTCTTTTCTCTGGATAGATAATTAGAATTGGCAAGACTATCTCTAAAACTTTAACTAGATCTGATTCAGATTTATAAAAATCAATGTCGGCTTTTATCTGTTCCCAGGTATCGCTATCTATTTTTAGATCTACTCTTCTCTCTGGAGCAATGATAGTCATTTCCATGGATAAGTTAAGAAAATGACTCACAACTTCCCCCTGTTTTTGATCATCAGCCTCACTGAGCAACGATGACCAAACCTGATCATCCACTTGAAGTTCCGTTCTTTTCTCTGGGGCAATGATAGCCATATGCATAGCCAGGAGTGAAAAGAGTGTCCATTCCTTGTTATCGCGCAGTTGATACAGCTCTACTTTCATTGTCTCCCAATCCTCTGTAGTTACTTCTGCGTCTGGATAAAATCTATGAAGGTCTAGTCCTTTTTCAATGCCAAGATCTGCAGCTTTTAGTCTGGCAGGCGCCCGATCTCCGATTGGTCTTCGTGGTCTCATATGTAAGAGCAATTAAAAAATGTAATACCAACTTATACTGATGTGCGAACAGGCAATGACCTTGGCTCGACCGCTTCTCTATTTATTAACTCCAACCCTCGCTCGCGAGTTATACTAACTTCATCGACGTCTAGTATAGCTGCGTTTAGGGACAGCTCAGCGAGCTCTGGCACCCTGCTTCCTCTTTGCTGCCTGCGTTCGATATATATTTCTTCCCAAAGTTTATCATCAATTTGTAAATCGTGTTTATCTTGTGGAAAGATTACAGAAAAACGAGCTGCTAATACAACATAATGAAGATTTACAGCTGGCTCAGATTTATAAAAGTCCATACCTTTTTGTAGGGATTGTTTTAAAGTAATGTCGCGTGAATAATTATTTCTCAACTCTGGAAACATAATAATGAGATCAACAATCAGACCGGACTGTGTCCAAAGATCAGTTTCTCGGTATCTTTCAACGCTCTCCTGGATGCCATTTTTTACCCCTTCGTCTAAGTTGAGCTGATCTCTACGCTCAGGAAAAAGTGTCAGAAGTATTTTTACGTGAGAACTAAAAAATGGCCAATCTCTGCCTCGTGACATCTCAACCCTGTCATACAGCTCGGTCCATTGACTCTCTGCCAGTTTAATTTCCTGCCGTCTTTCAGGAAATAACAACACCAAATGCATAGCTAAAAGAGAAAAGAGATACCAGTTGCTTGCTCGATTCTTTTCCATTTCAGCGTAGATTGTATCCCAATCTTCATAAGCCAGCTCTCCATTAAGATCAACCGGACGAACGGGACGCTCGGCTGAATGGACAAGATCTACAGCTTTTGGACGACTTGGTTGCTGCTCTCTGATTCTGGTCATTTCTGGACGCATATATACAAACAGTTAAGCAGTATAATAATAAAACATCAAGATCCTGATAATTTTTATCGTACTGTGCTGTGTTGGGGAAATAAAAAACCCGCCAATGAGGCGGGTTTTTTATTAAACTAGAACGGCTTCCAAGAGAAAGCTTTTTTACCGTTAGGTTTATAGACGTAGACTTTATCTTTCTGAATGTGTATGGAGTACTTATTTGACTTCAACGGCGCGTAAGCAGTTCGTTTTCGCAGAGTGAATTTACCCTGTACAGGATCAAAGCTAAATACTCGAAGATAAATAGTTGATCCCCGATGAGTTGAAACAGCAATCTCTTCGGTACTAGAGTCTCCGCTAAGGTTACCAGTGGCCAAAGTACGCCAGTGTAGATTTGGAGATAACTTCTTTTTAGCCACAATGTCTCCATTCAGAGTATACACCTGTAAAGTAGATCCAGATTTTTTCTTAACCACAAAAATGTAACCCTTGTCTTTAATGGTGCCTAGGCGAGGAATAGAGCCGCCTTTTGGGAAAGCTCTCCAAGCTGAAACGACCTTACCATCGTCGTTAACGACTTGAATTTTACCTTTTCCATTATTTCCACCGTCGACATGACTCACATTCTTTATCTTGGCAGCGCTAACTTCGATGACGACTTCATTACTAGAAACCGTTGCCCCATAAGGATCAGTAGCGGTAAAGGTGACAGCAGCTGTATTTTTACCACCATTGGCGGCAGACAAGCGAACTCGGCCTGACTTTATATTGACCTTAACGCCCGTAGCCCTTGTCATCTTATAGGTCAATTTATCATTATCAGCATCCTTGAAATAGTTATTCAAGTTGAATAGTTTTCCAGTAATTGCTCCAGACAATACGGCCACGTTAGGTAAACTGCCACTAAAAGTTGGGGCGTTGTTAGTAGGACCTTCATCGATTGGAGGTTCGCTCGATCCGGCTGAAGCTACGGTGATATCAATGTCCCTATTGATTTCTGAGGCACCATCGCTGGCGCTAAATCTAACTGTATAGTCGCCAGAATCTTCGGTTGTAGTCTCCCAATCAAATAGACCGGTGTTGTCGCCATTATCTGTGAACAATTGGTCAATGTCTGAAATCTCTCCGGCAACAACGCCCGCTCCCAAGTCGACAACATCAGTATCAACATCAGAAGATACTATTGGAATGACCAAACGGTCACCTTCATCAATGGCTACGGTATTTGAAGATGTCACAACTAACTCAGGCTCATCGTTATCAGCAGTAACGCTAACATTAACACTATCGGCATCTGAATCAATAATTCCATCACTGACCGTTAATTGATAGACGCATGAATAGCTAGAGACCCCGTTAGCAACAGAAATAGTCGGGGTAGCACTACTTGCTGAACTGATACTGCACAAATCACCGTTGTCTAAAGTTTCTACCCAACCAAAGGTTAGGGTATCGCCATCAATATCACTTGATCCGCTGCCGTCCAAGGTAGTCGTCGCAGTATCTTCATTAATTTCTTTGTTGGCACCAGCGTTGGCCACTGGCTTATCGTTTACTGGATTTACAGTAATAGTAAAGGTCTGAGAAGCTGAAGTATCAGTGCCGCCGTTAGCAACTCCCCCATTATCGGCAATGGACACAGTAACTGTGGCAGAGCCGTTGGCATTGGCGGCTGGGGTGTAGGTCAAATTTCCATTGCTTGCGATGGCTGGCTGACTACTAAAGAGTATGTTGTTATCATTTGAAACGGTAAAGCTTAGAACCTGACTAGACTCATTGCTTGCGCCACGGTTCAGGCTAGTGGCCCATCCGGTTACTGATTTTTCTCCGGCATCTTCAGACACTGCTTGGTTTGCTCCTTTAACGAAGGACGGCGCATCATTTACTGAGGCTACGGTTACAGTAACAACATTAGTGCTGACTGAGGCGCTACCAGCATCGTCGCAACTCAGTTGAATGGTATCTGATCCATTCGCATCTGCCACTAAGTTAACATCAACGGTGTTGTCCCCGTTCAAAGTTAAAGTACCCAAACCAGCATCTAGATCATCTGTCACACCGCAGGTAAACGATGTGTCATTCCAGTCCGGATCAGACAGGTTGTCATCAACGTCAAAGGCTGCTAGCACGTCAGTATCTTCTGTTAGATTTAAATCGGCCACGGATCCTCCTAGAATTGGAGAATTATTTAAGGTTGAGAATGCAGCACACGCGGAGTCTAGAGAATTGCTGAATGGATCCTTATACTTTACGTAATATGAGAATGTAGTGTGGGACTTAAGCTGTGACTGTCCGCTGTGTGAACCTGCGAAGGTTCCATTGGTCGTATTAACACCTATAGATGTTAGATTAGTGGCATCGTTTGACTTGTTCCAAACTGGCGTGCCCGTACAGTCACTAGATTCGAAGACCGCCCAGGATGATCCGACATGTGGGTCTCCGTCAGTATCAGAGTAAGCTGAAGAACTTAGATTCGGATTTAAGACAACTCCAGTTTCAGCATCAGCTGGAGAAGATGCAGATGGCTGATTTGGTGGTGTATTTACCGCTGTAGTAAAACTATTAACGGGAGACCAATTAGAATCTCCAACTGCATTTGTGTGTCTGACTCGGAAATAGTAGACCGTATTTGGAGCTAAGCTAATCTTTCCAGCCAAGGCATTTTGGAAACTACCATTTGCACTATTTACTACAACACTCTCTTTATTAGAGCTATCTAACTTACACCAAACCAGGTTGATATCTGAACAATCTTCAGAGAAGGTGTTATCATCACTAATTTGCCAATCGGAAGTCGTGTGCGTTGCACCGTTTGATGAATAAGCTGAACTGGTCAGCGACACATTCCTATTTTGTCCTGTTGCGCCATTACTTGGAGCGTTTGGAGATGGATTAGCT
>PFGC01000037.1 GCA_002781785.1 Candidatus Kerfeldbacteria bacterium CG15_BIG_FIL_POST_REV_8_21_14_020_45_12
GTGAAACCATCACCGCTGAAGCTCGTGGTGAGGAAAAATACGCTAAGCAAACTGGAGGTCGTGGTCAGTATGGCCATTGTGTCTTGATTGTTGAGCCGATGCAGGTGAGTGAATCTGACTCTGATGACGGTGAAGAGGTTAAGCACTTCGAGTTTGTTGATGAAATTAAAGGTGGTGCTATTCCAAGAGAATTCATTCCAGCTATTGAGAAGGGTGTTAGAGAGGCTCTTGATCGCGGTATCGTGGCTGGCTACCCTTTGCTCGATATTCGTGTTCGACTAGTTGATGGAAGCTATCATGACGTTGACTCTTCGGAAGCCGCCTTTAAGGTGGCAGGTTCAAAGGCCTTTAAGAAGGCAGCGCGAGCCGCTAAGCCAGTACTGCTTGAGCCGATTATGAAAGTTGAAGCAGTGACTCCTGAGGAATTCATGGGCGACGTGATGGGTGATGTAAACTCAAAGCGTGGTCAGATTCAGGAAATGACCGACCGTGGAAACGCCAAGGTAGTTAATGCTTTCGTGCCGTTGGCTGAAATGTTCGGTTACGCGACAGAACTGCGTTCGATGACACAAGGCAGAGCTAGCTACTCAATGGAATTTGAGAAGTATGAGCAGGTGCCAAAGAATGTCTCTGACAAAGTTGTCCAAGATCGTGGCGGCGTTGTCGCTGACGAGGACGAGGATTAAAATTTCTCAAAGGAAACAAAAGAGTCGGGTTTAGCCCGGCTCTTTTTATGTCAATCAATAGTTGACAAAATGGCTTGTTTCAGGTAAAATATGAAGTAATATGATCAAGGTTTTAGATTGCAATTATAAATCATGAGATCAATTAGATATTCAGGATCCGACCGGCGCCCACGAGCTACTGGTCTGCAGGCTGAGGCTGCGCCAAGGCGAAAAAGTCTGTTTGATCCACGCTTTGACCTGCCACAGTCCCTGAGTGATTACGTCGACTCTACGTCCAAGATGGCTTTTGTTACAGATGATTCCACGGGTCTTCAGTTAGTTATGGGGATTGGTAGATATGCAGGCCAGATTTGGCCGGAAAAAAGGGATCATTTTTTTTCACCTGAGTCCACGGAGGAGTTGTCTCAATATTTACAAGCAGTGGATGCCCATAAGTTTACTGAAAATGATAAGACCACCATAGATGTTATGCTGCAAAGTATATTTGCAGCTCCAGAAAGCTTCGCCGCTTTACCGAATAAAAAATTCTTGGCTTCACTGATTAATGCGCGTATTGATACGATTTATGATCATAAGAAATACTACAAATGGGCGGTGGCGTCGCGCTCTGCTGACTTTAACGCCTTTAAATTAAGCGAGAGGATTTGGAACCGTGCTGTGGGTGACTTAGAAGTCGCAAAGCGAACAGGCACTTGGTTTTATGTTTTAACTACGTTGGCCGGTCTACGAATGGTAGCGCCCGAGCGTTATGATCAGATTTCCTTATCTCCAGATGAGCAAAGGCAATTACTAGACGTGCAAGGTCTTGTTAAATTGAGGAAGGTTAATCCTAATATATTGGAAAGAGCAGCTAAGTTGTGTGTAGTTTTTGCCGATCAGGTTGATTGCAATGGCCCCGGAGGCACTCCGCGCATTCTGTATACAGATGACATTCCAAGTCATGAATTACCAAATAGATCAACTATATGAGATTAGTGAGGCCAAGTGGGGAATTAAGGAGACCGCGAGCGGCGGAGGTATTACGTGAGCCAGAATTAGAAGCGGCTGACGCTCGTGATTTAATGACTCCAGAGTTGTGGGATTATGTGCGGTCACCTTCTAATGCTAGTGGTCGTGATGTGCCAGAAAAATTAGCTTGGGAAACTCAATTGGCAGGCTCCAAGGCAGTCAGCGACCCGTCGGATCAGACTGACTTTATGAACCTGCTTGATAAGACTGCCCTAGAAATAGGTGTTAAGCATTCACTTAAGGCACACTTATCAGAAGTAGGTGATGTACGTTTCGCAGCTGATGGCACTTTGCTTCAGGCTTATATTTGCGATCCGGCTTTTGTGAAAGGTTTAAATTTCAAGTGGGATAGCTTGGGTGAGTTGCATGATGCCAGGCCAGGAATGTCTTATGTAGCCTTGTTAATTAGACATTTTATAACTGGTCAGGAGTATCGAGCCCCGGACTTAGAAGAATTGGATCAAGTTTGGGAACAAGCTTTGCAAGATCCAGAAAACTTTATTACTAGCCTTATCTCTTTGCGGCTGGTTGATCCTCGACCGGTGCAGACGGAGCGCTTTGCACCAGCTATAGCGAAAATGCAAGAAGAACTTAATAAGTTTCGTGATACCATGCGCGAGCCTTATTATCAGATGAGGTATATAGCTGCCATTGACGCTCTATCAGCAGCTGAGTTTCGCTTAACGAAAGATGGATTATTTATTAAGCGTGAAGGGTCAGAGGTTGAATCTACGCCAGATCTTCCAAGGAGAAATGCACTATGAGAATGGCGCGGTCAGTTGGAGAGGGTGATTTCAAGAGAAGGCCAAGAGCAATTGAGGTTGGAAGATTTGATGAGGCGCCGGAAAATCCACTTTACGAATTTGATTTGTATAAACAAACGGATATTTTAGAAAAGCTATCTTTTGAGATCGATAGAGCCTTTTCTCATTATGGATCTGTGCGTGATCCAATTCAGGCTGGACATTTTGCGGGAATTAAAATGCTGGCACAAGGCACTGCCCTGGGATATTGGCATCCTTTTAATGTTCCAGAGTGTAAAAAGAAGTGGCAGGAAAATGTTAAAACTGAGGTCGAGCTATCCAATGGAATGATGTCGGTTGAATATGGTCAAGATCCTACTAATCTCGTATTAGACCCAGGCGCATTAGTGAAAAGCATGAAAATTCCTGAAGTTTTAGCTAGGGTTCAAGAAGACGACAAGTCATCCTTGAGTGATACGAATGGTTGGCGCAGCAAAGTTCGCCTGACTATGGTTGGTCAGGAGATTACTCCGTTGTCAGATGGAGACGTTGCGATAGTTGAAGAAATGATCATAAATGGTGACCTAGAAAAATATCCGCTAGAGTCAGTTACCCTGCTGTTTTATTTGAAGGTGATTGATCCAGTAATGTTCGAAAAAGCAAGTAGAGAAATATTTTCAAAATATTCTCCAAAAGATCTATTGGAAAAATGTTCAAGAGATAAATTGCCTCAGGCTTTTCTTTTGATGTGCATGATGCAAATGGATTTAGTGATGAAAAATGGAGTGCTGACATGTCAGGATAGAAAGTCGGAGGTTAAAATTAACGAGCAGACGTTACCTGCTCGTAATCAGGTATGAGAACCTCTAGATTTCATGGAATAGGTTTTGAAAGGCGTCGGGCTGATGAGCTTGAACGTGAGCCTGAATTAGAATCGCTTGATGCTCGCGACCTGCTAACGCCAGATCTGCACGCCGTGCTTGATGATTATCCTTCGGAATTGGTAGGTAAAATTATTGAATCTGGACGAGATGCTGAGCTTGAAGATTTGGTAACCTTTTTACACTTGTTGTCCGCTGACAAACAACTTAGGAGCAGGGATGCTCACGTGCCTTTGCTAGCGCCTGATAAAGAATTAGCGACTGTCTTTTGGCGTTATGGTAATAATCATTGGAATGACTCAGCCTTGGTAGGAGATTTTTTACAGCAGCTTAAGATAATTCAGGCCATGCCGGTTCGGCAGTTAATGAATGGTGGAAATTTTCAAAACTCTTGGCGAACGGCTTGCAACGAAATGGAAGATTCTCAGAGGGGAGAGGCTACACGTTTGCGTAGTCTCCGTGCGCTAACGTTACTTTCCCCAATTGTTGGAAAGGAGGTTCCTGAGCATAAACCTCTAACTCTTGATGGGGATTTAAAGTGGCACATAGAAAACCCATTAGACTCATTATTAGAATTGGAATCAGGTCGACTTATCTTGCCGCTAGGGCCAGAAATATATAAAGATGCAGTGACGCTGTTAAGGAATGGCATTGAGTCAATACGTTTAAATACTGAGCTAACACAAATTACAAAGGCCAAAATAATTCGAGTTATACAATTAATTGATACACTGTCCGCCGAAGAGTATAAACTTACCGAAAATGGTTTGTATATTCGACGGAGTGCAGAAGATCCTCTGTCGAATCCGTTGCCAGCTCGATCCGCCATTTAAATAAAATTAAAAAAGAACCCTTACTAGAGCGGGGTTCTTTTTTAATAGTTTACCTAAGAAGTTTTTTTGACTAAACCTTTGGTTTTATTGGCACAAGCAGAGCAAAATTTCTTGATTGTTCGCATTATAGCTTCGCTCCAGCGCAGCAGAATTGGGAAGATAATTAGAGTTCCAATTGTGGAGCAGATAAGTCCAGTAACGAGACTAGCTCCGAGGCCACGCCAAAACGGATCAGCGATAGTCAGTGGCAGCACGCCAAAGATCGTGGTAATTGAAGTCGAAAGAATTGGCTTAAATCTAGCTCTGCCAGTTTCAACTAACTGCTCACTAATTGTCCAATCAGGCTTTGTACGACGTAATCTGTTGAAGTAATCAACAAACACAATAGCGTCATTTACTACTATTCCAACTAGAGCCACGATGCCTAATCCAGAGATCATATTGATTGACTCTCCTAGGGCGATGAGTCCAGGGAAAACTCCAATCAAGGCGAGTGGAATAGTGAACATGATCAAGCCTGGCTGAACAAAGGAGTTAAATTGGTATACTAAGATTAGATATACAGCAATCATGGCCAGTAGAAAAACCAAGGCTAGATCGTTGTAGTTATCATCTTGGGATGCGGTGTATCCGCCGTACTGAACATCTTCTGGATCAAGGCCATAGTTACTTAGGCGATCAGCGTCGAGCCAATTTTGTAAAGTTGTCTCAATGGCAGCGGCGTCAGTATTTTTATCAACCTTTAATCGAATTGAGCTTAAACGGCTACCATCCAATCGACGAATGGCGTCTAGCTTGGTGATTTCATTAATATCAGCAACATCTTGAAGTTCAACAGTAGTTGGGAATAGACCTGGCTTTATTCCAACAATAACTTCTTTTAAGTCATCAATAGAGGATTTAGATTCTTGACTGTATGAAACAACAACATCATCTGAAACGCCATCTGTGCGAACTGTCATAGCTCCAATGGTTTGCTTACTGAAGATAGAATTGACTGAGCCAGCAGCCTGGAGTGGGTCAATGCCATTGTCACGCAAGCGATCCTGATCAAGTGCCACTGCCAAGGACTTAAGTTGATGAACGGTAAAGGAATTTTCAACAACGGTTACCCCTGACAAAGTTTCGGCGTATGAGCCGAGGTCGTTGGTGATGCTTTCTAAAGTACCTAAGTCACTATTTTTTATTTCTATGACAACATCGTAAGACTCTTCTGGAGGACCAGCGCTTTGGACTTGATTATTGTAGGCAACTCCCATGTCAACCTGCTGCGCCTCTAGGTCAGTTAATTTTTCTTTGAGCTTAGCGTCTATGTCAAAAATAGTTAGTTCATCAGCTCGATCTTCGATTGGTGAGAAGACTAACCAAAGCTGTCCTTCTAGAAAGAAGTAACTGCGGAATTCTGGGGTGGTAATAAGTTTCGGCATGGTTTTTTCAATTACCGCATTGCGTTGTTCCGGAGTTGTTCCAGCAGGTAGATCAAGCGTTACGGTAATAATTTCGCTGTCTACCTCAGGAAACTGTTGGACAGGAAGCTTGCTAGCAAAGAAGCCAACGCTTCCGCCTAGCATGATCAGGACCGTGATAACGGCTAGGGCTTGTTTTAATTTTGAAGCTTGCAGAGCCTGGCTAAACTTTACATAAATCTCTTCTAGCCAATCAATCAATCTTTGGCCACCTCGAATGGCGGCTGGTAGAACTAGGGCAAATTGCCACCAGTGCCATGGACGAGCTCGACGCTGATCCTTGGTTTCTTCCTTTAATAAGTAGCGGGCTAGTAGAGGAGTGATGGTGATAGCTAGAAAGAATGACACAACCAGCATGATGATGATTGTGTATGGAATGTATTTCAAGAAGGCGCCAATAATTCCACCAATTGAAGCAAAGGGGATAAAGACAACCACGGTAGTAGCAGTAGCGGCAGTCACGGCTGGACCAAGGTGACGCATGGTTGTACTAACCGCCTCGAGACGGGTTTTACCGCGCTCGATCTCGTGAGTAACCCCCTCGGCAATAACGATGGCATTATCAACTAATATTCCCAGCACCAGCAGTAGGCCAAAGAGGGTGAGAATATTTATGGAGAATCCAATGGCATACAGAATTGCCAGGGTGGCAAAGAAGGCTAGTGGAATAATTAGAGCGACTACGATACCTGTGCGTAGATTAATGAAGAGCATCAAGACAAGGAGAATCAAGACTAGTCCCAATACGCCATTGCTAATTAAGGCGCTGATTTGTTTACGAACGTAGGCTGAGTTATCAAAAACTTTTGCAAAAGTTACTGACTCAGGAATAACACCATCATCATGCAGTGAAGTTTCAGCGTCAGCCAAGGCGTCAGCGATTCTAATAACGTCACCGTCACTTTTTTTATAGACAAAAAGGTAGGTAGCCTCGGTAGAAACTGCTTTGCCATCGGCATTAATAAATCCAGCATAATTTTTGTCTTCGGCCCCAACTGGTTGGCGGTAAACTGAAGCGACGTCTGCAAGAGCTACTCCGCGAACTTTCAGTTGTTTTAAGTCTTCTAGGTTTTTTGTGGCTGGCTTAACAGAGATAGATAAGGTGTGACCGTCGGTAGGAGAGAGGGCTCCACCAGGTAGCGCAGTGATTGAGGAGCTAATTACAGCCGTCATCTCCTGACTTGATATATTTTTGTCAGAGAGTTTTTCAGCATCGTATTCAACGCGAATTTCAAACTCATTTTCAGGGGAGATGGTGATCTCCTTAATTTCTCCAGAGTGCTTAAGTAATTCAGTTTTGACTGTTTCTGCGTAGGCCAACATGTCCTCTTGTGGTACGCCATCGCTAGCCAGTGCGTAAACCAATGTTGGTCCGACTATATCAATCAGATTAACTTCGGTCTCCACTCCGGTTGGCAGACTGACTTGGTCGACTAATTCCTTTGTTTTAGTGAGTGAATCTTCAACTCCGTCTACATCATTCATTTCCAAAATGGTAAACCCGACATTGTCTTGCGCGGTGCTGCGCATACTCTTAACACCCTCTAGTTCACCTAAGGCTTGTTCTATTGGAATGGTTACACTTTGTTCCACATCTTCTGCTGAAGCGCCAACATAAACTGTTGATACAGTGATGTAGTTCGATGGAATTTGTGGGAAGTCTTGGCGCTGGTTATTAAAGATGCCAAAAATACCCGCAATAATGATCGCAACTACAATTAAAAAAGTTGTTTTATAGCGATCCGAAAAAAAAGCTGACCATTTGGATATCAAATTATCTCGAGTTGGATTTGGAGTCGTCATTATTCTTGAATAATATTTTTATATAAAGATGTGTTGTATTTTTGCAAAGGCAACTGGAGTAGTTTAGAGGCTGGCTAGCTCAGTGTCAATTGGGAGATGACCTTAGGATGGCCTGCAAATTTTTTTTTCGGGCCGACGTTTTTATCCACACCTCCTCAACAGTCGGGGAGTTGAAATGTGCTCAATTTTCTTTCATAATCATGTTTTCACAATATTTTGGTATTTTTGTCAAGTATATTGGGTATTTTCTTAGAAAAAGTAGTCTTGACAGGGGCTTTTAAAGGTCGTATTCTTATCCCTGCGTCTTAAGACGGGTTTTCGCCTGTCTACTCCGAATTTTAGGCGAATTTATTTAGAAAAAACGTTAAAGAGTTAATAAACGCTATGGCGGACAAGTTTGATCGATCAAAACCGCACGTCAATGTGGGCACAATTGGCCACGTTGACCACGGAAAAACCACGACAACTGCGGCTATTCTTGCAGTTTCTAATGCGTCTGGCGCAACTGCGCAGGACAAGAAGTTTGAAGATATTGACAACGCTCCAGAAGAGAAGGAGCGCGGTATTACCATTAATACCTCACACGTTGAGTACGAGACGGATAACCGTCACTATGCTCATGTTGATTGTCCAGGCCATGCCGACTACGTGAAGAATATGATCACGGGTGCTGCTCAAATGGATGGTGCTGTTCTTGTTGTTTCAGCAACGGATGGCCCTATGCCACAGACTCGTGAGCACATCTTGCTCGCTCGTCAGGTTGGTGTGCCTTCTATCGTTGTGTTTTTGAACAAATGTGACCAGGTTGAGGATGAAGAATTGCTAATGCTTGTCGAGGTAGAAATCCGCGACTTGTTGAGCAAGTATGAATATCCAGGCGAGGAGACCCCGATTATTCGAGGATCTGCTTTGAAAGCTTTGGAAAATCCAACTGACGAAGCTGCTGCAAAACCTATTAAGGAATTGCTTGCTGCCTTGGACTCATATATTCCACAGCCAGAACGCGCCATCGACCAGCCATTCTTGATGCCAATTGAGGATATTTTCTCAATTGAAGGTCGAGGAACAGTGGTAACAGGTCGTATCGAGCGTGGAAAGGTAAACGTAAATGAGGAAGTTGAAATCGTTGGACTGGTAGACACCACAAAGACTGTTGTTACTGGAATCGAAATGTTCAACAAACAGCTAGACGAAGGTTTGGCTGGAGATAATGCTGGAATTTTGCTTCGTGGTACCAAGAAGGAAGATGTTGAACGTGGTCAAGTTCTTTGCAAGCCAGGAACAATCACTCCACATGCTAAGTTTGAAGCTGAGGTATACATTCTTTCAAAGGAAGAAGGTGGACGTTCTACTCCATTTACCAAAGGCTACAAGCCACAGTTCTACATTAGAACCACAGATGTAACTGGTGAAGTTGAGTTGCCAGAGGGAACTGAGATGGTAATGCCTGGTGATACAATCACATTCATGGTAACCCTCGGAAAGAAAGTTGCTTTAGAAGATAAACAACGTTTTGCTATCCGTGAGGGTGGTCGAACTGTTGGAGCTGGAGTCGTAACCAAGATAGTTGAATAATAGTGCATTAAGCCCGTCCCCTCGGGGGCGGGCTTTCTGACCACTGCTCTTTCCATCATGCCTACAAAGAACACAACCGAAACTGCGCCAGAGGAGCAGGTATCAACCAAGATCCGAGTGAAGATCCGTGCTTACGATAACAAGATTATTGATAAGTCTACTAAGACTATTATCGATACTGCAGTTCGCGCAGGCGCGCAGGTGGTTGGACCAATTCCGTTGCCTACAGAAAAAACCAAGTACACGGTTTTGAAGTCTACTTTCGTGCATAAAAATGCTCGAGATCAGTACGAGATGCGAGTGCACAAGCGCTTGATCGACATTGTTAACCCAACGGCAAAGACGATCGATGAACTATCGAATCTGAATTTACCGGCCGGCGTTGACATTGAAATGAAGATGATGTAACATCATCGAGGTTATTTAATGACTAAACGAAGGTTCTCACGTTTGGACGGACATGATCTCACAGGAGATATCGGCCGGAGCAAGCGATGAGAGCATACAGGAGACACTTGCCACTGACATATCTGCGCACCAATCGATCACACGTATTACGGCCGTGATGTTGGAATCACACCCCTGGTGGTGATGAGCGCAATTGACGGCTTTTTTGATCCCAAGCAAGATATATGAAATTCATGATCGCGAAAAAAATTGAGATGAGCCAAGTCTTTCGCGAAGACGGTGTCGTCGTGCCTGTTACTGTACTTGAGGCTGGTCCAATTGTTGTAACCCAAGTTAAAGACACTGAAGTAGACGGTTATCAAGCTGTACAAGTTGGTTTTGGTACACGTAAGGCCAAGAATATCAGCAAACCTGTGCTCGGACATTTAAAGGACTTAGGTCCATTTTCTGTATTACAAGAGTTTCGCACTGAGGGTAGCGAGACTGGTTACGAGCGTGGTCAGCAAATTACCGCTGAAGTATTTGAAGCAGGGGATATGGTTGATGTTTGTGGAGTTTCTATCGGACGAGGATTTGCTGGAGTTGTTAAGCGACATGGTTTCCATGGTTCCCCAGCATCTCATGGTCACAAAGATCAGTTGCGTATGCCTGGGTCCATTGGAGCTGGAGAGCCACAGCGTGTTTTTAAAGGAACTAGAATGGGTGGGCAAATGGGAAACGTTGGCTCAACTGTGAAAAACCTTGAAATTATTGAAGTTGATCCAGCTACTAATCGAATTATGGTAAAGGGAGCTGTTCCAGGAGCAGCTGGCTCTGTAGTGCGAATTATGGCTGCCAAGAACTCACGCAAGAAATAACCTATATGTTGCAAGTACCTGTTTACAACCTAAAAGGAGAAGAGACTGGCAAGTTGGAGCTGAGTGAGAGCGTTTTTGCTGTTAAAGCTCAACCTGTTTTGGTTCAGTCTGTAGCTAGAGCTATGAGAGCCAACGCAGCGTCTCCTTTTGCAAATACTAAAGGTCGGGCTGAGAAACGTGGTGGCGGTCGCAAGCCTTGGCGTCAGAAGGGAACTGGACGAGCTCGACATGGATCCAGCCGATCACCAATTTGGCGTGGCGGTGGTGTAACTTTTGGTCCAACCAGTGCTCGTAATCAAGAAATGAAGATAAATAAGAAGGAGAAGCGCTCTGCGCTGGCTATGATGTTGTCTGACAAGGTGACCGAACAGATGCTGGTGGTTGTTGAGTCTTGGGATGACCTCGAGGGAAAGACGAGCCAGTTGGTTGATTTCTTGAATGTTATGCCTACTAAAGGAAGGTCTGTACTAGTAGCTTCTGGTGAGAAGAATGACAAGTTGATTCGCGCCGCCAATAATATTCAGAGAATTGATACTTCAATGGCTACTTCATTGAATGTGTTCAGTCTTTTGAATAAGCAGTATCTGGTGATTGATGCCGCTGGCATCAAGGTATTAACGGAACAATACTCCTAATCTTATGGCTTTGCTTGACCGATTTAAGAAAAAAACTGACGGTACACCTGACTCTTCTGATACAAAAAAGCCAGTTAGTGAGACTAAGGCAAAAACTGCTAAGAAGAAACCAGCTGCAACAGAAGAAAAGACTGAAGTTGTAACTTCAGACGCTAAGAAAGTTTCTGAAAAGAAAAGCGCTCCTGTGGTTGGTGGTGGCAGGGCTTATGCAGTGTTGATGGCTCCTATGGTAACTGAGAAGGCTACGATGACCGGCACTTATTACTTCCGTGTTCATCCAAGCGCCAATAAATCAGAGATCAAGAAGGCTATTTTTGAAGTTTATAAAGTGAAGCCAAAGTCTGTGCGAGTTATGAATATCACTGGAAAGAAAGTTCGTGTTGGACAACGTCAGCAAGGACAGCGCTCAGATTGGAAGAAGGCAATTATTCGTCTTGAAGCTGGTGAAACTATTAATGTTTACGAGGGAACTTAAGCTATATGGCAGTTAAACAGTACAAACCAACCTCTCCTGGCCGCCGACTTTCATCGGGTGATAGTTTTTCTGATATTACAAAGAATCATCCAGAGAAGAAATTGACCGCGCCAATTCGTAAGAAGGCTGGTCGTAACAATCAGGGTAAAATTACAGTTCGTCATCGTGGAGGCGGTGCTAAGCGAAGATACCGATTGGTAGATTTCTCAATGTCTGAGCGTTTAGATGAGCCAGCCACTGTAATTGCAATTGAGTACGATCCTAATCGTTCAGCTCGTATTGTCTTGTTGGAGTACGCTGATGGACATCGAAAATATATTCTCGGGGCTAATGGAATGGAAGTGGATCAGAAAATTGTTTCCACACACGGAACCGCTGATATGACTCCAGGTAACAGAATGCCTTTATCACACATTCCAGTTGGAACTGCTGTTCATAATGTTGAGTTGGTTCCTGGTCGTCGAGCCACAATTGTTCGTTCAGCTGGATCAAGCGCTGTAGTGATGTCCGCTGATGCGGGTATGGTGCAGGTGAAATTAGCTTCCGGTGAAATCCGAAAGTTTAATGAAACTTGCCGAGCTTCGATTGGTCAGGTGAGCAATCCAGATTGGGGTAAGATCCGTTGGGGGAAAGCTGGTCGTATGCGCTACCGTGGCATTCGTCCTACAGTTCGTGGTAAGGTGATGAACCCAGTAGACCATCCACATGGTGGTGGTGAGGGATCGTCTCCGATTGGTTTGAAGCACCCAAAGACGCCACAAGGTAAACCGGCATTGGGTGTAAAAACTCGAAATAAGAAGAAAGCTTCAAGTAAATATATTGTGAGTAGTCGTAAAAAACGTAAGCGCTAAATTCTAGATATGTCACGAAGTCTGAAAAAAGGAGTATACGTCCATCCAAAGCTTTTGAAGAAAGTGCTTAAGGTTAACGCTGCTGGCGGAAAGGGTCCAATTAAAACATGGGCTCGGGCTTCTCAGATTACCCCGGACATGATTGGAATTACCTTCCAGGTTCACAATGGCCATAAGTTTATTGATGTTACTGTAGTGGAAAATATGGTAGGGCATCGTTTAGGAGAATTTTCTCCGACACGAACTTTTAGAGGTCACGGTGGTAAAATGGCTAAAGATCAAGCAGCAGCCGAGTCATCTGCAGAGAAGGCAAGAGTTCAAGCCGCACAGGCAGCATAAATCGATATTCACGATATGAAGATAGAAGCATCAGCAAAATCAGTCCGTATCTCACCGCGTAAAGCGCGCTTGGTTGTGAATGAGGTACGTGGTTTATCTGTCATTCAGGCAGAGTCTATTTTGCAATTCATGAATAAGAAGGGTGCTGAAATTGTGTTGAAGGTGGTAAGATCTGCTGCTGCCAATGCTGTACACAACAGTAATTTGGCAAAGAAAGATTTGATTGTTTCAGAGATATCAGTTAATGAAGGGTTTACTATCAAGCGGTTTATGCCAAGAGCGTTCGGACGGGCTACTCCTATTCGAAAGCGTACAAGTCATATTCGCGTTGTACTGGCCGAGACAGCTGAGGCCAAGCAAGCCAGAGAGGCTGGCAAGAAGACTGTGAAGAAAGCGGCGGCTGAGAAGAATGCTGAGGCGCCAAAGGCTGAGATTGTGGCAGAGAAAAAGACGGCTGACGCTAAAGCGAAGGCTGCAGGTAAGGAAACGAAAAACTCTTCGACTGCAAAGGCGAAAGAGACTACTAAGGAAAGCAAGTAAACAGACGTATGGGACAGAAGGTTAATCCAAGAGCATTTCGTCAGACAACGACCTACAAGTCGGCATCACGCTGGTTTGCGTCGCGCCAGGTTTTTGCACGCAATTTGCAGACAGATGTTGAGATTCGAAAATATATTCGCAACAAATTCCGAGATGGTGGAGTTGCGCTAATTGAAATAGATCTATCAGTAGAAGATTTGAATGTAACTGTTCATACATCGAAGCCGGGTGTTATTATCGGTCGCGGTGGTGCTAACATTGAAGAGTTGAAGAAGGATGTGAAACGCATTTTCTTTGGCAGTGAAAAAATGAAGGTTAATATCAATATTCAGGAATTACGTGATCCAGATCAAAGTGCTGAGTTGATAGTACAATCGATTCGTGATCAGCTAGAGGCTCGTGTTCGTTTCCGACGCGCTATGAAGCGAGCTTTGGAAAGTGTCATGAGGTCAGGTGCCGAAGGTTGCCGTATCCAGATTGCTGGTAGATTGAACGGAGCAGAAATTGCCAGAACCGAAAAAGTTTCTCAGGGGCGTTTGCCATTGCATACCTTGAGAGCAAACATCGACTACAGTCGAGGTATTGCAAAAACTATTTATGGTGTGATCGGAATTAAGGTTTGGGTATATTCTGGAGAAAGTTTTGGAAATGAAGAGGAAGAGGAAGTAAAACCCAAGAAGAGTCGACGGCCACAGCAGAGAAAGCGTAAGAAAAGTGCCTATAAGCCAGATGCAGGGGATAAGACGGCAACAATTTTACGTAAGAAAGTTGATGTAGAGAAAGAGAAGGCTGAGAAGATAGTGCCAGTTGTTCCGAGTGAAGAAACAAATTCCTGATAGTCACTTTTGACCTATGATGATCCCAAGAAAAGTTAAACATAGAAAGTGGCATAATAAGCCGCTGACAGGAAGTCAGGTTGCTGGACGCAAGACGACCATTGCTTTTTGTGAGTACGCGCTTAAGAGTCTTGAGGCTTCTCGGATCACTGCTCGTCAGTTAGAGGCTGCTCGTAGAGCCATGACTAGGTTTGTTCAGCGTGGTGGTAAGATCTGGATCCGTATTTTTCCGCAGCGTCCAGTTACTCTCAAGGGTGGTGAAATTCGCATGGGTGGAGGTAAGGGTGCTGTAGATCATTATGTGGCTCACATCAAGCCAGGAACAATATTGTTTGAGATTGATGGTGTAACAGAGGAGCAGGCGCGTGAAGCCATGCGTTTGGCAGCACATAAGTTACCAGTGAAGACTAAGTTTTTGAGCAAGCATACATCTTAAGCATATGGAAACTCACGAGTTGATGAAAAAAACACCAGCAGACCTTGCCAAGATGATTGGAAGCGGTCGCGAAGAGTTGCGCCAGTTGCGATTTGAGGTGGCTAACTTGTCTCAAAAAGATGTCAGACGTGTACGAAAGCTGCGCAAAGACATCGCGAGAATGCAAACTGTGCTAACTGTCTTAACCACTACTGCCTAAATTGACGATTATGACTGATGATAAGAAAACAACTGAGGCACGACCAAAGCTGATTCGCCGCTTTAAGGGAGTTGTGGTTTCTGACGTAAATGACCAAACTATTGTTGTGAAGGTTGAACGTCGGTTGCGTCACAAGTTGTATGGTAAGCTGTACAGCCGATCACGGAAGTTTCATGTTCATGATCCAAAGAACCAATATGTAATAGGGGATAAGGTGGAATTCATGGCTTGCAGACCAATGAGCAAGTTAAAGCGATGGCGCGTTATTTATACAGGTGAGAAGGTAGGAGAATAAACTCGATATAGAACTATGATCCAAGTAGAGTCAAAACTGAAAGTAGCAGACAACAGCGGCGCCCGTATGGTGAAGTGTATTAAGGTACTTAAAGGCTACAAGCGCCGGTATGCTCGTATTGGAGATGTTATAGTTGTTACTGTAAAGCTGGCTCAGCCACACGCCACTGTGAAGAAGAGTGAGGTGAAAAGAGCGGTCATTGTTCGCCAGAGAAAAGAAATGAGACGCAAGGACGGTACTTACATCAGATTTGGGGAAAATGCGTGTGTGATCATTGAGGCAAATGGTGAACCGGTAGGAACGCGTATTTTTGGACCAATCGGACGTGAGGTCAAGAATGCTGGTTATAATAAGATTGCATCATTAGCACCAGAAGTACTCTAAGCGTATGAAAGGAATAAAGAACACATTTAGAATAAAGGTTGGTGACAAGGTGCAAGTCATCGCTGGAGATGATAAGGGAAAAGTTGGAAAAGTCACTCAGGTCTTAGCCCAGGATGCTCTAGTAGTTGTGGAAGGGGTAAACCAGCGAGTGAAGCACTTGAAGTCTAGCCGGAAAGATGAAAAAGGACAGCGCATTGAGTTTTTTGGACCAATTCACATATCTAATGTCATGTTGGTTGATCCGGAAACTCAGAAGCCAACCCGAGTTGGAGCTGAAATTGTGAAAGGTGAAGATGGGAAAACCCGCAAGTTCCGTAAGAGTAAGAAATCTAAAGCCACATTCTAGGTATGAATCGATTGGCAGAAAAATACAAGAAGGAGGCGGTCCCAAAGCTGATTGAGCAGTTCTCAATTGGTAATGCCATTGCTGTACCTAAGATTACTAAAATCGTGATCAACGCCGGTTTGAGTAAATCTATTCAAGATAGTGCGTATACTGACGCTGCGGTTGATGTGTTAACTCGAATTACCGGTCAAGCGCCGATCAAGACGCTGGCCCGTAAGTCGATTAGTAACTTTAAGATCAGGCAGGGTATGGTAGTTGGAGCTAAGGTAACTTTACGTGGAGAGCGAATGTGGGCATTCCTTGATAAGATGATCAATGTTACGCTCCCTCGAGTTAGAGATTTCCGTGGTCTTTCTCAAAAGGCCTTTGATGGACAGGGGAATTACTCAATCGGATTTAGAGAGCACAATGTGTTCCCTGAGATATCGACGGATGATGTTGAAAAGATTGTTGGTTTGGAAGCGAATATTGTTACAACGGCTGAAACAGATGAGCAAGCTAAGGCACTGTTGACGGCGTTGGGGTTCCCATTTGAAAAGATTGAAGACAAGAAGAAGTAGATATATATGGCAAAGAAATCACAGATAATCAAATCACAACGATCACGTCGGAACGCCAAGTTCTCGACACGTATTGTTCGTCGTTGCTGGAAGTGCGGTCGAGATAAGGGATACATGAGAGATTTCGACCTCTGCCGTATCTGCTTCCGCGAGCTCGCGGCTAAGGGAGCGATTCCGGGAATAAAGAAATCAAGTTGGTAACCCCAGGCTATGACAGATCCAATTGCAGACATGTTAACACGCATCAGAAACGCCCAGGCCGCGAAGAAGCCTGAGGTATTGATGCCTTACTCAAAACTAAAGCACACGTTGGCTGATATTTTAGCAACCGAAGGTTTTATTTCCTCGGTATCAGTGGACGACGGTGAAGGTAGTGTAAAGAAAATGCTTACACTAGGCCTAAAATATAGTGGAGGAAAGCCAGTTATTCGTCGAATCGATAGAATTTCGACTCCTGGACGTCGAGTTTATGTAGGCGTGAAGAAGCTGCCGTATGTTTTCGATAACTTGGGCATTGCTATCATTTCTACCTCAAAAGGTTTAATGAGCAATAAGCAAGCACGTAAAGAGCGCATGGGCGGTGAAGTAATTTGTGAAGTGTTCTAATCTCTATGTCACGTATTGGAAAACAACCTATTGCTATCCCAGATAAAGTTACCGTTGAGGTAAAAGGTGGATTGATTGTAGTTAAAGGACCGAAGGGCGAACTATCTGAGTCGGTTCATTCATGCACAACCGTAACGATTACTGAGGCTGGAGTTGAGGTCGCCATTGCTGATCTAAGCGAAAAGTCACAACGATCGATGTGGGGAACTATGGCTGCCTTAATTAGAAATATGATTATTGGTGTCACAGATGGTTTTACCCGTAAACTAGAGATTAATGGAGTTGGATATGGTTGGCAGGTATCAGGAAAGAAGCTGACGGTAAAGGCCGGCTATTCACACCCAATTGATGTTACATTGCCAGAGGGAATTGATGCTTCTGCAGAAGGAAACGTACTGACAATTTCTGGAATCAACAAGCAGTTAGTTGGTGAGGTAGCGGCAAATATTAGAAAAATTCGCACCCCAGAACCATATAAGGGTTCTGGAATTAAGTATGATGATGAACAGATCCGTCGCAAGGCTGGCAAGCAGGCTGGCGGTGACGCATAAGGAAGACTATGAGTATTGCACAAAAAAAACGAATGTCTCGAGGTCGACGCGCTCATCGAACGCGATCGCGATTCCATGGTACAGCAGAGCGACCTCGCCTGTCTGTATTCCGATCTAACTTGCATATTTCTGCACAAGTTATTGATGATGTGTCCGGTGTAACCGTGGCGCAAGCTGATGACCGTGATTTAACTGGAACCAAGCGAGAAATTGCTCTAGCTGTTGGAAAGAGAATAGCTGAGGTGGCTAAAGCCAAGGGGATTGAAAGCATCGTCTTTGATCGCGGTGGTTATTTATATCATGGACGAGTCAAGGCATTAGCCGATGGAGCTCGTGAAGGCGGTTTGAAATTTTAAGCACGATTATGGCAGATAACACGGAAGAAAAAAAAGTGACAACACCAGCGGAGAGCAAGAAGACTGTTGCCGCACCAGCAGCCAAGGCTGTTCAGGCTACCCCACGAAGTGGTGGAGGTAATAATAGAGGTGGTGGTCGCAATAATAGCAGCAACGATGGTGGAGATCGCGGAAATCGCAAACGCGGTGGACGCCGTAGACGAACTGATAAGCCGCAGGAGGAATTCGAATCCAAGATAGTTGATTTGGCTCGTGTTACTCGTGTGATGGCTGGAGGTAAACGAATGAGCTTTAGGGCTTGCGTCATCATCGGAGACAAAAAAGGACGTGTAGCCATGGGCGTAAAAAAAGGAGCTGATGTTCAATTAGCAGTTCAGAAGGCAACTGATTATGCAAAGAAGCACTTGATTCATGTTCCGATTGTTGCTGGCACTATCCCCCATACTATCGAAAGTAAATTTAAGGGAGCTAAGGTACTAATCAAACCAGCCAAGGCTGGTACTGGAATTATTGCCGGTGGTCCAATGCGTGTAGCTCTTGAAATGGCTGGAGTGCATAATGCAGTTGCTAAAATGAAGGGTTCAAATAATAAGATCAACAATCTCACCGCAGTATTGAATGCCCTTGATGAATTGCGAACCGCAGAAGAGATTTCCAAGTTAACAAAGAACTAGTATGTTGTCCGCATCACAACTTCCAAAAACACCAGGGCGAAAGAAAAAACGTGTTGGTCGTGGAGATTCAAGTAGTGGAAACTACTCTGGTCGCGGTATGAAGGGGCAGAGATCCCGTTCTGGCGGTAAGGGTGGTTTGAAATTGCGTGGTTTGAAGCAAAGCATGATGGCGGCTCCAAAGAAAAAAGGTTTTAGCCCTCGTTATCCCGCTTCTCAAATTGTTAATCTTACAGAGCTCGATAAGCACTTTACAGCTGGCGCTGAAGTAAACGCTGCTGTATTGTATGAGAAGGATTTGGTTGTTAGTCCGTTTAAGGCGATCAAAATTCTTGGTGATGGAAAGTTGACAAAGAAGCTGTCAATTAAAGTACAAGCAGCATCTAAGAGTGCTCAAGAGGCTATTACTGCTGCTGGAGGAGAGTTCGAGGCTATTCCACTGCCTGGACGACAAAAGAAAACACTGTCAGATAAAGCCAAGGTAAAAGCCAAAGCGAAGCCATCGGCTTCATAGAGTTACGTTCATCAATTAGGGGGGAGCTCCATGCTTGATAAACTCAAACAAATTTGGAAGTCTAAGGATCTGCGCTCAAAGATGCTGTTCGTTGGTTTTATGATGGTTATTTTCCGAGTAGCGGCACACATTCCGATTCCGGGAGTAAACGCAGGTGCTCTCCAGACTCTATTTGCTCAAAATCAAGTATTAGGACTCTTCAATGTATTTTCTGGTGGTGCTCTGGAGAATTTTTCAATTGTCATGCTTGGCGTTGGGCCGTATATTACAGCTTCGATTATCTTTCAGTTGCTTCAGCTAGTCGTTCCGAAAATTGAAGATCTAGCGAAGGAAGGTGGATCGGGACAAAATAAAATCAATACCTATACACGTTATCTAACAGTGCCCCTGGCAGTTCTACAGGGCTACGGAACTATAACCTTGTTACAAAGCGCTTCTGGAGCTTCAATTCTTGATTCAAATTTTACGATATTAAACTGGATTGTGGCTTTGACAGTAGTGACTGCTGGTTCGATATTTTTAATGTGGATTGGTGAGTTGATTACCGAAAAAAATATAGGAAACGGTGTTTCGCTACTAATCTTTGCTGGTATAATCGCGGGAATGCCATCTAGTTTGCAAAACGTTTTTGTAAATTTTGATGCCTCTCAACTGCCTCAATTACTTGGATTTGCCGTTATTGCACTACTGACAATCATTGGTGTTGTATTTATTACTGAAGGACAACGTAATATTCCCATCTCTCACGCGCGCCACCATTCTGCTGAGGGTCAGAAGAGTTATCTGCCGATTCGCGTAAATCAAGCTGGTGTTATTCCTATTATCTTTGCGGTTTCTTTAGTCCTGGCTCCAGGCTTTATAGGTCAATTTGCTATTCAGAGTGGCGTGGTCTGGTTGGTAGGTCCTGGTCAGTGGTTAGTTGATACTTTTAATAATCAAATTGTTTACGGTGCCGCTTACTTCTTACTAGTCTTCATTTTTACATATTTCTACACGGCGGTTATCTTTCATCCTGATCGAATTGCCGAGAATCTTCAGCGTGGAGGTAGTTTTGTTCCAGGAGTTCGTCCAGGCACGGATACACAGATGTATTTAAAGCAGGTATCAAATAGAATTTTGTTGGCCGGCGCGCTGTTTTTGGGAGCAATTGCAGTCTTGCCTTTAGTCTTGCAAGCGGCTGTATCAGGTTCATTGCAAAACCTAGCAATTGGAGGCACTAGTTTGTTGATTATTGTATCTGTAGCCATTGAAACGGTAAAACAAGTTGAAGCTCAACTCTTGTTACGTGATTACGACAAGTTTTGATAACATCTTCAGCCATGGTTGACGAAACAACACCGAAAAAAATTTGTTTGTTTGGCCCTCAGGGTTCTGGAAAAGGAACACAGGCTGAGCGATTGGTAGGTCTATTTGGTGTTCCGCATGTATCACCTGGTAATATTTTTAGACAGGCAGTTGCCGAGGGCTCTGAACTGGGTTTGAAAGTAGAGAGTATAATTAATTCGGGTTCATTAGTGCCTGACGAAGTTACCAATCAGTTGGTCAAGGAGAGGCTTGAACTGGAAGACTGTTTGGATGGTTTTGTACTAGACGGGTATCCTCGAAACGAAGTTCAGGCAGTTGCTTTAGATGAGGTGTCTACATTGACTCATGTAATTGTTATAGAAATTCCTGATGAGGAGTCTATTTCTAGGATTTCTATGCGTCGAACTTGCAGTAATTGTGGCATGACATATCACTTGCAATCAAAGCCTTCTAAGGTAGAGGGTGTTTGTGATAGTTGTGGATCCGAATTGGTTCAGCGCGATGATGATAAGCCGGAGGCTATCAGGCATAGACTTAATATCTATCACCAGGAAACTGAGCCGTTGATCAAAAGATACGAAGATCGTGGAGTGCTTCATAGAATTGATGGGCGCGGCTCAATTGATGCTGTTTGGGAAAGAGTGCAAAGCTGCTTTTTTTCATAAACATGAGCTTAATTAAGACACCTGATGAGATTTTGATCCTGGTTGAGAGTGGGCGAATTTTGGCTGAGTCGGTGACTAAGGTGTTAAGTGTAGTAGAGTCAGGAGTAACTACTTCTGATCTTGATGATTTTTTTGTAGAGACAATTAGAAAGCTTGGTGCAAAGCCAGCATTTCTAGGATATAAGGGATACACCAAAACAATTTGCACATCGGTTAATGACCAAGTTGTTCACGCTATTCCTGGTAAAGTTACTTTGGCAGATGGTGATATTATTGGTGTAGATTGCGGAGTTGTTTTCGAGGGCATGTACACTGACATGGCCCGCACGGTGGCGGTTGGTAGCATCACTGACGAAGCACGTCGTTTGATTGAGGTTACTAAAGAGGCTCTGCAAGCAGGTATTCAGCAAATGATTGTTGGCAACACCGTGGGAGATATTAGCGCTGCTGTTCAGGCGGTAGGGGATCGTGAGAAACTTGGAATTGTACGCGATCTTGTAGGACATGGTGTGGGTCACGCCGTGCATGAGGAGCCAGCGGTCCCAAACTATGGAAGAGCTGGAACTGGCCTACGTTTAGAGGTTGGAATGGTTTTAGCAGTTGAGCCAATGTTTACATTAGGCGGTGACGATGTCATCTTTGAAAAAGACGGATGGACTGTGACAACAGCCGATGGTACACTGTCCGCACATTTCGAGGACACCATAGTCGTAACTGAAGCAGGTCCTCACATTGTAACCAAAACAGCATAATGAAATACCTAGGAATGGATTATGGAACTAAGCGCACTGGCCTGTCTATTTCAGACGTGTCTGGGCGCGTTGCTGTTCTCAAGGAAACTATCGAGGAAGATAGTCAGGACAAGGTGATTGAAAGAATAAAAGAGATAGTAATTGATGATGATGTTGAGGCCGTAGTCATAGGATTGCCGGTGAACATGAATGGAGAGTCAACTGCGATGACGGAACAAGTTGAGCGATTTATTGAAAAATTGCGAAATCATTTGACGGTTCCTGTGCAAACAGCTGATGAGAGATTGACGACAGAGATGGCAAAAAAATTACTTAGAGGGGTTAAAAAAGAAGAAAGAGATCAGGTGGCAGCGCAAATTCTTTTGCAGAATTTTCTTGACGAACAGAACGCATTAACAGAGTAGACCATGCAGCAATTGCCGACCATGTTGGTGGTGAGTGGGTTGACGCTGCTGACGTCAATTGTCGCGACAATATTTGTTAGAGCAATGGCGAAGCGTTTTGATATTTTGGATAAGCCAGAGGAGGATCGAAAAAAACACCAATATCCAACGCCGCTATTAGGTGGTGTCGCGGTTATTTTTGCAGTAGCAGTAGGTCTAGTTTTCGCCTGGAGTTCTTTGATTGGAGGTTATCTATTGCCAAAGCATCTGGTAGGGTTTTTGGCGGCGGCTATGGTTTTGCTGGTTGGAGGCGTGCTAGATGATAGGTTAAATTTATCGCCGAAGAGACAAATTATTTTTCCAGTTTGTGCAGCGCTGATTGTTATGGCGTCAGGAATTGGCATCGATTACATATCAAATCCACTGGGTGGAGTATTTCGTTTTGATAGTTGGCAGCTGGAGATATTCCGATTTAATGGATTGCCTTATTTCATTACTGTTTGGGCAGATTTATTCACCTTTTTTTGGTTGTTAGGGATGATCTATACAACTAAGTTTTTGGATGGTTTGGATGGACTGACTTCCGGAGTTACTGTAATTGGCTCGCTTATTATAGCGGCCTTGTCTTTAACTGCGACGGTTTTTCAACCAGAAACCGCACTTTTGTCTTTAATTGTGGCAGCAGCGTTTTTAGGATTTTTAATATTTAATTGGAATCCTGCGTCAATTTTTTTGGGAGAGTCTGGTTCACTCTTTGCGGGCTTTTCGCTTGGCGTATTGGCAATTATTTCTGGAGGAAAAATTGCGACAGCATTACTGATTTTAGGAATTCCAATTTTGGATGTAGCTTGGGTTATATTGCGTCGGTTGTTTTATCGTCGGTCACCGTTTTCTGCTGATCGAGGACACTTGCATTTGCGTTTGGTAGACAGCGGCCTGTCAGTCAGGGTTGTGGTGATAGTACTATACGTTTTAACAATACTATTTGGCCTTAGTTCATTATTTTTGCAGTCACGGGCAAAAGTGTTAGCTTTGGTATTTTTGGGAGTTACGGTATTTTTTGTGGGCGGTGTCTTAATTCATTTTATAAGGAAGCGCGTTTCATGAAACGTTTTTTGGTAATTGGAGTTATATTGTTAGTTCTAGGCATCGCGCTGCTTGTTTTTTTACAACAGTTTTATGTGGGTAAAAAAATGGCTAATGTGACTATTGGTGGTAGGTCATTTAGCCTTGAGGTAGCAGATACAGCTATAGAGCGATCAAGAGGATTACAGGGTAGAGCAGAGTTGGCCGATGGGAATGGAATGTTGTTTATTTTTAGTGAACCAGTGTCAGCTGATTTTTGGATGAAAGATACATTAATTCCACTTGATCTTATTTGGATTGCAGACGGCAAGGTTGCTGGAATTACTCCAGACGTGCAGCCGCAGCCGGGAGTGGGTGATGCTGAGCTTGAATTGTATAAGTCACCTGGGTTAGTGACGCAAGTGATTGAACTTAGTGCCGGGTCAGTAATGGACTTGGGGATAAAGGTAGGAGACCAGGTTTTGGTTGAGCTTCAATAATATAGCTAATATTCGCGCATTCTTGACACTAATCGACGGTGCAGCTATACTGTGGTTCGCGTCTATTATTGAATGTGACATACATGATCGCTGTTATTTCAACCGGTGGAAAGCAATACAAAGTTTCTGAGGGAGGCACCCTGAAAATCGAAAAACTTGAGGTAGAAGAAGGAAAGAATATTTCTTTTGATGAAGTTTTGTTGGTTTCAAAACCTGACGGTTCTGATGTAAAGCTTGGCACGCCAACGCTTGAGGGAGCCAAGGTCACGGCTAAAGTTTTGAAACAAGCCCGCGCCAAAAAAATCGAGGTTAGTAAGTTCAAGGCCAAGAGTCGTTACTCAAAAACTTACGGACACAGACAGCCATATACTGAGGTAGAGATTACCAAAATTGCTGTTTAGAAATCAGGATACAAAAAAACTCCCGCTTAGACGGGAGTTTTTGTTTACAAATTATTTTTTTGATATATAGCGTTGTGGCTAATATCCATAACTTATAATGAATTCCAATATATTTGTTAGATATTTTGGCGACCAGACATGGCATTTCCCAGTGTGATCTCATCGGCAAACTCAATGTTTCCACCCATTGGGAGTCCACGAGCAATTTTAGTAATCTGAATTGAAGATTGATCCTTCAGTTGTTTCGCGATAAAAGCCGCAGTTGTTTCACCTTCCATGTCAGGATTTGTTGCCAGAATAATTTCAGTAACTCCGCCGCTAGCTACACGTGTTAGTAGTTCTTTAATGCGGAGTTGATCTGGCCCAGTGCCGTGTGCGTGATCTATAACACCGCCGAGTACGTGATAGACACCAGAGTAGGTGCCGGTTTTTTCGAACGCCATGACATCTTTGGGCTCGGCTACAACGCAGATTATTTGTTTACTCCTTTCTGGATTTTCGCAGATTCCACAAAAATCATTTTCAGACACAGTGAAGCAGTCGGAACATAGTCTGATGGTATCCTTCAGTTCGTGAAGGCTACGAGCTAAGGCTTCGATTTCTGCAGTGGGTTGACGAAGCAAGTGAAAAACAAAACGTTCACTGGTTTTACTGCCAATGCCAGGTAGTTTATTAAACTCCCTAATTAAGCGTTGAATTGGTAGAGGTATTGAACGCATAGGCAAAAAAACCGGGGTGAAGCCGGTTTCTGTTTTAGCCGAGACTACTCATGTCTGGCATTTGGAGTTCTCCAGACTTGATCTTTTGTAACATGACGCGCTGAAGTTTTTTCATGGCGTTTTCAATGGCTTCTTTAACGCCAGCCTCTACTTTTGTTTTATTTTCAGGTGAGAAAAGTGAGGCATCGATGTCGATCGAAAGGATCTTTTGATTGCCATCCATAACTACACCGATAAGGCCGCCTACGGCATCGGCGTGTACTGTCTCCTTTTCTAGAACACCCTGGGCTGTCTTAGCGGTATCGCGTAAATCTTTGTACTGTTTGAGTTTTTGAAACATATCAGCTGTTATCGAATAATTGATGCTTATTGTATCGGTTTTAACCAATTTTGCAAGTCAGGGCTAGAAGGCCTCTGGTGGTGGGGGAGGAGGAGTACTGCCTGGGCCAAAGCGTCGTTCTAGGTTTTTGAAGGATGCTTTTTCACCATCGAAGAATAATTCTACCTGGCCAGTTGGACCATTTCGATGCTTGGCAATGAGAATGTCAGCAATATTCTTTCGTTCGCTATCTCGTTTGTAATATTCTTCACGATAAATAAACATGACTACATCGGCGTCCTGCTCAATGGCTCCTGATTCACGCAAATGAGACAGTTTTGGGATTGGAGGGGACAGCTGTTCAACGGCACGAGACAACTGAGACAGAGCCAGGATTGGAATGTTCAATTCACGAGCGATAGATTTAAGACCACGTGAAATTTCTGCAATTTGTTGAACACGATTATCTGCGCTAGCACCACCAGCGTGACCTTCCATTAATTGTAGGTAATCGACAATCAAGAAGCCGATACCGTGTTCCATTTGAAGGCGACGCGCCTTTGTCCTAATTTCCATGATGTTCATATTGGCTGAATCATCAATAAACAAAGGAGCTTCCGCTAACGCACCCATTGCCCGACCGATGCTGGAAAAATCCTCGTCGTTTTGTAACTTGCCAGTGCGCATTTTCCAAAGATCAACACCAGCCTCAGCGCAAAGCATACGATCTCCCAGTTGATCTTTGCTCATTTCCAAAGATACAATTGCGGTTGGAACCTTTTCATTCACGGCGACGTGGCGGGCTAAGTCTAAGGCTAAACCAGTCTTACCCATAGAAGGTCTGGCCGCCAAGACAATCAGGTCTGACTTCTGGAAGCCTCCTAGCATATCGTCTAGGGCTGCGAAGCCAGTCGGGACGCCGCGTAGTTTTCCCTCATTACGGTGAATTTCATCTAGCCTATCAAAGGCGTCAGTCAGGACTGAGTGCAGGGGTACAAAATTTTGGCGCATGAATTTTTGAGAAACCCCAAAGAGTGACTGCTCAGATTTGTCTAGCAGGTTCTCCACTGAATCATTTTCTTCTTGTCCAAAATTAACGATGTTGTGGCCGGCTTTAATTAAGCGCCTTAGTGTGGCCTTTTGCTGAACAATGCGGGCGTAATGAAGAATATTACTGGCGGTTGGGACTGAATTTGCTAGCGATGCCAAAAAAGCGCGTCCACCAATATCTTCAAGTAGATTACGATCACTCAGCTTGCCGGCCAGTGATAAGGCGTCGACTGGCTCACGTTTGCTGTATAGTTCACTGATCGAATCAAAGATAAGGCGGTGTTTTTCAGCGTAAAAATCGTCGGCTGTGATTAAGTCGGCGATCTTAATCATGGCGTCTTGATCAATCAAAATAGAGCCCAATACAGCTTCTTCTGCTTCTCGGTTGTGTGGCGGTACATTCTTGAGTTCTTCCGCAGACGGTTGGTTTGTGGTGTCCATTTTTCCTTTGGTAATAGGAGATTTATTGTACAGAAAAAGCTGGTTTGAAGCGAGGGTCACAAGTCACAAGATGTCCCTTTGTTATCCACGTTATTATCCCCTTAAATCAGCGGGTGCATTCCGTTGACATAGAGTTTATCGGGTGATATGTTAAGAGCCGGTTTTTATATGGGACGTTAGCTCAGTTGGTAGAGCAGCAGCCTTTTAAGCTGATGGTCGCAGGTTCAATCCCTGCACGTCCCACAATAGCGCCTTCGGGCGCTTTTATGTTGAATTTATAGATAGATATTGTTATACTCTTCAGCAGATTATGTCTAAAACCAAAGATTTAATGGATGAGGTTGACGATCTAGGCCAAGATCTCACCAAGGGAGCTATGCTTAGCCGAGCACTGGGGGTTGCCTTTGCAGTTTTCTTTTTCGCAGTTTTTTTATTTATTGGAGTGGTTGTGTTATTTGCTAAGTTAGCAACTAAAATTGGTCCTGGCGGAGCTCAGTAGGTTTGGTTGGATTTGTATTGTGAGCGCTGCGGCGCTTGATTTTTTTGGCTAGAAATGGTATGATGATCGATAATGAGTGATTCAATGAAAACTTTTTACGACTTATCAGCTGAAGAGGCCTTGAAGCTTTTTAATTGCACTGAAGTTGGGCTAGATGAGGAGGTTATTGAGCAGCGTCTGATTAAGTACGGACGAAACGTGCTTCCAGAGCCAGCTAGCACTCCTTGGTTTGTGCTGCTCTTTAATCAAGTTAAGAGCTTTTTGATAATTTTATTAATTGTTGCGGCTATTGTCAGTTATATACTTGGAGACACAGCTGATGCCATGATTATTATTGTCGCTGTAGTAATAAACATGGTGGTTGGTTTTATTCAGGAGTGGAAAGCTGAAAAGTCAGTGGAGGCTTTACGTCGAGTGATTGCTCAGCAAGCTAAGGTTAGGCGGGGAGGAAAAGAGGCTTTAATTCCAGTCGAGCAGTTGGTACCGGGAGATATATTATTGCTTGATGCTGGAGACAAGGTTCCGGCGGACGCTAGATTATTGAAGTTAAATGATTTCACGACGAATGAGGCTCCCTTAACTGGAGAATCTAATGAGGTAGTAAAGTCACTTGAAAAAATTGATGCTAGCGCGGTAATAGGGGATCGAGTGAATATGGTCTTTTTGGGGACGACTGTTTTACAAGGGTCCGCTGAAGCGGTGGTGACACACACAGGCGTCAATACTGAAATTGGTAAAATTGCTGCCTTGCTCGATAAAGCTGATTCAGGAGAAACTCCACTGCAAAAAAAATTAGATAGATTTGCTCGTGGAGTTGGTATCGCAGTTATTTTGATTTGTGTTGCTCTGTTTATTGTAGGTGTGCTAGTTGGGATGGACCCCTTAGAAATATTTACTATATCAGTAGCGGTAGCTGTTTCAGCCATACCTGAAGGCTTGGTAGTGGCGGTTACGGTAATTTTGGCTCTTGGCATGCAGCGAATATTAAAGCGCAACGCCTTGGTTAGAAATTTACAAGCTGCTGAGACTTTGGGATCAACGAGTGTTATTTGTACAGATAAGACCGGCACAATTACAGAAGGGAAGATGGAAGTTGTGTCAGTGGTTACGGCCAAGCAAGAATTTCAGGATCTTCATCATGTGAGAAGAAATGATCCAACGGAGCTTAGTGAACTTATTTTTGCAGTGCAACTTGGCATGCTCTGTAATGATGCTCATGTTACTGAAAATGATTCTGGCTTGAAAGATTCAATTATAGTTGGAAATCTTACTGAGCAGGCTCTGCTTAGGGCCGGCATGGCCGTAGGCATTGATCATGTGATATTAAAAAGTGAGGAGCCTCGCATATCTACAATACCGTTCAATTCGAAAAATAAGTTTATGGCGACCCTCCATAAACACCCAGAGCTTGGAAAACGTATTTACATGAAGGGTGCGCCAGAAAAAATTGTGGCTATGTCAACGCAGGTCAGGTCCGGAGAGCAGGCGATTGCTTTTGATGACGAGATGAAGAGTAAATTTGAAAATGAGTTTGAGAAATGTTCTCGCAAGGGTTTAAGAATTTTGGGGTTAGCATATAAAAATGTTTTAGAATCAACTGAGGAGATAGCTGAGCAAGATTGCACTGATATGATTTTTGCTGGTTTTGTGGGGATTAAAGATCCACTTCGTCCTAATATAGCTGAAACTTTTGCTAAAACTAAAGCTGCTGGTATTCGTACAGTGATGATCACCGGTGATCACAAATTAACGGCTCAGGCTATCGCTGCTGAAGTAGGTTTATTGGTTGAGGATAAAAATATCCTAACGGGTGATGAGTTGCATGCCATGACACAGGAAGAGTTAAATAGTCGAGTAGAAGATATTACGGTTTATGCGCGTGTGTCTCCAGAAGACAAACTTAATATTATCAATGCTTGGAAATCACGCGGTAAAGTGGTAGCTATGACAGGTGATGGTGTGAATGATTCGCCGGCTCTCAAAACTGCCTCGATTGGAGTGGCGCTGGGGTCTGGTACTGACGTGGCTAAAGAGGCGGCTGACATTGTTTTATTGGATGATAGATTTGAAACCATTGTAGCGGCAGTAGAGGAGGGTAGGGGTATTTTTGATAATATCCGCAAAGTAGTTTTATTTTTGATGTCGGATTCCTTTTCTGAGGTTGTGGTTATTTCTTTTGCGATAATGTTGGGACTTCCAGTGCCGTTGACGGCTGCTCAAATTCTTTGGATAAATTTAGTGAGTGATGGTTTTCCGAGTGTTGCATTAACAGTTGATCCCAAAGACGAGGGTATCATGGATGAGCCGCCGAGATCGTTGCGTGAGTCAGTTTTAAATAATGAGATGAAGATATTGATTTTTATAATTAGTGTAGTGACAGGAATTTTAAACATATTGGTTTTTTGGTATTACTTGAAGACGACCAATAATCTTGAGTTATCTCGCTCTGTAGTATTTCTGAGCTTGTCTATAGACTCTTTGATTTATGTATTTTCGATTCGACAGTTACGCCGACCTTTGTTTAGCCGAGGCATTTTTAAAAACCGTTGGTTATTATTGGGCGTCGCAGCATCATTTTTTATTCAGTTATCAGCCTTCTATGTACCGCCGTTATCTCGATTGATGAAAACAGTACCATTAGGTTTGCGTGACTGGGGTGTAGCTATAACTATAGCCACACTTGTAATTATGGTAACTGAGATAATAAAGTATATTTTCAATAGAAGACATCGTCGAACTAATTATAAAAATAGATCAGCACTGGCATGAGAGTTACTAAACAGGATATTTTCAACGTTAAAACTCAGTTGCAGCAGGAGATTCAGCAATATGAAAAGCAGTTGCAAGAGTTAATTGTTAAGCAGGGCATGATTACCAAGGTGGCTGAGTTAGCTCAATCAATTTTGGAATACAATGAACTAGAGCGAAATATTGGTGATCGAACCTATATTTTTGCATTACTGTCTTCCCCTCCAGAGTCGCTGAGGAACCCTTTGGTGAAGTCTAATTTATTTTCCTATATTGAGGCCGCTGAAACGGTCAGTGTTGAGTTGGTTGATTTTTTGTTAAATGATTTTATTCAGCAGATCAAATTTGATATTCAAAATGGTGAAGATGATGACCCTGGCTTGGTTCAAGCTGAGTATAAAGAGTACATTATTCCAGGTAAAATAATCGCCGAGAGATTTGATGAAATCGAACCCTTACTCGAAGAGATGAACCGTTTCTGTAAAGTGCTTCAGCCTAACTATGATGCCAATGAGGCTCAAACGGTTTTAGAGTATGGAATTCGTAAGTCAATATCGGCAGACACTAGAATGGATCCAACACTTCATTTATTAAAGGAGGTTAAGTTACAATATTTAACACCAGAAGCACGGGCAAGATTAGTGGATGAGGTTGAGGAGCATTTGGCCATAATTAGATTTGAGGTGGCGAAGGATCAGAATATTGCTATGGATAAGGCCATCACAATGCTGGAGGCAAGAGAGATGAATCATGGAATTCCTGATTCTGCACCAACTCCGCCGCAAAGTTAACAAAATATATATGGGCGATAAAGTTGTTCGATTCGACTTTGTGAAAAAACGTCGCTTAGAGCCAGGTGAGCCTGATGTTGAAGAATTTGCTAAACCGGAGCCAGTGTTGGATACGGAGCCACACCCTCAATCGAGTCCTGATGCCAGCATTAAAAGAGAGCGCTCAGGGGTGGTGCCGCCTGAAGATAGATTTGATTTTGAAAGGCTGATTGCTACCTTAAACGGTTTAGCGGCTTTGCGTGAGGCCAGTGGCATTGCTCGTCGGCCAGACAGAGTGATGACCAGGCACGCTGCCGCTCAAATGGATGGATGGACAGTAGGGGAATTATGGCGTGCCATCAATCAGGGAAATGAACGAGATTGGGCTAAGCAGCCATCATATTACGATGCTGTGATTGAAGAGCTGACACGACGAGGTTTATTGCCTACGCGTTAGAGCGTTGTCAAATTGAAAAACTGGTGATACTCTTGGGTCTCATTCATTGAGTTATTTGTTTTATGCATGTATTTATTAAAGATTTTGGTGCGCACGTCGACGAAGAGGTAGTAGTACGAGGGTGGGTTTATAATATGCGCTCTTCCGGAAAGATCGCCTTTTTGCAGCTGAGAGATGGTTCTGGCTTTACCCAAGCCATTGTTTCTCAACATGACGCACCTGAGCCAGTTTGGGAGGCGGTCGGCACGCTGACTATTGAGACATCTGTCGAAATTTCTGGGGTGGTCTCAAAGCACCCAAAAAAGGAAGAGTATGAATTGCAGGTTCGTGACGTGAAGGTTTTGCATTTAGCAGAAGAGTATCCCATTGGAAAAAAAGAGCACGGTCCGGATTTCTTGTTGAATAATCGACATCTCTGGTTACGTGCCCCAAGGCAGTGGGCAATTCAACGGATTCGTCACACGATTTTTTACGCGATTCATGAGCATCTGGCTAGCGAAGGGTTTACGCGATTTGATACTCCTATTCTAACACCGACTTCGTGTGAGGATACCACGGAGTTGTTTGAAATGGATTATTTCCCAAAGGAAAATAGTGGTACCTCAGAGCTATCTGAAGATGGCACAGAGATGAGCGTGCACGATAAGGCGTATCTTACCCAAAGTGGCCAGTTGTATTCTGAGGCAGCTATTTTCTCTCTTGGTCGGGTCTTTGATTTTGGGCCGGTCTTTCGAGCAGAGAAATCAAAAACTCGGCGTCATCTGACGGAATTTTGGATGATGGATGCCGAGATTGCTTTTGCTGATTGGAAAGAAAACATGGATGTTCAAGAGAGAATGGTGCAAGCTATTATTAAGACCGTGCTCGAGCGCAATCAACAGGAATTACAGATTTTAGAGAGAGACACTAGCAAACTTGAGGCCTGCCTAGTACCATTTGCACGCATGACCCATGCAGAGGCAGTAGCAAAGTTACAGAGCATGGGTTCTGATATCCAACCAGATCAGGATATGGGTGCCGATGATGAAACTATGCTAATGCAAGAGTTCACTACGCCACTCTTTATTGAAAAGTACCCAGCCAAGGTGAAGGCTTTTTATATGAAGCCTGACCCAGAAGATTCCTCGCGCGTCTTATGTTCTGACCTACTTGCTCCAGAAGGATATGGAGAGGTAATTGGTGGTTCTGAGCGTATTGCTGATTATGATTTGTTGGTAGCTAAAATGGCTGAGTTCAATTTAGATCGCAAACCATTTGAGTGGTATTTGGATCTTCGCCGCTATGGTTCTGTGCCACACGCTGGTTTTGGAATTGGACTGGAACGTACGGTAGCTTGGATTTGTGGGTTAAAACATGTCCGTGAAACCATTCCTTTTCCACGAATGATTAATCGGTTGACTCCGTAGCTTAGATAGGTTAGAGTCGCTTTATGAAATTTTGCGTGAACAATAATGACAACAACGATACCCAGCTCCAGCTGGTTCCGTTGTCGTAGTGACTCACGACAGATAGTAGACGGACCGGCCTAAGGAGCCGGTCGTTTTCTTTCTAGGAGCAGACGTCAGACCAAAAAATATGCTATTCTACTAACAAGAATTCAACACTATTTATGAAAAGAACTTGGATAATCGAAACAACAGAGCAGGTCGGCGAGGAGGTAAAAGTCAGTGGCTGGGTGCATGTACGCCGAGATATGGGAAAGCTGATTTTCATTGAACTTCGTGATAAAACCGGCCTAATTCAGGTAGTATTTTTGCCGAATTATGCTGAGTTATTGGCGCAGGCTAGTTCGTTACGATCTGAATTTGTTGTCTCAATTACTGGACGAGTGAACGCTCGCCCAGAAAAACAGGTGAAAGATGATCACCCCACTGGCACAGTTGAGTTGGAGGCACTCTCAATGGAAATTCTAAGTGAGGCTGCCACCCCTCCATTTGAACTGACTGAAGATACCAGTAAGATTGATGAGAATATTCGCTTGAAATATAGATATCTAGATATTCGAACACAGCGTCTTCAAAATAATTTAGAGATGCGCAGTAAGTTTGTGCAGAGTGCTCGAGAGTACCTGTTTGAAAATAGATTTACTGAGGTTGAAACACCGTTACTGACCAAATCAACACCAGAAGGTTCGCGAGATTTTCTAGTCCCGTCACGTCATGCTAGAGGTTCGTTCTATGCACTGCCTCAATCTCCGCAGCAGTATAAACAGTTGCTAGTTGGTGGGGGAGTCGAGCGGTACTTTCAAATTGCCCGAGCTATTCGTGATGAGGATCTAAGAGCTGACCGAGGTTATGAGCATAGTCAAATCGATATTGAGATGGCCTTTGTCGAACAGGAAGATATCCTGAGCACGGTTGAAGCCATGATGATTCAAACGGTTGAGGCGATGGGATTTACGATTAAGGAAAAACCATTTCCTCGTATTACCTATGCGGAGTCGATGGAGAAGTATGGAGCTGATAAGTTTGACTTACGTACGGAAGAAGATAAAGCTGCGGGTGTTCTCGCCTACGCTTGGGTGGTTGATTTTCCATTTTTTGAAAAGACGGAAAATGGTGGATGGACCTTTAGTCACAACCCATTCTCCATGCCTAAGCCTGAACATGTTGAGTGGTTGATGGAAGGAAAAAATATTGACCAGATTATTACTCAGCAGTATGACTTGGTTTGCAATGGGTACGAGGCAGGAGGTGGTAGTATTCGAGCGCATAAGGCAGAGATCCTGAGAGCCACTTATAAAATTATGGGTTACTCAGAAGCAGAGACTGAGGAGAGCGTTGGTCACATGCTTGAAGCCTTCTCATATGGTTTTCCGCCCCATGGTGGCATCGCGCTTGGTATTGAACGCAACCTTATGAATCTGACGGGTGAAACCTTTCTTCGTGAAGTACAGGCTTTCCCAATGTCATCACAAGGTCGCACTGCGGTAATGGATGCTCCAGGGCAAGTGAGCCAACAGCAGCTAGATGAACTTGGTTTGATCATTCAGAAAGACTAGTGCGTCTATCCGCGCTTCAACAATATATTTTAAGTCAAACACTTGAAGAGGGTGGGCGTGTTGGACGCACCCTCTTTTTGGTTTTTTATGAAGGTGAGGAGAGAGACACAAAAGAGCAACTACGCGGAAAAATTATCACTCATAGCATAGAACGATTAATCGACCGTGGTTATTTAATTGGACATGGTCACCGTACTCAGGAGAAGTGGTTTATTGATAAGGTTTCATTAACACCAGCAGGTACGAAAGAGGCGAGGCTCTTGATTGCTCAGCAGCAGACACTGCCTCTAAAGAAGCGATCGGCTAGAAAAAATGGTAATCAATAGACGGCAGATGAAATATTCGGTATTCTTTCTCACAGCTATATGAATAAAGAGTTTCAGTTAGAAAAATTCTCCGGACCCCTTGATTTGTTATTGCAACTGATTGAGCAAAAAGAACTGCAAATTACAGACATTGCCTTGGCTGATGTCACCGAGCAGTTTATTCAATATCTGGAAGAGGTCGAGGAGCGCTATCCGCATGAGTTGGCAGATTTTTTAACTATAGCCACGCGATTGTTGTTGTTAAAATCTCAGGCCCTCATGCCTTATCTTCAGGTTGATGAAGAGGAAGACTTGGGAGACTTAGAGGTTCAACTGAAGATGTACCGAAAGTACGTGGATGCCATGAGGGGGATCGAGGACTTATTGGCTGCTGGTAAAGTACTTCATCCGCGCAAGGCTTTTAAGAGTCAGGAGGTTGTGTTTAGACCACCAGAGGGCGTTGGGCCAGATCAATTGAGAGAATACTTTGTTGATGTGCTGCAAAGTCTGGAGCCAATTGTTCGGATACCAAGATCCGCGGTAGAAAAGGTTGTTAGCTTGCGAGAGAAATTTACCCAAATTCATGATCTTTTGAAAAATAATGCTACCTTAGTTTTTGCCGAGCTGATGTCTGAAAATGCGGATCGGGCCGAAGTAGTTGTAACATTCTTGGCCCTGCTTGAATTGGTAAAACAGCAATCTATTTACGTTAGACAAGAAACGCCCTTGGCAGAAATTGTCATAGAGCGAGTTTCGTAATTAATACAATTATAAATAGCTAAAGTTCGTATTTTTCATGAATGTTGATATACTTGATATTGTTAATTAGTTACTAAAGTATATGCCTACACAAAATTTAGTGACCCGTTCAACGGTAGTTGGAGTAGTTAGTCTCTTAGGGGTTTTAGGATTTTTTTCTGTGGCTCAGGCTGAACCGGGAATTGATTCAAATCCAATCAGTTCATTAGTTGTTGAGCAGTCATCTGTAGTCACTACTGAGTCAGCAGATTATGACATTACAATAACCATTGATGAACCGATTGTCCCAGCTGATTTTGAGGGGAATGAGGCAACTTCGACACCAGAATTAGTTTTTTTTGACGGGCTAGATGGTAGTGATGAGGCAAGGGGTAATTTGGATTTTTCAAATGCCACCATTACTTTTGATGAGGATCATGGTGATTTGGTTTACGATACCAACATGGGAGTCGATGGCTTCACGGTGATATACAATACAGACACAACGTTGCCTGCTGCCGACTATTCTTTCCATCTTAGCGGTGTGACTAGTAGGTCAATTAATGCGGGCTTTGCTGGTCACTTTATCGGGGTGGCTATCTACGGTTTCTCAACGGCTACTGACTATTGCGGTGGACAGTATGATAGAGCTGATGGTGAATTCATGTGCACATTATCGGACGCGTTCGTGTTGCACAATGAAGATTGGGCACAGGATTTTGGAACCTTATCAGTGGTTAAGGTAAAAAAGAGAAGCGCTACCGTTAAGTGGGAAGATGCTAATTATTGGTTGGGGGCAGATTCAATTAAAATTCAATTAAAAACCAAGAAAGGTAAGAGGTTAAAAACCTACACTATTCCTCGATCTGATCTGTATGAAGGTGTTTCAACAAAGATTATTTCCAAGAAATTCTTGAGAAAAGGACGTCGATATAAGGTTAGGGCGCGAACTTTTTACGATACCGGTGATATGGGAGATTGGAGTGCGTATCGGTCATTTAAAACTAAAGGAAAGAAGTAATGTTATAAATCAGCCCCTGAGGGGTCTGATTTTTTATTCTCTGACATATGACGCCTTATTGAGCTAGCCTTTGACCGGCTGAGTTTTGCACGGTACAATGTTCCCGTATGAATGAATTACAAGGAAAAATTGATTCGATTCTATTCTTGGAATCTCGCCCATTTACGTTGAAGAAATTGGCTTCAGTTACCGGGTCCACCGTAGCTGAGGTTGAGGAGGCGGTTCAGGCTTTGCAGACAGAGTATGAACAGCGCAGTGGGGGAGTGACGGTTGTGCGAGAGGGCAATGATGTGCAATTGATGACAGCGGCTACTCATGCTGATTTTGTGGCAGAATATCTAGCGGAACAGGAGGCAGCTGAACTGACTAGACCATCTTTAGAGACACTCACCATCGTGGCTTATAGAGGCCCAGTCGCTAAGTCTGAAATCGAGTTGATACGTGGTGTAAATTGCAGCTTGATTTTACGTAATTTAATGATCAGAGGACTCGTTGAAGAGCTTGGCGAGACCGAGGCTGGATCGCCGATTTATCGGGTAACAGTGGATTTTTTAGCCTTGCTTGGTGTAAATAAAACAGCAGATTTACCCGATTACACAGAGCTTAATACCAACGTTCACTTAGAGGAAATGTTAGCTGCGTCACCTGATAAAGATGATTTTTTCGCGGCTCGTGAGATTCCTGCAGCTCAGCAACCTGACGCCTAAGCCATGCGTGTAAATAGATGGCTGGCTCGAGCAGGGGTGACGTCACGTCGTGGAGCAGATGCGATGGTTACAGCTAAGCGAGTGACGGTCAACGGTCAAACGATCTCTGATTTTTCATTTCAGGTCTTGGATGGTGACGTGGTGACTCTGGATGGTGTTCCAGTTGAAGCCATCTCTGATACTGTGATTATTGCATTGAATAAGCCAAGAGGTGTGACCACAACCTTATCTGATCCTTTTGCTAAACGGACGATAACGCAATATATACCAGCAGGGGCCAAGGGCTTGGTGCCAGTCGGTCGGCTCGACAAGGATTCAGAAGGCCTGCTGCTTATGACTAACGATGGCGAGTTGGTAAATAAACTGACTCATCCATCTTTTGAGCACGAAAAGGAATATATTGTTACTACTAATCGTAGTTTGTCTAATACAGAGCTTGAGAAATTAGCCAAAGGTGTGCGTCTGGCGGAAGGATTTACAGGTGGATCAGACGTGACTAGATTGTCGCGTAATTCTTTTTCTATCATTCTGACTCAAGGATGGAAGCGACAAATCCGTCGCATGGTAGAAACCGTTGGCGCTGAGGTTACTAAACTGCAGAGGGTCCGAATAGGGAAGTTGTCGATTGATAATCTTGCGCCTGGGCGGACCAAGGTTGTTCAGGAGAATGATATTATATAGATATGTTGAAGTATTTTTTTACAACTGTATTCGTAATTTCTCAGCTGATGGGATTATCCATCCCTGAAGCTTTGCAAGAGACTGACTACGTTTATATTGTACCAACTGTTGCTAGTGGAATCGTTGAGCATGAGGGAGGGGACTTGCCAATTGATCGATTTCAGTGGCAGTTAGATGATAAAAAAGAAACTGAGGTTGCACCACCTGTTCCAAGAGGTGACCTGTATGGGCCGCCATTGGAGGTTACTACCGCCATAGTGGTTGATGTTGAAACTGGACAGGTGCTGTGGCAGAAAAATCCAGATAGAGTAGTACCTATTGCATCTATTACTAAGCTGATGACGGCGTTAGTCTGGTTTGATTATCAGCCGGCTGATGGCTTTAACCATGTGCATACCTTTGCTCCAGAAGAAGACACTCCGGCGGGTAAGGAATTAAATCTGCCTCACGGAGCTCAGCTAACAGCCTTTGATTTATTGCGCAGTAGTTTAATAGGATCAGATAATGATACTGCTCTGGCTTTAGCGCACACTACTGAGATGAGCGACGATGATTTTATCTTGGCCATGAATCGCAAGGCATCCGCACTATCAATGGATCAGTCTACTTTTGCGGATCAAACTGGCTTGAGTGATAAGAACACAGCCTCTGCTCACGACGTGGCCAGGCTGGCTATTGCAGCCTTTAATAATCCTGAAATTGAAGAACCAGCAGGAATGACTGAACATCTACAAGAGACTGCAGATGAGGGTGTTTTTTCTAGAGTCCTCACGACAGATGAATTATTATATGATTCTGAGTTTAATGTGGTCGCTGGAAAAACAGGTTACACCGATGAGGCTGGTTACTGCTTGGTGGTAAAGGTAAAAGTTCCAAACAGTGAACGAGAAGTAGTGAGTGTCGTACTGGGAACACCTTCAAATGATGGTCGCTTTAATTCAACAAAAACTTTAATAGATTGGACCTTTACTCATTATGACTGGAATTAATTTTGTACAGTGGTTTGTTAATTTTCCACCAGAGCTAGCTACTGGGATTATTGCTATGCTGCCAATTGCAGAGTTGCGTGGTGCTATACCGGCTGGCTTGGTGATGGGTCTGAGTTGGCAACAAGCAGCCTTTTACGCTGTAATCGGAAATCTAATTCCAGTGGTAATTATTGTATATGTGATTGAACCGGTGTCTAATTTTTTACGCCAACGGGTACCAATTTTTGATCGTTTTTTCACCTGGTTATTTGCGCGTACGCGCGAGAAATTTTATGAAAAGCACGCCAAGTGGGGTGACTTTGCGTTAGTAGTTTTTGTAGCTATTCCGTTGCCGGTAACAGGGGCTTGGACAGGAGCCTTGGCCTCTTGGCTCTTCGGAATTGCCCCAAAACGGGCTTTGCCGCTCATTTCAATCGGTGTTATACTAGCGGCCATAATCGTGACTGCACTGTCAGTTGGTGTGGTCTCACTGTTTTAAACCTAACTCTCAATTCCATGGCAAAAACACGCATTGCAATCAACGGATTCGGTCGAATTGGAAAAATGGCTTTCAAAATAGCGCTTGAAGAGCATGGAGATAATGTCGAGATTGTTGGAATTAATGACCTTGGTCCGGCTGAGCAGGCCGTCCAAGGCTTGAAGTACGATTCGGTTTACCCTTCATTTGATCATGATATTGACTTTGGAGATGACTTTATCAGTGTGGATGGAGTTAAGGTGCCAAAGTATGCTGAAATGGAGCCAGAGAAGTTACCTTGGAAGGATTTAAAGGTTGATGTTGTCCTTGAGTGCACTGGTGTCTTTACAAGTAAAGAAGGAGCTAGCAAGCATCTGACTGCTGGAGCTAAGACAGTAATTATTTCTGCTCCTGCTAAGGGTGATGATCCCGTGGGAACTTTTGTGATGGGTGTTAATCATGATGAGCATGACGCCGCTAAGGATCCGGTATTGTCTAATGCTTCTTGCACTACAAATTGTATTGCGCCTGTGATGCAGGTATTGCACGATGAGTTTGGTGTTGAGAAGGCGATGATGTCAACCATTCATGGTTATACGGCTGATCAGCGATTAGTGGATGGTGTTCATAAAGATCCTCGTAGAGCTCGGGCCGCTGCGATAAATACAATTCCTACTTCAACTGGTGCGGCTGTGGCTACTGCAGAAACCATTCCAGAACTAGTTGGTATTTTTGATGGCATGGCCTTTCGTGTGCCGGTGCCAGTTGGTTCGGTTAGCGATATTACTGCAGTTTTAAAAAAGGATGTGACGGTGGAGGAGGTTAACGCTGCTTTATCTAAGGCGGCAGATTCTGAGAGATACGCTGGAGTGCTTGGGGTAACGACTGATCCAATTGTATCTTCTGACATTATTGGAAATAAATTATCTTCCTTGGTTGATTTGCCACTGACGATGGTAGTGGGCGGCAATATGGTAAAAGTAGTGGCTTGGTATGACAATGAATATGGATATTCAAATAGACTTGTTGAACAAGCCGTTGAGGTTGGTAAAGATCTTTAAGATAGTTTGTTGATTTTTAAAAAGGTCCCCGGCGAGGGGCCTTTTTGGTAAAAAATTGGAGCCGGTTGAGAAGCTCCTGTGCTAGTAGACGAACACACCGGTAAAGGTGAGCTGGCCTCCCATGCTGGCGCTGAGGCCCCATCAGGACAAGTCGCTTTGGGAAGTCTTATATCGTGCAAGTGCCCCCTTAAAGGCTGGGCCAGTGAATCTGTTTTGATTATCAATGCCAAGATTAAAATTGATATAGAAATACCATATTCTTGACATATTACACTGTCAGGCTAGAATAGATTGCACGAAAATTTGCCCGCATCGTCTAACGGCTAGGACGCCAGGTTCTCATCCTGGTAATCGGAGTTCGATTCTCCGTGCGGGTACCAGAGCAGCATCACACTAGGTAAGTGTGATGTTTTTGTTTAAAGATTGCTGTTTTTGTGGATTATTTGATCTTTTTTTTAGGTTTATTTATACTTCGGCCACCTCACTCTGTTTGTGGGGTAATGCCGTTGAGGTGTTGTGTGACCTTACTTGATCTTATTCAAAAGTCGTACCCTGGCCTCTCGTTCGAAGATGCTCAGCTTCTGACGATCAGTGATCGATGTGAAGCGGTGGCGAGGGGGCGCCGTGTTCCGGTGGTGGCCGATCACCTGGCCTACGTTCGCTCTGGCTTCGTCATGGAGTGCTACGGCGAACCCTGCGGATCTGGTCAGTGGTCTCTCTTCCTGGGCACTCAGCTGTTCATGAATCCTGGGGCCTACTTCGGAACGTCTGATCCTGACATCGAGGCGTTGACCAGGACCAGGGTGCAGTACATCCCGCTCGAGGCGGTGAGGGCTGTGTGTCGACGGTCATCGTACCTGACCACGGTTTTGCAGGGCGGGATCATCGCTCAACGAGACCGTTTGGCCAGCTCGCTGGCCATGACCGGTCAGTCTGTGGAGGCACGCTTCACTCAGGTTCTGGCTGAAATGGTGATGACGATTGGACTGAGAGATGAGGATGGAGTCTTCGTTCCCATCAAGATCAATCGGACTCAGCTGGCTCAGATGGTGGGCTGTAGAACAGAGACGGCCATCAGGGCTTGGAGGAGCTGCGCTGATGGTGGTCAAATCATCGAGCGTCTGGAGGGATTCGTGATTCCTCATGACTCTTGCTTCATGGACCTGCTTGAGAAGAGAAGCGTCGCATAGCTCACAGAACCCATTCTCTGAAGACACGGTCTCGTGTTGTGTTTTCAGAAAATTGATTCGGTGGGAAATACGTTGCCGTGCTCTGTAAGAGGGGTGCGGCTCTTTTTTTAGGTACGTACTGAGCTCTTCTGCTATAATGATATTCTATGGTCAGTAAAAGAGCTCACACAAATTATCTACCAACCGTTTTTACTATATTTGGTATTACTGGTGACCTAGCTAAACGTAAGCTGATTCCAGCTATTTATCACTTGTATTGTCATGGCTTGTTGCCAGAGGAAATTCATTTTGTAGGAGTAGGGCGACGGGATTTATCGCTAGGTGATTACGGAGAAATGATTAAGCAAAGCGTAACTTATGCTGAAGGCAAGGTAGACGCAGACAAGCTGGCAAGTTTTGCGGCTCTATTTTCATATGTTGAAGGTGATATTAAGAGCCCAAAGGCATACGCTGATATTGGACAGGAGATTGCCAAGAGAGATAAAGATTGTGGCCATGGCCATCAGACGGTATTTTATTTGGCAGTGGCTCCGCAGATGTTTATCAGGATTATTGAGCACTTGAAGGAAGCTAGCTTAACGGGACCTTGTTATGAGCTAGGCATTAAGGGAAAGATAGTAATTGAAAAACCGTTTGGTCACAGTGTTGAGTCGGCCCGTCAGTTAAGTGAAGCTGTCATGACTTATGCTGACGAAGAGCAGATTTATCGAATGGATCATTACCTAGGCAAGGAGACAGTTCAAAATATATTATTGTTTCGATTTACCAATCCAGTTATTAATGATTCTTGGAATCCTGAGGCGATAGATCATATTCAAATCACCGCCTCTGAGGATATAGGAGTAGAGGATCGAGCTGGTTATTATGATAGCTCTGGAGCGCTTCGTGACATGATTCAGAGTCATTGTTTAGCGCTAGCCACTTTAGTGATGATGGATGAGCCAATGAGTTTGAATTCGGCTGATATCCATCGGCGTAAGGTTGAAATGTTGCAAACTTTTTCATTAGATTCTAATCCAGCTGAGTCAGCGGTGCGAGCTCAGTACGATGGTTATAGAGCTATAGAAACTGTGGCTGAGCATTCTGTAACGGAAACTTTTGCCGCCATGCAATTAAAATCTTCTCATCCACGGTGGAAGGATGTACCTATTTTTATTAGGACTGGTAAGCGGATGGCTCAAAAGGAAACCAATATTGCTATTCATTTTGCACCATGTAAATCTGATATCTGTAAGGCTGTCGGCATTAGAACAGAACCAAATGTCTTAAATATTCGAGTACAGCCTATGGAAGGAATAGGTTTATTATTGTATGCTAAGAAACCAGGTTTTTCTATTGAGACTGAGCAGGTCTATATGAATTTTACCTATCAGACTGAATTTACTGATGAACAGCCCTCGCCGTATGAGCGCTTGATCCATGATGTAATTATTGGTGACCAGTCACTCTTTCCAACCACTGAGGAAGTCATGGAACAATGGCGGATTGTTCAGCCAGTGCTTGACGCATGGAGTGATCAAGCTTTACCGATGCATAGTTACGCTCCGGGTGAGGATGGTCCGCAAGCAGCTCATGATTTGATAGGTCAGTGGCACGATTCAACTTGGACAGCAGGTGTGGGAAAACAAATGAATAGTGATGCTCAATGAGACTTGCTTGACAAAGTAAATATTTCAAGTAGTCTCAGTAATATCTAATTCATCCCTCGACTGCATATGGCAGATTATCAGTACAACCGAGAGACGCTCCTGGTTCGCATGAACGCAGGAATCAGTCAGGCTGTTTTTGCTATGGTCCGCTTCATGGTAGGTGGCCAGAGCGCAGGCGTTCCCGCTGCTGTTATGGCAGAAGATGCGCGTCGGAGTAGGGTGAATCACGTTCAATCGTAGATAACGATTGAACAGAAGTCATTAAACCCTCTCCGGCCCCGGTGAGGGTTTTTTAAAATCACAACTATGAAATCATTCAATTCAATACAAACTAATTTACGCTATATTTGGCCATATATTTGGCGATATCGAAAGTGGTCAGCTCTGGTTATTCTCTTTGTCTTGCTGAAAGAGTTATCGGTACTGGGAGAGCCGTTAATTTATCGTCAGGTCATCCTGGTCTTTGAATCGTTATTTGCCCTTGAAATTACCCATGACTTAGCTATCCAAAAAACCATCTTCTTAATCATTGGCTTTGTTTGCCTGCAGGGGTTGGTCATTGTCTCTAACGGTTTGATGTTACATTTTACCAATCGCTTGGATGCTTCAGCTATGCGAGATGGTGCAAACGACTTTGTTGGTAAGGTGCTTAACTTATCATTTAGGTTTCACTCCGAACGTAAAACTGGAAAACTAGCCAAGGAATTTGCTCGGGGTGTTAATGGTATTGAGGCATTTCTGGATGCCTTTGTCTTCAACCTAATACCGTTGTTAATTCGTTTGACTGTAATATTCATTGTCTACGTTGTTATTGAGTGGCGCATTGCTCTGGTTCTGTTGGTTCAAGCTATTGTATTTTGTGTCTTCACGATTATCGCCTCTATCAAAATGCAGCATCGGCGTGATACCGCTAATTCGTTCGACGATGAAGGTTCAAGAAAGGCGATGGATGCTCTAATGAATGCGGAGGTAGTTAAGTACTTTCATCAAGAACAAGAAGAGATAAAGTCATTCAAAAAGACTAGGCAGGTTTGGAAAGACAACAAGCAGTATGAGTGGGACGGTTGGAAATGGGTTAGTAGCGGCCAGATTCTGATTAACGTCTCTTCGGTCGTAATACTATTGATGATAGCTATCCCATTACTTATATCTGGAGATATGGGCCTAGCTAACTTCGTCTTGGTGATCAGTTACCTTGGTTACCTTGTTGGTATCTTGTGGGACTTTCAGCATCACGTTCGTCGTTTGCAAGAAGCTCTAACCGATTTAACCGCCTTCTTCAGCTACTTTGGAAAGGAGAATGAAATCTCCGATGCAGCTTCAGCTAAAACATTAGAAGTTAAGCAGGGCTTAATCCGTTTTGAACAGGTGCAGTTTGCCTACCAGGGAAGTAGTGGAGTGTTTGAGGATCTATCTTTCACAGTGCCGGCTGGAAAGAGTGTTGCGCTGGTTGGTCCATCGGGAGTTGGTAAGTCAACTATCATAAAAATGTTATATAGGTTTTATGAACCAACTGGCGGGTATATCACGATTGATGGTCAAAACATTAACGAGGTAACCCAGCAATCATTGAGGCAGCAGTTGTCCATTGTGCCGCAAGAAACAGCGCTGTTTAATGAAACGGTTGCTTACAACATTGCTTACGGTACTAAGGCTGTTACCCGAGAACAGATTGAAACAGCGGCTCGCGAGGCCCACGCCGACGAACTGATTGCCAACTTACCACAAGGTTATGATACCTTGGTTGGTGAAAGAGGTGTGAAGTTGTCAGGTGGGGAGAAGCAGCGTATTGCCATAGCTCGAGCCTTCCTGCGCGACGCGCCAATCCTAGTATTAGACGAAGCTACCTCAAGTTTGGATTCAGCCTCAGAGGCAGAAATTCAACTGGCGCTTAAAGGCTTAATGAATGGTAGAACCACTCTAATTATTGCTCATCGATTATCGACAATAATGTCGGCCGATCTGATAATTGTGCTCAGCGACGGTGGTATTGTTCAACAAGGGACACATGAGGAATTGCTAGAACATGGTGGATTATACCAAAAGCTTTGGGAACTCCAGGCTGGCGGTTATATCGAATAGAATTGAGGCGCTCTATTGGTGGGGCGCTTCTTTTCTTTGCCAAAAATGCCTAGTATGGTATGTAGTGTTATATGAATACTGTTAGCAAAGAAATAATTTATCTGGATCATGCTGCTACAACCCCAGTTCGGGAAGAAGTTGCGGCAGCGATGTTGTCCTGGCAGGCAGTAGAATTTGGAAACCCCTCAAGTCAGTATAGTTTGGGTTATTCAGCGCGGCAGGCGCTTGATGACGCTAGGGCTCAGGTAGCCGCAGCTTTAGGTTGCTCACCGCAAGAGGTTGTTTTTACCGGCGGTGGAACTGAGAGTGCCAATTTGGCAGTTTTGGGTTCAGCTAGATTTATTGGGCAGGGGAGTGTAGTGACCACTGCTATTGAGCATGCTGCCGTTTTGGATAGCTGTCAGCAACTTGAGCGGGAAGGATTTACTCGCAAAATAGTTAAGGTGCCAAAAAACGGAATTGTTGATGCTCACTCAGTCGCAGCTATGGTGGATGAATCAACGGTGTTGGTGAGTGTGATGTTGGCTAATAATGAAATCGGAACCATTCAACCAGTTTCTAAAATTGTTCAGGCGGTTAAAGCTAAAAATCCAAAAACGTTAGTTCATACCGATGCTTGCCAGGCTACGGGATCCTTGAGTATTAATGTTGATGAGCTGGGAGTTGATTTGTTAACCTTAAATTCTAGTAAGATTTATGGTCCAAAGGGAGTTGGCGCTTTGTATGTGAAACGTGGTGTTAAGCTGCAGCCGCTAATGTTTGGTGGCGACCAAGAGCAGTCCCTGCGGCCAGGTACAGAAAATGTTTCTGGTATTGTCGGATTTGGTTTAGCGGTAGAGCTAGCTGTTGCAGAACGTGAGACTGAGAGTGAACGCCTGAGCAAATTGCGAGATGAGTTAATTGATGAGCTTATTCAGAAAATTCCAGGAGCAGAGCTAAATGGTGCCCGTGAACCGCGACTGCCCAATAATATTAATATATTTTTTCCAAATATTGATGGTGAAGCGTTGCTGGTGTATCTTAATCAGGCGGGGGTAGCCGCTTCATTAGGGTCGGCTTGTGCCGCCGGATCGCTTGATCCGTCACACGTACTGTTGGCACTGGGCTATTCCAAAGCAGATGCTCGTCGTAGTCTACGGCTAACCCTTGGTCGGGCGACTACTAGTCAACAGATTGATAGAGTAATTAAAATCGTTGTTGATATTATTAACAAAGTGACTCAATAAATATTATGGCTTATTCCGTAGAGGTTATTCGTGAGGCTTGTATCGGCGCTGGTAGTTGCGCTGTGTTGGCGGCTGGAACCATCGAGATGGACGATGAGAACATTGCTGTTGTCGTTAAACAGAATGGAGATTCTGACGAGGATATTTTGGCGGCCGCTCAGTCCTGCCCGGTGGACGCGATTATAGTGCGTGACGAGACTGGAAATCAAATTTGGCCAGAGGCTTAGTTAGTTTTTTTGCACGTACAGACATTGACGAAATTGTCTTTTTTTGCTACAATAGATACAGAACGTAAATAAAAAGAAAAACAAACAAAAAAGGTATGCAGATCGATCATAGGACCGAGCGCTTGATGTTTCGCATCTCTGTGCTCTTTGTCGGGGTGTCTAGCTTGCTAACACTGGCTATGATATCGCCGATGGTAATAGGGTAAGTTATATAAAATAGTCTTACCACCCCGCAGTTTTGCGGGGTTTTTAGTAAAAAAAAGAAGCCCGGTCGATCGCAGGTGATCGAACGGACTAGTGGCTCGCGAAGCTCAGGCTGGGGCGAGTAGCGCCGCCAAAGTGCTCGGCGAGCCACGAGCGCATCTTGTCGGTCGGGAAGGGGGCGATGTTGCCAGTTCCCGGATCGCGGACGAGCTGCAGCCAGCCTTCGGTGTAGGCCCAGTCCCCGGGGAGGACGGGGAAGCTGGCGCGGAAGCGGTGTCCGACAGGGTCGGGAAGCCCGAAGCGAGCGTCTCCGAGGTCGTTCTGGATGACGGCCATTGCGGAGGTGTTGTCGCCGTACTGGCGCAGGACGGCCACGCAGAGCAGGCAGTCCCAGCAGCGGCCGGGGCCAAGCAGGTCGGGCAGTCGCCGCCATTCCAGCCGATCGGTGCTCAGGGGTACCGCTGTGTTGGGATGCTCCCATCGGACGATGCCCTGGTGGATGGCGACTGTAATCGGCCACAGGGTGCCGATGATCGAGTGCGCCCTGAGATCGCGGAGGGCATGGGGTGAGGAGGGGGGCCCTTCGGCGGTGGGCACCCAGGTTGCAGGACGATGCTTCATCGAGACTCCACGGGTTTGTCGGCTTACTGTCTGCCGAGCTGAGGAAACGAACACCTCAATGGGTGTTGCCTGTATGTATCAAGAATACCCTGGCTCGTCAATGATTCGGCCCCTCTTGACACTGCAAAATAGGTGAGTATACTGCTATTAGCACTCAGCCAATGAGAGTGCTAAATCAGGCACTAAATCCCTGGAAATATGGGAAAAAAAGAACGACAAGAGAACTTACTCCGGGTCATTGTGCAGGAGTATATTGCCACCGCAAAGCCAGTTAGCTCCAAGCAGCTGGTGGAGAGTGGTGAGTTTGATTGTTCCCCAGCTACTTTGAGGAATGACATGGCTGAGTTAGAGGGCGAGGGCTTTATCGCTCAACCGCATACTTCGGCCGGACGCGTTCCAACTGAAAAGGGCTATCAGTACTATATTAAGCACTTTATCGTGCCACAGCAATTAAAGGGTGCGCGAAAAGAGGCGATTGATCAGGCCGTGCAACGTCAGCCGGATGAGCGACAACTGCTCAAGGTGTTGGCCAAAACGCTAGCTGATCTGACCGACGAGACGGTCGTAATATCAATGTCCGGGCAAAACTATTACTACACTGGCATTGCGCATATGTTCCGAAAGCCGGAATTTGCTGCCCAAGCCGATTTGCTACAGGAGATTGGTGAAATGTTCGACCAAATCGACGAGGTTATGAAACAAGTTAACCATTCGGTTAGCCGCACCATGCAGGTCTTGGTTGGTCGGGAAAATCCTTTTTCGCACAACTGTTCAATGATTGTCTCCGAGCATCGCTTGGCAGACGAACAGGCAGGGGTGTTAGGGATTGTTGGACCGATGCGCATGGACTATGACGCCAACATTGCAATGTTGTCTTATGTCGAATCATTAATGGATGACTTATACGATGAGTACCGACGATAATAAAACTTCGCAGGATCCGTTTGATCCAATCGCTGATCAGCCCAACGATGAGGCTGACACACGTAAAACAGCGAAGGCCAAGAAGAAAGATGAGCTGGTAACTTTAAAGGAGCAGTGCGCCGAGTATCTTGGGGGCTGGCAGCGAGCCAGGGCTGACTACGACAATTTACAGAGAGAAACCACCCGACGAATCGGCGAAACCATTAGACACGCTAATGAAGAGTTCATTCTTGAGCTACTGCCGATGGCTGATTACTTCTCTTATGCTTTCAAAGGTGTGCCAGAGGAAGATAGGGGATCAGACTGGCTGACCGGTATTGAGCACATTCAAACTAACTTCATGCGCATTATGGAAAGCCATGGTGTGACACCAATCGAAACAGTTGGACAGCCCTTTGATCCACATGTGCACGAAGCGCTCGAAGAGGTAGCTGGAGGCGAGAGTGGAATCATTGCCGAGGAAGTAGCTGCGGGGTTCAAGTTAAACGACAAGGTGATTCGTATCGCCAAAGTCAAAATCTATAAATAATTACTGAAAATATCTAATACAACCACTATGGGAAAAATTCTAGGAATCGATCTTGGAACCACGAACTCCTGTGTCGCGATTTTGGAGGGTGGTCAACCAAAGGTCATTGAAAACAAAGAAGGTAACCGTACTACACCTTCTATTGTAGCAGAGAGTAAAACTGGCGAACTGATCGTTGGACTGGCTGCTAAACGACAAGCGGTAACTAATCCAGAAAATACAGTCTTTTCAGTTAAGCGACTAATTGGTCGCCGTTGGGAAGACGAAGAAGTTCAAAAAGATGTAAAGCTGATGCCGTATGAGATCAAGCACGAGGGTGATCGCGTGACGGTAAAGATGGGGGAGAAGGAATATACTCCACAGGAAATCTCTGCAAAGATTTTACAGAAGCTAAAGACAGACGCTGAAGAAAAACTTGGTGAAAAAATTACCGAGGCGGTTATTACTGTGCCGGCTTATTTTGACGATTCACAGCGTCAGGCCACTAAGGATGCTGGAAAGATCGCTGGTCTGGATGTTAAGCGTATCATCAATGAACCGACAGCGGCGGCGTTGGCTTACGGATTTGATAAAAAGAAAGACGAAAAAATTATTGTATATGATTTGGGTGGCGGCACCTTTGATGTTTCTGTTCTAGAAGTTGGCTCTGACACCGTAGAGGTTCGGGCTACTCATGGCGACACTCATTTGGGTGGAGATGACTTCGACCAGATCTTGATTCACTGGATTTTAGAAGAGTACAAGAAGCAAGAAGGTGTTGATCTAGCCCAGGACAACCTGGCTTTACAGCGTTTAAAATCGGCTGCAGAAAAGGCGAAGATTGAACTGTCTAGTGCTATGGAGACAGAGATCAACGAGCCATTTATCGCTAACGATCCTTCCAGCGGACCAAAGCATTTGGTCATGAAGATTTCTCGAGCTAAGTTGGAGGAGCTGTGTGCTGATTTGGTAAAACGAACCTTTGGTCCAGTGGAAGAAGCTTTGAAAGACGCTGGAATGAGCAAGGGAGATATAAACGAAATCGTGCTGGTCGGTGGTCAGACTCGCATGCCAATGATTCAACAGCAGGTAGAGGAGTACTTTGGCAAAAAGCCAAACTCCACTGTTAATCCTGACGAAGTTGTGGCCATGGGCGCAGCTGTTCAAGCTGGAGTACTGCAAGGAGATGTTAAAGATGTCTTACTGCTTGATGTTATTCCATTGTCACTTGGTATTGAAACCTTGGGTGGTGTAGCTACTAAGCTCATCGAACGTAATACTACTATCCCAACACAGAAACAGCAGATTTTTTCGACTGCCGCTGATAACCAAACTTCAGTTGAAGTACACGTTGTGCAGGGTGAGCGTGAGTTAGCTAACGATAACAAGTCTCTTGGAAGATTTATTCTCTCTGGCATTCCACCGTCTCCGCGTGGCGTTCCTCAAGTGGAAGTTGCCTTTGATGTGGATGCTAACGGTATCTTGAATGTTACCGCTAAGGATAAAGCTACCAACAAAGAACAATCTATTCGGATTGAGGCTTCTAGTGGTTTGAGCGATGACGAGATTCAAAAAATGACCAAGGATGCTGAAGAGCACGCCGATGAAGATAGAAAGAAGAAGGAGTTAATCGAGTCAAAGAATATCGGTGAGACGATGATCTACACTACTGAGAAGGCTTTGAAAGATGCGGAAGAGCACGTGAAGTCAGGTGAGATCAGTCAAGATGATGTAAAAAATATTCAAGACAAGATTGAGGACCTGAAAAAGAAGTTGGAAGGTGAAGACCTTGAGGCAATTAAAAAAGCTGGTGACGATTTATCAACGGCCGCTCAAAAAATTGGTGAGATTCTCTACGCTAAAGAACAGGAGAAATCTGGCGCGGAGGCAGGCGAAGGTGCTACTCCAGGCGAAGAAAAAACTGACGACGTGGTTGATGCTGACTTCGAAGAAAAAACAGACAACGAGTCAGAAGAAAAGTCAGACGATGCGGCGAAGGGTGAAGATAAATAGTTTACTCTAGGTAAATAAAAACAAACCTTATGAAGAAAGCTCATCTGCTCACCATTTCACTAATCACAGCTACTGCTTTAATGTATGCAGTTGGAACACAGGCAGTTAGTGATTCGCCAGCTGGATTTGTTGATACGCCACTTGATACCAAGCCAGTTAAGGCAATTGATAAGGATTCAGGAAAGGGTGTTGTCGTTCTAAAAAATAAACTGACCGGCAAAGAGCTGGAACGATTTACAGCTTTTAGTGGCGGCGGTGTTGATGCGCGCTTGGCTAACGTTGGTACGAGTGGTGAGCAGAAGGGTGTTTTGGCCATGCAAGAGCAAAAAGGCAAGTTTATGAAGTTGTACACGCGTGATGGAGAGTTATTAGCCACCCGCAAGGTGTCCAATAAAAAAGTGCATCATGAATACACCGCCGGTAAGTTAGTGGCAGACGATGATGAAAATTACATCGTAGCCGCGCGCAAAACTGGAAGTGATGATCAGGTTCTGTTGCTAGTTTATAGCTATAATGAAGACAACCGGACACTTGATCGAGTAACTTCCAAAACTGTAACTGGACTTGATAGCACAGTGATTGATGACGGCTTCGGTCTGATTATTGGTAAAAGGAAGTTGAAGTTAAATGATGAAAAGGGTAATAATCTAGCGACTCTGGAACTTGATGGTAGGACGTTACAATAATAAGTTAATTAGGCTCGCTGCTTAACGGCGCCACCCCGTCAGTCCAGTTGGGCTGACGGGGTCCCCGTCGCCTCGCGCGCTCGCAGTAAATTCATGTCTAAAGACTATTACAACATACTCGGGGTGGAGAAGGGCGTTAGTGAAGATGAGCTAAAGAAGGCCTATCGGAAACTAGCGCATAAGTATCACCCAGATAAAGAAGGTGGCGACGAAGCCAAATTTAAGGAGGTTAACGAGGCCTATCAGGTTTTGAGTAGCCCAGACAAGCGCAAAATGTACGACCAGTACGGCGAGGCCGGCGTCAACGGTGCCGCTGGTGGCGGACCAGGCGGAATGAATTGGGAAGACATCATGCGTCAAGGTGGTTTTGCCGGAGGTGGTCAGGGTGTTGAATTTGACCTAGGAGATATTTTTTCAGAGTTTTTTGGCGGCGGTGGACGCCGAGGTCAAAAACAGCAACAGCGCGGTAGTGATATTCAGATGGACTTGACCATGACCTTTAAAGAGGCTGCCTTTGGTCTTAAAAAAACCCTTAACGTGTTAAAGGGGTCTACTTGCAGTACTTGTTCTGGCAATGGTGCCAAGCCTGGTACTCCTATTAAAGAATGTACTACTTGCAAAGGGGCTGGTGTGGTTGAACAATTACAGCGCAGCGTGTTTGGAGCGGTTAGGTCGCACGTGGCCTGTGAGGCTTGTAAAGGTCGCGGTAAAACTGTCGAGACAGCTTGTGAGACCTGTCATGGAAAGGGCGTTGAACGCAAAGACACTGCCTTGGAAGTAGACATTCCAGCTGGCATTGATGATGGTCAAACAATTCGTATTACTGGCCAAGGAGAGGCCGGAGAATTTGGCGCACAGTCTGGTGATTTATTTGTAACGGTTCATGTTAAATCCCACGATGGCTGGGAGCGCGATGGCGATAATATTTATTCAGAAACAGAAATTCCGTTTGCTACTTTAGTAATGGGTGGGACTATTATAGTGGATACCCTGGACGGTAAGATGGAAGTAAAAGTACCTAGTGGTACCGGCAGTGGTAAGCAGCTTAGGTTACGCGGAACCGGGGTAACCCGTTTGCATGGTGGAGGCCGAGGCGATCACATTATTACCGTTCAAGTTGAGGTGCCTAAAAAAGTTTCGAGTAAGTATAAAAAGATTCTCAAGCAACTGTCTGAACTAGACTAAGTAACACCGCCAATCGGCGGTGTTTTTACAAACAAAAAATCCCCTCATGGGATCAATTTTTTTATAGAAAAGAGAGGTGGAGCTGGGTGGGAGGTCGGCCGAAGCTTACCCCCACCCAGCTAGCACTGTTGGTATGATCACTGTGGACTCCCCAGTCCAACGCAGGGCTTCCGAGGCCCTACTCGCCGGTCCCGCAGGCGTTATCGTTCCTTGCGTGGGGTCTCCAGTCCCACCGATAAAGCCAAGCCAGCTCAGTAATCACGGCTCTGGCCGATGCCCATGCGGCTCATCGACCAAAGGTCCCTCGTCAACGAGTGACAGCCCTCCAGCTGGTTCGTTAACGTCACCTCTAGCGCCGTCGGCACTCTATCTGAAGGGCCTTATTTAGTCAAATATAAAAAAAGAGGCGGGTCGATCAGCAGCTCTCCGAAATATTCCAGAGACCGATCGATCCGCTATTTGTTGCCAGGCGCGGCTGGGCTAGTGACCAGCACCAGTAGGCCATCACGGTTGGCGCGACAGCCGCCACTGGCCATTGCCTCCCTGACGATGGCTTCCAGCTGATCCGCCACTTGAGGTGATGGATCCTCATCCTCATCGTTGATGAAGTAGATTCCACAGATGTAGCTCTCCTGGTCGCCATCATCGACCCCGAGCATGACCCGAGTGCCGATGGGCAGATCCTCGATGCTGCTCAGACGATCCTGGATGGTTTCGAGCAGTTCAGCCACGGCAATGCCTAGCTCGGCGGTTTCGAGCAGGGGCATGTCCACCTTGCTGTCACCGGAGAGTTGGATCTTCATGCGGGAGCGTTCAGACCAGTCCTTGATCTGGGCATCGCAGACGATGGTTGCTGCGATCAGGTCGCTCAGGCTTGCGTTGCCGATCGGTACAGTCCTAGCGAACGGAAGATCGAGGTACACGTGGAAGCTGTGCTGTCGCCGGTGCTTGAGCCCCAGGGCCTCTACCATCTCGGCGAGATTGAAGAGCATTTCGACGGCTCGGGGCAGGCAGGCAGGTCCCAGTTCGCCGACCGGCAGCAGGATCAGCATGGTGTCTTCACCATCGAGCGCCACCGGGTTGTTCGAGTCCATCAGGTCGATGCCTTCCTCGATGAGATCGGCACAGACCTCTTCCAGGGTGTTGGGGAAGGGTTGACCCAGAAGTGAGGTCAGGTGACCTGCCGAGTCAGTAGCTGTGAACAGGATCGTCACCGATCCGCTTGCTCCAGTGAAGATGTCAGTCGGTGTCATCTGTCCTCCAGTAGCACTCACCTTGAGCGCGATCTTACCTTAATAGCAAGGGTCGATCTAGTCAATAAAAAAAGAGACCCTACACGCACCTGGAGAGGTGGGTAGGGGTGAGAGAGACTTGCTGCGCCTCTGCTCAGGAGCTGGGGTTGTCCGTGCGGCGCCGGGAACCTCCCGCGCCGAAGCGGCGGAGGAGCTCCAGCAGCGACTCGCTGCCGTCGGTCTGGTCGCGGAAGATGTCTTCGACGTCGAAGCCGGGGCTGAAGCCGACGAACCGCACTCGGACCAGCGTCGGACCACGCGAGGTGGGATGGCCGCTGTTGAAGACGCCGTCGATGGCATCTTTGGCTGCGGCGAGCTCCTTGAGCTCACGGCAGACCCAGGTGGGGTCCGTGAACACCCCGACGCTCGAGGAGACGCGACCGGTGGTGAGCAGATTGGTGATCCGTCCGAAGCTCAGCCCTCCGAGCAGGGCGAGGGCCCAGCTGACCTCGTCGTTGGAGACCTGCCAGAGATCGGACGGATCGATGGCGATGGCCACGTCGGCGAGGTTCTGGTTGGTGACGTTGGCGACGATCTGTCGTCCCGCCATCGTCAGGCGGTTTGCCAGGCCTTCGTCGATCGCCCCCACCGGTACGAACATGACCTTGCGGCCAGTCTGGGTGGTGTAGATCGTCGAGGCGGCCAGAGCATCACCGCGGATGCGGCGATGATCGGCGTTGAAGATGGCTTCAGCCTCGACGTCCTGGTGGAAGCCGAAGAGGGGGACGCGACCGAGGCCGCAGTAGCAGGTGCTGACCAGGATGACGGTCACGGCGGGGAGCTTTCCAGAGAACAGGGGACGGGGCTGCATGTTGCCTCCAGGCTACAGCTGTGATGTTTGCTCGAAACCGAAACTTTTGAATTTGGGGATTTTACCCCTCGAGCCGCCTGACAATACCGGATTAATTTGGTCTTTGTCAAGGGTTTTTAAAAAAAGATCGCGCGGCAGACTCGGAGTCTAGCGCACGCGAAGGTGGCGGGTGTGACCTGATCCTTCTCTAATCGCGGTAGAAGGGGGCCACGTCGATGGCCCAGCCACTGTTCCGCTCGATGGCGGCAAGCAGACGGTCGCCGAGGCGGCCGGCAGCCTTGCGTGGGTGTCGGATCGTCTGGCTGGTCTTGCGCCAGGTCTCCGCCAGTCGCTCTGACCGCTGCGCCCATGTCAGCCAGCTGCTGTGGATCCAGGCCATATCCCTGGCCGTCTGGTCGTCCACGACCTCCGGGCAGGTCACGAGCACCTGCGGGGCGAAGGGGGTGTTGCGCCAGCGAGCCATGGTAGCGACGGTCTCCATGCAGCCCATGATCAGCTGCATCAGGCAGGTGCCTCGCAGCTGGCCGGGGTCGAGTACCAGGCAGGTATGCGTGACCGAGAGGTGCTTCTGAATCAGCAGAGCTCCCAGGTACTGGCCGATGTGGCGGTAGTACAGGCTGCTCAGGTCACGCCAGTCCTGTCCGAGCCCGACCATGATCAGGGTGGCCGTACCCGAGACGGTGATCAGGGACATCACGTTGAGCTGGCCGGTGATGTCTGGGAAGCGGACGGCCGCGTCCATGATCGAGTTGAAGTAGCCTTCCGGCAGCTTGTCCGGGCTCGAGATGAGCACGGGCTGGTTGTTGTCATCGCGGCCCGTGAAGACGACGACGAAGCGGGTTGGTGCCAGGGTGAAAGGAACGGGGAGCATGTACTGCCTCCAGTACGTCAGGGTGGTGCCGGCAGAAACTACCAAGCCGCCGCAGTGTATCCAAATATTTATTATAGGTCAACGCTTATTGTTAAATATCTAACTTTGTGGTATAATTATTTTAGAAAAAAAATCATTCGCAACTAGCGATGAATGTAGAGGAACAGCCGATTTCAATGCGGTTGGCACAAGCCACCACTGAACAGGCGTCAAAGAAAAAAAAGAAAACTACAGACAAACAGGCAGATCAACAGGTTGAATCAGTTGAGGAGGTCGTCGAGTCAGGTAATACGACGGAAGCTACCACAACTCAGCCACCGGTTGCTGACCAGCTTGCTGAGATGTTTAATTTGGCTAACCCCACTTGGGATCTTTTTATTATAGTATTTTTTGCTGTATCGGCTTTGTTGTATGGAATGTCCCTAGGACGTGATCGAATTATAGTAATTCTTGTATCAATCTATATGTCCTTGGCGGTAGTACAGGCTGTGCCAGACTTTGTGCTTAACATCACGGTTAATCAAAGCTTTGCCTTTCAGTTTACAACCTTTATATCGTTGTTTGTTGTCTTCTTTTTTATGATCTCGCGATCGGCCTTGCTGCGAACGATTGGTTCAGGTGGGCAGCGCGGTGGATTTATAGCCACAATTATCTTTTCAATTTTGCACGTTGGTTTGTTGTTGTCGATTGCCATGTCATTCATGCCGCCAGAATTTTTACAACGCTTTGCGCCACTAACTCAAACTGTTTTTACAAACGAGTGGGCGGTGTTTGGTTGGATTTTGGCACCGATTGCCGCCATGATTGTATTTGGTCGGAGAGAGATTGAGGAAAAATAAAAGAACCAAACAGTAGACTACTGTTCGCTTAAATTTTTTTATTTAAAGTTCAGCAGGAGCTTCGCGGCGGATGTCTTGTACTATAGCTTCAACGTCTTCAATTGAGTCAACCTGAACGAGACGTTTTCTGTAAGAAGAAGCATGAGGAATGTCGCGCACGTACCATCCCATTATTTTCCTGACTTCTACAAAAGGTCGGTCAGAATTAAGTTGACTGGCCAGGCGAGCATGTTCGACCATGGCATCAAGAATTTCGTTTGTAGTTAGTTCGTGATATGTGCCGGTTTCAAGATAGTCTTTGATTTGTTTACCTATCCAAGGTTTTCCAAAGGAACCACGAGCCAAAGCAACCCCAGCGCAGCCAGTATAATCTAGTGTGTGTTTAGCGGCTTCGGGAGTATGAGCATTGCCAGAGGCGATAACTGGGAACGGCACTATGTTCATAACTTCTTTTATGCAATCAAGATCTGCTGCTCCAACGTAGGGTTTTTCAAAACTACGTCCATGTACACACAGAGCCGCAATGGGTAAGTCTGAAATCAAACTAGCAAACTCACGGACGTGAGTATTTTTATAGCTCACTCTAGTTTTTACTGACACAGGAACTCGGCCGGCCACTCCGTCTAGAGTTGCTTCAATCACGGCTTTGGATAATCCAAGATCACCAAGTAGGGCACACCCGCCGCCGTTTTTAGCAACTTTTGGTGCCGGGCATCCAAAATTTATATCCACACCATCAAAGCCTAGGTCAACAATTTTTTTAGCAGCCTCGTAAAAATAATCTGGTTCAGAGCCAAATACTTGGGCTACTATAGGCCTTTCCAGATCGTCAAACTCCAGCATCTTCAAAGTTTTCTCTGAATTATGGTGCAGAGCATAAATTGAAATAAACTCGGGAAACAAAATATCTGAGTGGTACTTCTTGACCATCTGTCGATAGGCCTTATTGGTAATCCCGCTCATTGGAGCCAGATAAATTAACGGTTTTGGTAGGTTTTCCCAAAAATTATTCATAATCGGCTGGGGCGTGCTGATTTAGGCAAGCTATCAATGCATTTAAAATATTGTGCGTAGCCTACTAGAGTCCAAGTTGATCGTCAATTGGTTTTAGCACCGGACCGTCTTCGGTGTCGTCTACGGCAAAACCAAGTTTGGCAATTTTGTCTCGTAGCTCATCAGCGGTGGTATAGTCTTTGGCGGTGCGCGCCTCTTCTCGTTTTCCTATAAGCTTATCCATTTTTTTGCCGGCCTTCTGTAAACGCTCACGAAGTGAGTTGCTTTGCCGCATTAGATCTAGACCGAGTATTTTATCCATCTCAAATATGGTTATAGCTTTTACGGCCGATGTATCATTTGACTTTACCACTTCCCACAATGCAGCCATGGCCTCTGGTAGATTTAAATCATCGTTGATGGCTGAGTGAAATTTTTCTAAAGAATCCGCGTTGCCGGTGGAGGCCGGTTCATCCCAAGTTGATAATAGATAGACAAGTTTATTGTACGCGTGTTGTGATTTGTCTAGAGTTTCCCAGCTAAAATTTAACTTTGAGCGATAGTGCGCGGTTAATGCAAAGTAACGGTAGGCTAGGGGATTAAAGCCTTTGTCGATGAGGTTGGATAAGGTAATAAAATTACCCACTGATTTCCCCATACGACCGTCATTGATTAGGAGAAACTCTCCATGCATCCACCAGCGGGCAAAAGGCTGATCGGTGACAGCCTCTGATTGAGCAATTTCGTTGGTGTGATGAACTGGCATATGATCGACTCCGCCGGTATGGATATCAAGAGTTTTTCCGAGATATTTCATGGCCATGGCAGAGCATTCTAAATGCCAACCTGGAAAGCCAGTGCCCCAAGGTGATTCCCATTCCATAGCTCGTTTTGAGTCTGTTGGGGAAAGTTTCCACAGCGCAAAATCTGTCGGGTGATGCTTTTCAATACTTTTTTCTACTCGAGCCCCTTCTTGTAGTCCGGAAATGTCTAGTCGAGCCATTTTTCCGTAATCTGGAAACTTAGATGTATCAAAATAAATTCCATCAGAGGTTGCATAGGTGTAGCCTTTGGCTTCGAGTTGCTTAACAAGCTCTATTTGCTCAGGAATATGTTCTGTGGCTCGAGGGCGTTGGCTAGCCGGTAAGATGTTGAGACGCTTAATATCGTTATGAAAGGCCTCTTCATAAAACTGAGCAACTTGCCAAACAGTCTTGCCCTCGCGGGCGGCTCCTTTTTCCATTTTATCATCGCCGGCATCAGCGTCGTCAGTTAGGTGACCAACGTCAGTGATGTTCATCACGTGATTTACATCGTACCCGTTAACTTGCAGGGCACGGCGCAGGATGTCGTAAAACAAAAAAGTGCGCAGGTTGCCAATATGCGCGTAATCATAAACAGTCGGACCACAGGTGTAGAGAGTGACGTAGTCGGGCTTAGCTGGAGTGAACTCCTCCTTCGATCGAGTCAGCGAGTTATACAGTTTCATTTATTTGAGCCAGTGCTTTTTTGCGAAATACACGAATAGAATTGAAGTAGCGCAAATCATCACGATTATTATTTTCCAAAAATCATAAGGATGACCATTAAATGGGCCAAATTTGGTATTCATTCCAAAAATTCCGGCCAGCACAGCACTTGGTAGTAGTAGAGTTGAAATGCCTGTGAGAGTTTTAAAAATTTCGTTGAGGTTATGTCCGATTAAGCCGTCATTGGCCTCTTGCAGTGCCTCAACTTCTTCTTTGTTGGAATCAAGGGCTTCCCAGATATCAGCAGCGTCATTTACCAGTCCTTCGAGAAGTTTATTGTCTGAAAAAATTATCAACCCGCCTTTTTGTAGTGCGGTATCATTAAAATGCTGAAAGACGCCACTGTAACCTCGAACCGCTTTACGCATGTCAGTAATATTTTGTCGCATTCTGAGAATTTCCTTAACCAAACTTCGTCTGTCTTCAGTTTCATCGTAGATAGCATTTTTTATTTTCTCTAACTCTTGATCAATGTGATCGATCATAGGATAGGTGCGATCAATTACCTCGTGCAGCATTTTGGCGATGAACTTGGAGCAATTATCGTTCAGTAATTCGTTCAACTTTTTTTTATCGGTTTTTAATTCCTCCCACAGTTCTTTTAAGGAAGGAATTTTCCCATCGTGAATAGTTACGATCCAATCCTTGCCGATAAAGGTATCAACTTCATCAATTTGGATGGTCCGAGATACTGGATCGAAAATTGGAACAACCAAGATCATGTAGGTGTAATTCTCGCGAATAACGATTTGTGAACGAAAAGTGCTGCGGAAAGCGTCCTTAAAATCAGCATCGTGAAAAGAAAAAGTTGATTTTAGTTCAGACTTATCTTTAGCGCTTGGCCTGATGATGTTTGTCCAACGAAGGCCTTGTTGGCTTTTAATCTCTTGGGTGCTCATATGCTCTATTGTATCAGACTGACGGATTTGGTGGAAGCTGCCTATTGAATTTGTGTCCTATTTATGCTATATTGAAACTCATAAATGAAATGATCTACTAGTGGTATGGTTGCCTTATTCGGAAAAAAAGAAAAGGAATTATCTATGGACCCTGCGGAACATGCGATAGGACGGGTAGCTACTCCTCATGATGTAGGGGGAGAACCTGGTTTTACTCGGGAGGGGACTCCAGTTGTAACTGAGAAACCACAAATTCCCGATCAGGCACTGCCTCAAGAAACTGTAGTTGAGGTCGCTCCGTCAATCGATCAGAATGTCGAGAATAACGAGCCTTTACCGGCGCCAACCGGGCAGTCGGTGATAGCTAGTGATGATCAGCCGGTTTCTATGGCTACGGCGGCTATAAAATCAGCAGCTCGCAAGCAGGTGGAAGAAATTTTATCGGAAGGACTTACCCAGGTGTATCAAGGCATGACTCCGCAGGAGCAGCTAGAGTTTAGGAAAAAAGGTGAGGAGGCAGCCACTAAAATTGAAGCTTTAATGACCGGATTTAAGGCATCCGCCAAAAAAATTGTGGATATTATTCGTACTTGGTTGGCTACAATTCCTCGGGTGAACAGATATTTTTTGGAGCAGGAATCAAAACTGAAGACAGATGATATTATTAAGTTGCAACGGAAGTTAAAAAAGAGTCGTCGGTCACGCATCGACGTATAACGGCTAGTTTCATGGAGGCATTTTTAGCTGGAATAGACACATCAATGCTGATAGCGATATACGTTATAGGATCTTTGGCATTTTTGTTTTTTGTTGTTATGACGGTACGTTGGTTTGTTAGGCGTAGTTTGGAGAAGCCAAACGCCTTTCAAATGTCAGTGATGATGATTACCGTCCCGAAAGAAGGTCAAGCGGAAGATCAGCAAATGGGATTGTCATCTGATCAGGCTAAAGAGCGTATTTCAGTGGCTGAGGTTTTCTTTTCAACTTTAGGTGGAGTTAAAGCACAGCGCGGGTTAGCAGCTTGGTGGTACGGACGCAACGATCATTTTGCTTTGGAGATTGTAGCTGATCGTGAAGGTTTAGTGACTTTTTACGCAGCTGTACCAAGGTATATGCAACAGTACTTTGAGCAACAAATTCACGCGCAGTGGGAAGATGCCAAGATAGATGAAGTGGAAGATTATAATATTTTTGAACCACAAGGCGTAGTCGTTGGCTCAACCTTAAAGCTCACTAGGAGCCAGATTTTTCCGATTACGACTTACGATAAAATGGAGTCAGATCCACTTAATTCTCTGACCAACATTTTATCTCGATTTGAAAAGGAAGAGGGAGCGGCTGTGCAGATTGTTATTCGATCAGCTCGACCTGAGTGGCATAGGTTGCCCACCCAAGTCGCTAGAACCATGCAGCAAGGTAAAAGTGTGGACAGGGCTTACAGTGAAGTAACGGCAAATCTTTTTTCTAAGGTTTGGCGAGAGTTTGCCAGAGTGATCTCGCAAAAGCAAAATAAAACAGAAGCTGGAATTGATCCCCGGACAGACCGAGAGTACCGAATCTCTCCAATGGAAGAGGAGGTAGTTAAGGCCCTAGAGGAAAAAACCAGCAAGGCCGGATTTGATGTAAATATTAGAGTGGTGGTGTCGGCGGCTAGGCAAGACGTGGCTACCTATAAACTGAATAATGTATTAAACGCTTTTACTCAGTATGCCGGCTATCAGTATGGAAATAAGTTTGTAGCTAGTAAACCGAGCACTAGTCCTGATTTGGTGAAAGATTTTATTTATCGTAATTTTGATGATAGGAAAAGTTACGTTTTGAATACAAAAGAAATGGCCTCGCTATGGCACTTGCCGTTACAGAACACCGAGACCCCTAATATTCGTTGGTTGATGTCCAAAAAATCACCACCTCCTTCAAACCTTCCAAAAGAGGGCGTTATTATTGGCGTGGTTGAATATCGCGGCAAGGAGCAGATGGTTAGAATCCAGCGAGCAGATAGAACCAGGCACATGTATATTATTGGTAAGTCTGGTTCTGGTAAGTCTGTTTTACTTACTTCAATGGTTATCCAGGATATCCAAAATGGTGAAGGCGTTGGCGTTATCGATCCGCACGGAGAATTGATTGAAGACATTTTGCCGCACATTCCAAAAGATCGCGCCGATGATGTGATTATTTTTGACCCGTCATATACTGATTATCCGATGGGTTTGAATATGCTCGAATATGAAAATGATGACCAGCGTGATTTTGCAGTTCAAGAGATGGTCGCTATTTTCTATAAATTATTTGGAGAAGAGATGATTGGTCCGATGTTTGAGCATTACATGCGTAATGCGATGTTGGCGTTAATGGAAGATAAAGAGGCTGGCGCGACCTTGATTGAAGTCCCGCGCATGTTTACGGATGACAAGTTCCGCAAGGATAAAGTTAGCAAGGTAAAGAATTTAATCGTGAAGAATTTCTGGGAACAGGAATACGAACAGTCACAACAAGGTCAACAGGCAGCAGACATGTTGTCGTATGTTATCTCCAAGATTGGTAGGTTTTTGACTAATGACACGATGCGAAACATTATTGGTCAAAAAAAATCGGCCTTTAATTTTAAGGAGGTCATGGACAAGCAGAGTATTTTGTTAGTTAACCTGTCTAAGGGAAAAATTGGAGAAGTTAACTCATCATTGCTCGGATTAATTTGTGTCACAAAGCTGCAAATGGCAGCTATGGCCAGAGCTAGTCAGGCCAAGGCTGACCGCAAAGATTTTTATCTATACATGGATGAGTTTCAAAATTTTACTACAGATTCGATTGCAACTATTTTGTCTGAGGCACGTAAATATCGTTTGAACTTAATCATGGCCCATCAGTATATTGGACAGCTGTCTGAAAATAACGACACTTCAATTCGAGATGCTGTTTTTGGTAATGCGGGCACGATGTTGTCTTTTAGAGTTGGTGCAGAAGATGCTGATTTCTTGGTAAAAGAGTACGCTCCAGTTTTTGATGAAAATGACATTATTAATGTTGATCAGTACACAGCTAATACGAAGCTATTGATAGATAATACAGCTTCTCGTCCATTTAATATGAAAACCATCATGCCGCCGGAGGGGGATCCTCATATGAGTGATGTGCTCAAAGAGATGGCTAAGTTAAAATATGGCAGTCCGCGGCAGGCCGTTGAAGACGATATTCGAGAGCGAGGAGCCTTAGATCGCCTTGGAAAACAAGGCCCATCGCCACTTGGGCCAGATTCGTTTATCTAGGGGTTTTAAGCCTTAGTCTTGACAAATTCGGAAATCTGTGTTAATAAGAGAGGGCTTTAAGATCAATTTCGTATTTATATACAATATATATAAAGAATTCGTTATGAATCCAGAACGAGGCATTAAACCAGTTGAGCGGACCGAGCTTTCCCCCGAGGTAGAGGCTCTGCGTTTGGCTATGGTCGAGGCTACACTTGAGGCGGCGGCTGGACGTGGAAACGCCGAGGCCGGTGAGGCAGCTTGGAAAGCTGTGGCTCAATAGTTTTGATTGTGGTATAAGAAGGAGAGCAGAACAGCTACCATGACAATGGACGACTTTTTTACAGACGAGCAGTGGTCGGAAGATTGGGACGAAGGTGAGGACATGATTCCCACTGACCCGCTCGAACAACTGAATAAACGGGAGCAAGATTTGTTTTTCCGAATGGTTGATTTAGTTCCAGATAACCAACGCGAAAAAGCAATTATTTATTTCATGGATCATCCCGCAAAGATTCGCGCAGTTGTCGACAATATAAAACAGAAGCGAGAGCTCATTACCAATGGCGATAAAGAAGGACTGGCAGATCTACTGAAGAGTGAAGGGGTGGATTTTTCCAAGGTAGAGGAGCTTGAGTTGTTCTAAAGAAACTTTTTTGTATAAAAGGCCCGTTCTGGGCCTTTTTCTTTACATTTTTTCTTGGACATTGTAATATTATCCAGCTGTAATAAGAAAAGAAACAGAAAACAAAATGGAAAATGATAGTCTGAGGGCTTTGGAGGATATCCATCGCCTCATTGAAGATATTGAGGGTCAATTAGCGCACCTTAAGCAACGGGTATCAGAGCTTGGGCCGGTTGATCATAATCGTTATGCAAAGGAAAAAGCGCAGGATTTTGGAAGCAGTGATGGTAATGTCACAGAGGGTGTTTTTGATGGACAAAATATGGTTGGTCCTGACGGAAAGATTTATACTATTCCAGCTAACTATGCTAGTAAGTCCAAGTTGGTTGAGGGCGATATTATGAAACTAACTATCAAGGATGATGGTACGTTTATCTATAAGCAAATTGGTCCTGTCGAGCGAAAGCGAATGACGGCGACTTTGGTTAGAACGGATAGTGGAGGCTATAAAGCCGTGGCTAAGTCTGGCCATAGCTACAAGTTATTAACCGCTAGCGTTACCTATTATAGAGGAGAGGTCGGCAACACAGCTATTATATTGGTGCCACCAGATGGGATGTCTAACTGGGCAGCGGTTGAAAACATTGTTTCGGAAATAGAAGACGCTGATTTGTTGCTTGAACAAGGCGATAATTTGTTGGCGGACGGGCAAGAAATGCTGCTGGAGGATGGAGATGAAGAGTTATTACCACCGCCCCACGGCGAACTTTCATTCAGTGAAGAGATAGTAACTGGAGATGATGATGAAGAGGAATAAGGATTAGTTTTCCCTATTTGCGTTGCTCGGGGAAAGGCGGTACACTGAAGAAAATAAATGACAATTCACCCCCGGGATCACGGGGGTTTTGTATCGCATGTCTACCTCACTCTACCAAAAATATCGACCCCAGCGCTTTGCCGAATTGGTTAATCAAGCGCATGTTAGAACAACTTTGTTAAATGAGTTAAAGCAAGGATCAACCTCTCATGCCTATCTCTTTTCTGGACCGCGCGGAGTTGGGAAAACCACTACTGCTAGATTATTAGCGAGGGCAGTTAATTGTCAGAACCCAACGGAGGGCGAGCCCTGTAATGAATGTGATAATTGTAAGTTGATAACTTCTGGCCGGGCCTTGGATGTTGTTGAAATAGACGCCGCTTCGCATACGGGAGTAGATAATGTCCGCGAAAATATTATTGAGAATGCACGGGTAGCGCCCTCTCAATTAGCCATGAAGGTATTTATTATTGATGAGGTGCACATGCTTTCCACCTCAGCCTTTAATGCTTTATTGAAGACCTTAGAAGAACCGCCTAAGCAGGTGATTTTTATATTGGCGACAACCGAAATCCATAAGTTGCCAGCAACGATTATTTCTCGATGTGAGCGGTTTCAGTTTCGAAAAATTGGTTACAGTGAAATGGAAGATAGATTGCGTGATCTAGCACGGAGAGAAGGCATCATGGTTGCTGATGAGGTTATCTCGGCCATTGCCAAGCAGTCAGAAGGAGCTTTGCGTGATGGTGAGAGTTTACTTGGTCAAATACTGTCTTTGGATGACAAAGAAATTTCAATGGAGTTGGCGTCCATAGTGATGCCACACACTGATCTGCGTGAGGTGCTAGGACTCTGGACTGAGCTTTTACGCGGACAACTTAGCTTGGCTATTCAACGGATAAATCGCTTGCGTGATGAGGGAGTACTTCTGACCGAGTTTACCAAGGAGTTAATAGATTTTTTGCGCAAGGTTCTATTATATAGAGTGCAGGATTCATTGTCGCCATTGGAGTATCTAGACCTTTCGAATGAAGAAGTTGCGCAGGTTGGTCAGTTAGCAGCCAAGCTGTCGCCAAAAGATATTTCGGAAATGATTGAGGTTTTCATGGCAGCACAGGAGCAGCTAAAGGATGCGAGGATTATTCAGTTACCTCTGGAGCTGGCTGCGGTAAAGTTAACAGGTGACGCCACGGATAAACCGATACCGAGCGTGGTCGTTCCAAGCCAGCCAACTAGTCCTACGGTAAAATCAGAACCGGTTAAGCATAGCGATACACCAGTAGCACCCGTTGATGTTCCAGTCGAATCTGTTAAAGAAGTTCCAGTCACTGCAGCAGATCCGATGGTTGATCAGGATTCTAAACCGTTTTCTTTGGAACAGGTATATGAAAAATGGAATGATCTACTTGAAGAGATGAAGCGATTAAACCACGCTTTACACTTGACCATGAAGGTTGGCAAGGTGGTGTCGGTTGAAGATAACCGTTTGATTATAGGTTTTGAATACCAGTTTTATCAGGACCGTCTTAATGACGCGCATAACCGACCGGTCTTAGATAAGGCTTTTGCAAATGTTTTTGGTATTCCAGTGATAGTGGAAACTGTTATTGGGTCAGAGTATGCTTTGTCATCATCTACCAATTCCTCAAATATTGCTCAACCGAGCCCAGACGAGGTAGCTAACGTATGGGAGCTGGCTAGTAGCACTTTCGGAAATCAATTCACTCCCCAGGGCGAGGGCGATCCTCAGTAATTAAATAGCCCTATAGTAATTCGGGCAAGGTAGCCTGCTCTTGATCTTTTTCTCTAGTTTTAGTAGATTACGTGAGCAAAACATAACTTGAATAATCTGTGTTTTGTGAAAAGGTACTGATATATTGGGGAGTCGCCAAGTGGTAAGGCACACGGTTCTGGTCCGTGTATCCGGGGTTCGAATCCCTGCTCCCCAGCACTCATTTTCAGCGAAAAGATTGTAGTCGAAATTAAGACGCAAAATTGTAGATACCCGAATTAGTTTATGATAATTTTATACATACTATTACTACTCGTTAGTTTTTATATTCTAGCGATTGTTTGTGAAAGATATTTTGTTCAAAGTCTTCAGATAATAGGTAATAAACTACGCTTATCGGATGATGTTGTGGGAGCAACTTTAATGGCGGCTGGTAGTAGTGCGCCGGAACTTTTTACTTCGCTGATTGCCACCTTTACAATTGGAGCAGAAGATATAGGAGCAGGCACAATCGTTGGTTCGGCTATTTTTAACATTTTGATTATTATTGGCGCTTCAGCTTATGTGGCTACGGCTAAATTAAAATGGCAGCCAGTAATTAGAGATTTATTGGTTTACATTCTTGCAATCGGGCTACTATTTTTTACATTTCGTGATGGACGTGTGACGCTCACGGAAGTTTCATTATACTTAGGGTTGTACGCTGCTTATATTATTTTACTGAGTCAGTGGAAGAGAATTACCGGTTCAGACAAAGCTTCCAATTCTCTTACGGATATTAGTGATCAAGTTGAAAATATTGAACATGACCTAGAAAAAAATAAAGTTGGGTGGAGATTTACTCTGTATGTTATTGATAATATTGTAGACAAGTTTTTTCCTGATCTAAACAAAAGGCCGCAGTTGTACGGTATTACCTTTGCAATCTCAATTGTCATAATTATTGCTCTAAGTTGGATTTTGGTGGAATCAGCCGTGGGGGTTGCTCATATACTTTCTATCCCACAAGCGATCATAGCCCTAACTATTTTGGCTGCAGGAACCTCTATTCCGGATCTTATTTCGTCTATAGTTGTGGCTAGGCAGGGTAAAAGTGATATGGCGATAAGCAATGCGACTGGTAGTAATATTTTTGATATCTTATTTGGTTTAGGCTTGCCGTGGGCAATCTTCACATTAGTTCATGGAGAGAGTTTGGTTGTGGCAACTGAAAATATAAATTCTTCAGTAATTCTATTATTAGCCTCGGCTATAGCGATAATTGCAATTCTAATTATTGCAAGATTTAAAATTGGAAAAAAGATTGGCGTTTCCCTGATGGCTGTGTATTTGGGTTACGTTTTGTACACAATCTATTTAATTTAATATCGTAGTTTAGTTAGTATTGCTCTGGTTTTTTATGAGCAACAGTAAAGCCTTGGTTTGGTATTATTGCTACTTCAGTTTATACTGCCTGCTATGAAAACATCATCTTACTCGCCACGCACATATGTGGCAGATATCATTATTTGGTCTTTAGCTGGAGTGGCAGTTGTGCTGTGGGCCTTGGCTCCTAGGCTCGAACCGGCCTTTAGTAGTTTTGGAAGTTCGGCCACAGCGATTGGTCAGATTTTAGGGCTGGTTGGAGTGTCTTTGTTTGCGGTTAACTTGATACTTAGTGCCCGTCTTAAATGGATTGAGTATATTTTTCAGGGGCTGAATAGAATGTATGTGCAGCACAGTCGTTACGGGCAAATTGCTTTCATGGCACTGTTGTTTCACCCTCTGCTTTTATCAATTCAATATAGCGCTGGATCATTTCTAGGAGCCGCTAAGTTTATTTTTCCAAGCAGTAATGTGGCGATGGATCTAGGAATTTTTGGTCTCGGGTCAATGATACTTTTGATTGTACTGACACTTTATCTGAGGCCGAAGTATAATTTATGGAAATGGACCCATAAATTTTTTGGATTCTCTTTCTTCCTTGGATATTTACACGTCTTATTGATTCCAAGCACAGTTTCATCTTATCAGCCTTTACGAATCTACGTGTTGGCTCTGGCTGCCCTGGGGCTTATGGCATTTTTCTACCGTACAGTATTGGGTCGCTTTTTAGTTAGGCGCTTTCATTATTCGGTTGTGGCTGTTCAGCAACTCAATGATACTATTACGCAGGTTGTGATGAGGCCAAAAGGGCAGCGGTTGAGCTATGTGCCAGGTCAATTTTTGTTTGTTGGTTTTGAAGATCCCGCAGTTGGCTCTGAGTCCCATCCGTTTAGTATCGTGTCGTCTCCAACCGATGAAAATTTAGAGATTGCGGTAAAGAATCTCGGCGACTATACGGCTCGCTTGCCACAGTTGTCGAGTGGTTCATCGGTATATTTAGAGGGTCCGTACGGTACTTTCTTTTCATCCCTTAGAGTTTCTAATCAGCATATTTGGGTAGCCGGCGGAATTGGCATTACTCCGTTTATTAGTAAAGCCAGATCATTAGTGGGGGATAGTAGCCAAAAAGTAGATCTGTATTATTGTGTAAAAAATATTGGAGAGGCAGCCTATGTGGATGAGTTGCGACAACTAGAACAGTCTTTACAGGGACGGTTTCGTTTGTTCATATTTTGTTCAGATGTGGATGGACGAATTACTGCTGATTACATTTCGACGACATCTGGCGGCCTGAGCGATAAAGATATTTATTTATGCGCGCCTCCGGTTATGATTCAAGCGATGAAGGGCCAATTCGTAAAGCAGGGTATTAATCCACGTAGACTTCATTCTGAAGAATTTAATTTCTGATTATGAAAAAAATTACTTTAGTTGCACTAGTAATTTTTACCATTATCGTTGTCGGTGTGGGTATTTTGGGGGTTTTGTTTCCTCCAGTTAAATCAAATACCGTGCCTAGTAAGTCTGCCAATGTAAATGGGGTCAATCAGGGTGCGACGACTCAGTCCGAAACGGCTGGTATTTCTAAAACAGAAATTTCCAAGCACTCAACCGCTAGTGATTGTTATTTGTTGATTAATGGTAATGTGTATGACGTTTCTGCTTACATCGGAGTTCATCCAGGTGGTAGCAGTAGTATTACCTCACGTTGCGGAGGTGAGGTGACTAGCATTTTTACAGCGATACATTCTAATTTCGCGTGGAACCTGTTGGGCAAGTATTATATTGGACCTCTTGAGACAACAGTAGCTACTGGATCGACTGCAGACACAGGCACTTCTGCACAAGATGTTTTTACAGTAATTCAGACAGCGTTGTTGGATAAATATCCAAACGCGGAAATAATCGCGACCAAGCCCTCTAAGAGTTATTATGTATCAAAGTTAATTTATCAGGGGACTTTGTATGAGGTGCACACAGATGCATTGGGCACTGTCTTGGGTGAGGAGGTGCAAGACGACGAGAACGACTGGACCATTTGGGATACTGACGCTGACGATCTGGAATAGGCCGCTCTGAGTCTTGCAAAATTATTTTTTCCAGAAAATGGATATCATAAAATATATTATCGGATACGTTTTCATCACCGCCTTGATTGTTGGATTGATAGCTGTATTTTTTATGGCTATCGCTGCAGCATTTTATGGTTTCTTTGCGATAATTTGGGGATCGGTGTCAGGTTTGCTTTGGATGTTCCGTAAACCAAAAAAGCCAACCCATGTTTGCCAAATGTGTTGGTCGGTTGAGTCTTTTGATGATCCTACTAGTGCGACTTACGGATGTGGTTTTTGCAACTCTGAACTAGCTGCGCAATCTTTCTATATACCGGCTGATGTGTTTTTTCAAAATAATTCTGAGTCTGATTTGGAAGAAAAAATTGTCGAACAGATAGTCAAAATCAAGGATGTCTCTAAGGAAACTTATCCGAATCATAGAGCTGCTACCCATGCCAAGTTTCATCGAAAGAACGGACTGAAAAGATTGAATAATTTACTGAAAATTAGCCGGAGATATTATCCGGGCAAGCCTTAGATGTGAAAACTTGACTTAGTTGCTTATAAAAGTAATAGTAGTAGGTAATTGGTCCCGTAAATACATCAAAATTAAGATAAAAAAATGAGACGTAAAACACAAGGAATATTGGTCACAGCAGTTGGAATTGGTTGTCTATGGGCATCGGCTGCTCTAGCGCTGAACTGGCCAGCCACAAGTGCTACTTTAGTTGGAAGTGCTAATTCACTTGGTGCTGGATATGAACCTAGTGGTATTGTCGCTTTAGCAGATGGACGAGTGGCTATGGTTGGAGATGATGGTGATGTAACTTTGATGTCTCAAGAAGGGCAGATTATAGGCAATTGGTCGCCAGGTGGAGATTTGGAAGGCATCACTGAAATTGGCGATGGTTACGTTTATGTAGCGGTTGAGCACCCAGATACCATTAAACAATTTAATTTATCAACTGGTCAGTTTACAGGTAAGTCTTGGGATTTAACTGGCTGGTTGAAGGGTAGTGACAATCTCGGCATGGAGGCACTGACCTTTGTGCCAAATGGTCATCATCCTTATGTCTCAGGTTTGGCAGGAGGATTGTTTTACGCTGGCCTGCAAGCAGACGGAAAGATTTATGTTATTAATGTTGATCTAACGACAACCAACGCGGCTGAATTAGTTGATGTGATAGATTTGGGTAAAACTTCTGATATCTCCGGACTTGATTTTGATGTTGACACTGGCTTGATGTATGCCTTGTATGATGGGTACAACGAGTTGTTAGAGGCGACTCCAGCTGGTGAGATTTTAAAAACCTATTCTGTAGTTGGTAATGATCAAGAGGGTATTGCTTTGGTGCCAAATTGTGAAACGGGGACAGCTTCGGTATTTATCGCTGAGGATGTGGGTCCAGAAGTATGGAGATATAGCCCATATCCAATCACTTGCCAAGTGGAAGTCCCTCCGGTAGTTGAGGAGCCTCCAATTGAAGAGGTTCCACCAGTTGTGGAGACGCCTCCAGTAGTTGAGGATCCAGCTCCAGTTGAACCACCAGTTGCTGATCCGGTGCCCAGCGAAACTCCTCCCGCTGATGAAGTTCCGCCAACTACTGAGGTTCCTGACGAGCCGGTGCCAACCGAAGAGCCTGCACCTACTGCGCCAGTAGAGGATGGTAGTGGTGACGGTGTATCTGAAACAGAGACACCTGTGGTAGATCCGCCAGTTGTACCGGAAGATTTTCGTAAACATCACATTAAGCCGCGTAAAGTTAAGGTGCGCTGGAGTGATGTAGCTGATCGATACGAATTGGACTTGTATACCAAAGGTCGTGGCAAATTGGTCACAAGGTTCACTGGTCTAAATGAAGCAAAAAAAGTCATTGGTAAAAAATATTTGAAGTCGGATAGAAAATACTGGATCAGAGCCAGGGCTTGCAATGAGGCTGGCTGTTCAGAATATACTCCATATATTAAAATCAAGAATGGTAAATAAGTGTTTATTTCTTGATCTATAAATCATATGAGAAAAAATCTACTTTGGTCGGTTCCAATTATTGCGCTGGTACTGCTAGGAGCTGGTTGCGGTGAAAGTTTAGGTAAGAAGGTAGACGATCAGGTTGATTCAGCTCAAGCAACTGCTTCCGACAAGATTGCCCAGGAAGCGGCTGAGAGAGCCATGGAAAAAGAGCTTGAGAAAAATGGTCAAGATGGCAACGTGGACGTCGATGATAAATCAATCAGTATAACTACGGGTGAGGGAGAGTTTGCTATCGGTGAGAACGTGGCATTGCCGTCAGGTTTCCCAAGTGAAATTCCAATCTATAATGGTAGTAAGATTTCGACTGCCTCAGCTAGCTCAGAAACCAAAGAGTACTCTGCCTCATTAAATACGGAAGATACTTATGAAGATGTAGTATCATTTTACAAAGATGCTTTGAATAGTAACGGCTGGACTCTAGGAGACACTAATACAGCTGATTTGAATGGTAGTGGTTTTACACACCTGGAAGCGACCGGCCATGATCTGTCGCTTAATGTTACAGTCACAAGTGGAGTCAGCTTTGGTGATGGTAAGATTCAGATTTTGCTTGCCACTGAAGCGAAGTAAGATTATTTTATAAAAACGCCCGCGAGCTGCGGGTGTTTTTATTTGCGTTCCAGTTTAGTGACAAGCTCGACGTGGGGTGTATGAGGAAACATATCGACCGCTCGCATAGCTGATACTTTATAATAATCCTGCAACTGCACCATTTCGCGAGCGAAGTTTTTATAGTTACATGATACATAGACAATGGTAGCCGGTGCTGCCGAAATAACATCAGCTAGAGCTTTATCGTGCATGCCGCTGCGTGGAGGATCAAGAATAACCGTATCGGCACCCAGGTCCTTCCAATTAAAACTTTCAGTTTTGGCATCGTGCCACTCGGCGGTGACGCCATTTAAGGTGGCGTTAATTTTGGCGTCGGCGATGGCTTCTGGTACTAACTCTACTCCAATGGTTCGGTTGGTTTTAGCGGCCAAAGAAACGCCAAAAAAACCACTGCCACAGTATAGATCAAGCAGAGTTTGATTAGTTAGGTCACCTGCAAATTCAGTGACGGTAGATTGTAATAAAGCAGCAGCGTGGGGGTTGGTTTGAAAAAAAGCGTTTGGGGTAATACGAAAGGTAAATCCACCAATGCTTTCTTCAATGAATCCAGGACCAGACATGGTTTCCATTTTATCGCCAAAGGAGACATCAGTGATGGTTGAGTTAACTGACCAAATGATGGTAGTAGCATTACAATTATTAGATAGGGCTACTAAGGCTGCTCGCGTGGCCTGTTCTTCTATCTCGTCTGTGGGGGCGCTGGTCACAATATTTATCATGGTTTGTCCTAAGGTGCTCGAGCGGACAACCGCGTAACGTAAGAGTCCTTGATGGGCTTTGCGGTCAAAGAAAGTTAGACCACTGTCTGCCGTCCAGGCTTTGATTGCCACAAACAAATTTTCTATTTGGGTGTCGGCTAGAAAACAGTGATGACCATCTATTACCTTCCACCACTTTCCTTTTTGACGCATGCCGACGCGACCTTCGAAATCGATAACAAAGTCCATGCGATTACGGTAGTGCTCAGTCTTGGGAGAGGGGAGTATCTCTGTGCAGGTAAAATCTAATGCCTTCAACCGAAAAGATCCGTTAATGTCGGAGATCTTTTGTTGCAATTGTTTGTCATAAGGTATGTGTGACCAGCCACAAGAGCCGCAGACATCTGGATTGGGACATAATGTAGACATGACGTTCAGTGTACGGCAATTCTTTGGTTCAAACAATAGCCTTGCTGAAAAGTACTTTTTGTGGTACAATATTATAAATTAGTTCTTCTGATTCAAAGAATGGAGTCTCGAACAAAAAAAACAATTGGATTAGTATCGCTATTAGTTTTGCTCATTGGAGCTACAGCCGTAGTCTGGTATTTAATATTATGGCCAAGGTATTTTGCGCCGGTTACTCAAGTTTCAGTTCAGCCTCAAGGTCAGCAGCAACAGCCGAGTAAAATAAAACCGGACTCAGCGGTAGTAGAAACAACTTCGAATGGTTTGATCAGCGTTGTTTCGGCAGAGGATTTAGCTGATTATTTTGCTAGTAGTAACCTCAGCTATGGAGTTGGCGTGCTCCGGAGTGCTTCGGGAGTTGCCGAGACTGATGCTGCCTCAACTGAAACAATTGGTTTCGGTAGCTCTGATCAGACTGAGCGTTATTCAGAGACCAACGTGCAGGTTTCTGGAATAGACGAGCCTGACATTGTTAAAACAGATGGGGAACAATTATATATCGCTCCAGATATTTTATACAGATATGCTTTTTCAAGTGATGTGTCGGAAAACCCCAAGGGAGGGGACGGACAGCAGTTGTCAAAAACAACTATCGTAGATGCCTTGCCGGTAGAAGATATCTCTGTACTAGGAAATATAGATGAAGCAGCAACTGATTTATTGTTACACGATGATACCCTAATAGTTTTTTCAGATAGTGCTGTTACCGGATATGATGTTAAAACTTCAAGTGCGCCCAAGGACTTATGGTCATTGGCTCTAAATCAGGATCAATACTCTAGTGTGGTGATGGCGCGACTATATAACGATAATTTGTATTTGGTGACAGTTACTTATCCAGATTCCGCGTTGCCTTGTCCATACGCGCCGTTGAGCACTGCAGCTTTTGATATTGAAATTTCATGTAGTGACATTTTACGTCCTCAGGCGACAACGGATAGTCGGGGTATTTATACAGTTTTAGTTATTAATCCAGGTACGGGAGAGGTTCAAGCTCAAGCCGCTTTGGCTGTCGAGAGCTATCAATCCGTCATGACAATGTTTGATGGAGGAATCTACCTGACTTACGTAGAACAGCCTGACCAGTTCTTGGTGTATAGAGATTTTTTTGCCAACGAAGGAGCGACCTTGATTGATGATGGTTTTACTGCACGTCTGGAAGAAATTGATAGCTACGATATTCATTCGGATAGTAAATTGACGGAGTTGTACTATGAAATTCAAAAGCTTGATAGCTCTGCTGATATTGATCAGAATACTGGATTATCAGCCTTTGATTTAGCCTGGACTAAATATCAAGAAAGCCATGCCCGCGATTTAGAAAAAACTACAATCGTTAGAATGGCTTTGGATGATTTATCGATTGAAGCCACCGGCCAAGTGCCAGGGGATTTGTTAAATCAATTTTCAATTGATGAGAGTGACGGATTTCTGAGGTTAGCAACTACTATCCATGGACCAAGCAATGACACTTCGGTGAATGATTTGTATGTGTTAGATGAAAATCTTGCAATTGTTGGATCGGTGGCAGACCTAGGAGCGGGAGAGCGAATATATTCAGCTCGTTTCGTTGGAGCTGCTGGTTATATAGTAACTTATCGAGAGACTGATCCGTTCTTTGTATTTGATCTTTCAAATCCAGAGTTACCTAAGGTGGTGGGAGAGCTTAAGATTCCTGGTTATTCATCTTATCTACACCCGGTCGATGACGTGTCGGTTTTGGGAGTTGGTAAGAACGAGAAAGGAAAAATAAAATTATCTTGGTTTGACGTGACAGATCCAACAACGCCGGTTGAATCTAGTAAAGCAGTTATTGAGGAAGATTGGTCAGGCGTTCTTTCAACGCATCATGCTTTCTTACTTGATTCGGTACACTCTGTATTCTTTATACCAGCGGGAGATAATGGATATGTTTATAGCTATGCAGGAGGCCTTCTTAAGCAAGTGCAAGAAGTGATTGACATCAAGGCCCGCCGTGCTGTTTATATTAATGATTATTTATATATCATCGGAAGCAACTCAGTTGTAGTGCTGGATGAAAGCACTTGGAAAATAGTTGCTACCCTTAATTTAACGAAGTAATAAATTCACTATGGCATTTAGAGTAAGAAAAGAAGGGGGAGTAGGATCTAGTATTGCGGGTATGTTATTTGGTATTTTAATGATTGTTTTTGGAGCCCCTATTGCAGCTTGGTATGCTGAGTCTCAACATAGTGCCGAAGATTTTACTTCAGCTACAGTAGTTGAATCTAATACAGAGGCAGAAGGATACATAGTGGTGAAAGATATAGCGGTGTCTCAGGATGACCTTCTGTGCCCGTATCTGGGATTGAACGGATATGTAGCTGACGCTTCTGATGTAGAAGAATCTGGAAGCGGAGAAAGTGACGTTGCTGTTGTTTCAGAAAATGAATCTGCTATCCCAGCTCAAGATTCAAATAAATCTTGCTTATATGTAAGCACGACACAGGAACAGTATGAGCGTTCCGAGTACGAGCACTGTGGAAAATTATCAAACGATCAAACTGTCATTAGACAACTTGATGATGTTTGTGACTCTAACGGAACTAATTGTGAGTCATGTTATTTAGTCGAGGAGTACGATTGGTCTGATGTCGATGAAGGTGTGAGAACTGATTTTGGAGCATTTACGCTGGGAGATTACAACATTGATCCAGAAGATACGCCACGCTTTATTGGTCTTGAGAAGCTTGTTGAATACGAATTTTTAGAATCAAAAAATGATCCTGTAGAAGGAGACTTCCGCTGGAGCTATGAATTTTTTCCAACCGACCAAGATGTATTAGTTGCTGGTAGTTCTGAAAAGAATGAGATTCGTGGAGCCTACGATGGTAAGCCATTTGTGATTTCAAACCTGGCCTATCAAGGAACTCTTGAAGCAATGCAGCAAAAAGATAAAACTGCTAAGTGGGGATTGAGAATTCTATCCCTCGGCTTTATGGTGTTTGGTATGATCTTGGTGACTGGTCCTCTGACTATGTTTACCAATATATTTAGAGCCATCCCAATGGTTGGTAAGTACATGGACAAGGGGCTAGATGCCGTAGTTGGTTTTATAGCTGCCATCATGGGCTTCTTCTTCTGGGTGATACTTTACGGTATTGTCTTGGTATTAAAAAATATTGTCGCAATTATTATAGTTTTGGCACTGATTGGTGTGGCGATATTTTTCCTTGCAAAGCGAGGTAAAAAAGAAGATGGGGGAATCCCGCCAGCTTCGCCACCGCAAACACCAGTTTCTTCATAAAGCCACGAGTAACAAAAAAGTGAAAATAAAATAGGCGCAATTAAAGCGCCTATTTTATTTGTCTGCAAGAGCTTTGGTAATTGCTTGTACCGGAAGCAGGGCGCACTTTAGGCGAGTGGGTCCAAGTTCAATGCCTAATAGATCAATAACGTCGTCAGGAGTAAGCTGTTTAGCTTTGGTAATTGCTTGTCCGGTAATATCTTCTGTGAGCATTGATGCAGCGGCTTGGCTGATGGCGCATCCTTCACCAGTAAACATCACTTCTGCCACTTTTCCGTCGGCCAGTTTGAAAGAAAAAATTAGCTCGTCACCACAGGAACTATTTCGTTCCGTCTGGATGATGTCAGGATTCTCAACGCTACCGCTGTTTCTAGGGTGGCGATAGTGGTCTAAAATTTCTTCTTGGTAGATATCCATTTTATGTCAGTAACTGTTGGGCTTTTTTGATACCATTGAGTAGAGCAGTAATATCTTCGCTGGTATTGTAAAAATATAAACTAGCACGAGTGGTAGAGGGGACTCCCCATTTCTGAAGCAGAGGCTGCGCACAGTGGTGACCAGCTCTGACGGCTACCTGACTTTCATCCAAAATAGATGCTACGTCATGGGCATGTACTCCGGCTACTGTAAAAGATACGATGCTAGTGCGGGCGGCTCGGTCTTTAGGTCCAAAGCTTGTAACTCCTTCAGCAGATTGAATGCCTTGCCAGAGCTCATTATAAAGTTCATCAACTCGAGCATGAATAGCATCAAGGCCAATGTTTTGAAGGTATTTAATAGCGGTCCCTAATCCAATAACACCAGCAATATTGGGTGTGCCTGGCTCGTGCTTGGCAGGCAGAGCGGCCCAGGTTGATCGCTCTAAGGTAACTTTATCAATCATGCTCCCACCGCCGTAGACAGGTTCCAGCCGGTTTAGTAAATCGCGCTGGCCATATAATACGCCCACGCCAGTTGGTCCACATAATTTGTGTCCCGAGAAAGCTAGCATATCAGCTCCGAGGTCCTGAACATTGATGGGTTGGTGTGGAGCGCCTTGGGCAGCATCTACAACGACTATAATATTAAACTCATGAGCTATATCGCTAAGCTCACGTACTGGTAAGGTATATCCAGTCACGTTTGAAGTATGAGTGATTGATAGAATTTTTGTTTTTTTTGTAATTAGACTACGTAGCGTTTGAGGATCTATTTTTTCATCTTCGTTTGTGTCTAAAAAAACTAACTTGGCTTGACGATCTTTAGCGACTAGCTGCCACGGGACTAAGTTAGAATGATGTTCAATTGTGGAAACGATAATCTCATCATCTTTTTCTAGGTCTTGGCCTAATAGGCGAGCTGCTAAATTTAGTGAGTGGGTGGTACCACTAGTAAATATTATTTCTTCAACACTGGAGGCTCCAATAAACTCACGGACAGCTTCACGGGTGGCTTCATAGGCCTCTGAGGCCTGTTCGCTCCACGAGTAAATGCCACGGTGGACGTTAGCATTATAGTTGGTGTAGTAATCAGTGATTGCATCAATTACCACCTGCGGACGTTGTGAGGTTGAGGCGTTGTCTAAAAAATGTACTCCGCTTTTTAAAAAAGGAAAATCCTGCTGGAGACTGATTGGCGAGAGGGGATTATTCATACGAGATGCCGTTTTGTTTATTTTGCACCATCTGATGAATTTCGGAAAGTAGCTCTGGTTCACGTACGGTCGCTAGCATTTCCTCTAGAAAACCAGCTACTATCATTTTTCGAGCACTGGCATCATCAATGCCCCGCGATTGCAAGTAAAAAAGCTGCTCTGGTCTAATGTAATGCACAGCCGAGCTGTGAGAGGCTTTAACGTCGTCGGTGTCAATCTGTAAACCAGGCAAAGAATTAATTTGTGCCTTTTTACTCATTAACAAACCCTCGTGCGCTAGGTGTCCGTCAGTTTGCGATCCGGTTTGATGAATATTAATTGAGCCAGCAAAATCGGCGTGGCCACTGTCTACCGCGACGCCGCGAACCAGTGTTCTTGACATAGTGTTTTTTCCAATATGTTCGGCGTTCAATTCCATTTTCATATTTTGTTTATCCGTAGCAAAGTACATTACATGATTTTCGTAGGCGGTGTGATTGCCTTCGAGTTGTCCGACCATGGTTACATTGGCAGAATCAAACAGTCCAGTAAAAAGACGAACCACAGCGTTGTCATGCAAGATGATCTGTTTACTGACAGCCTGGTCGCTGGCGTGCTCTGTAACTTGTAGTGATATTAAATCAAGTTGAGCACCGGTCTCAACAATTATTTTTGAACTTCGAATGTCGCGTTCGCATAAAATTGCTCTGGAGTTTTTACCAACTGTCGCAGTCCAGCTTTGGTCAGGACCAATGTCTGGTAGCGTAAGGTATGTCTTCGAGTCATATCCCTCAGGTATGAGGATAGACACGCCGTCTGTGGTTTTGTCGATAGTGATATTCATATTATCCAACTGATCCTTCCATTTCTAATTCGATCAAGCGATTCATTTCTACGGCATATTCGAGCGGCAGCTCTTTAACTATTGGTTCAATGAAACCATTTACAACCATGGCGGTAGCTTCGTCTTCTGTTAGTCCACGGGTTTGTAGGTAAAAGATGTCTTCGGTCGATATTCTGCCAGCGCTGGCTTCGTGAGCAATAGAAGCGGTGTTGTTTTGAATTTTCATTTGGGGAACCGTATCTGATTTGGAATGATCGTCCAAAATCAAGGCGTCACATTTTACGTTGGAGACTACGTCGTTAGCGTGGGAGGCCACCTGAATCAATCCGCGGTAGATTGAAGCGCCACCATCCTTGGATAATGACTTCATTACAATATTTGAAGTAGTTTCTGAGGCAGAGTGAAACACTTTAGCGCCAGTATCTTGAATTTGTCCGGCTCCGGCAAAGGCGATGCCGAGATGGTCAGCGTGGGCCCTGCGACCAATCAAGATTGAGCAAGGATAAAGCATAGTTACGCCACTGCCCATGTTACCGCCAACCCATTCCATGTGCCCATCTTCTTCAACAATTGACCGCTTGGTATTTAGGTTATAGGTATCGGCGCTCCAGTTTTCAACTGAAGAGTAGCGAAAGTGACCGCTTTTTTTTACGAAGATCTCGACACAGCCGGCGTGAAGAGAATTGGCACCGTATTTTGGAGCTGAACAACCCTCAATGTAGTGTGCTTCGGCGCCCTCCTCAATAATCATGAGTGTATGTTCGAATTGTCCCATGTTTTTTGCGTTCATGCGAAAATAGGCCTGGAGTGGTTGGGTAACTTTAACTCCAGCTGGTACGTACAAGAAGGTTCCGCCTGACCAAACGGCGGCGTGAAGGGCGGCAAATTTATGGTCGCTTGGAGGTACGCATTTTTTCATAAAATACTTTTGGACTATCTCGGGATAACGCTGGACAGCAATGTCCATGTCTTCAAAGATAACTCCAAGTGACTCCCATTCTTCGCGAAGTCTGTGGTAAACCGTTTCAGATTCATATTGAGCGCCCACTCCAGCTAGAACTTTGCGTTCGGCTTCAGGGATGCCCAGGCGCTCAAAGGTTTCTTTAACGTCGGTTGGAACGTCTTCCCAAGATTTATTTCCTTCAACTATTTCGTCTGGAGCTGCGTAATAAATTATTTCATCAAAATTCAGCTTGCTCAAATCAGGACCCCAGGTAGGCAGGGGTTTTTCTTGAAAGAGCCGAAGTCCTTCAAGGCGAATATCTAACATCCAATCTGGTTCATTTTTGTTGGCGGAAATTTTTCGGACCAGAGACTCTGTGATTCCACGTTGTGCTGCGGTGGCGTAGTCAGATTGATTACGATGTTCAAAAGTCTCTCGGTCTAGTCCGGAAAAAATGCCACCCTGCTTGTTGGTGTCTGCCATAGGAGTTAGGCTCTTAGCCAGTCGTAACCCTGTTCTTCAATTTTGTGAGCTAGGCTCTTATCACCTGAGTTTACGATGTTGCCGTCCATCATAATGTGAACCGCGTCTGGCTCAATATACTTCAGAATTCTTGGGTAGTGAGTGATAATTAGAACTCCCATTTGATTTTGTTCGCGCAAGGTGTTAATGCCAGCCGCCACAACGCGCAGGGCATCAACGTCAAGACCTGAGTCAATTTCGTCGACGACAGCAATGTCTGGATTTAGCACTGCCATTTGTAATATTTCTGATTTCTTTTTTTCTCCTCCAGAAAAGCCATCGTTGAGATAGCGGTCGGCAAATTCTCGTTTCATGTGCAGAGTATCCATGGTGCCCTCAAGTAGTTCGCGGTACTCTCTAATCTTTAAAACCTTAGCGTCGGGGTCAGTAGCTCGACGTCTGGCATTCACCGCTTGTTTTAAGAAGGTAGATATTTTGACACCTGGCACAGCGTTGGGGGACTGAAAGGCTAGAAAGAGTCCGAGATTAGCTCGCTTGTCTGGAGCTAGCGCCACAATGTCCTGACCTTTAAAGTTAATAGAGCCTCCAGTAATAGCGTATTTTGGGTGGCCGAAAATAGCTTGTGACAAAGTCGATTTTCCTGATCCGTTTGGACCCATAATGGCATGCACCTCACCCTTTGGTACAGTAAGGTTAATGCCATGTAAAATCTCGACTTCATCGATGGCAACGGTTAGGTCGCGTATCTCTAATTGGATATCCATATCGAAAAAAGTTATAGACTTGATTTGCCTATACAAAATCGCACGTTTTACCGAAAATAGCAAGCGGTTTTTAGTGTTACGTTGTTGACAAAACGGCAAAAATAATGTATACTATGATCAATACTATTATAGAAAAACTTTGGTATGCAAGGAGGAGCTGGTCGAGAAAGAACCCGTCCGATGATTAAGCCTTTAGGGCAACCCAAATCATCCCGTGAACCTAGACCAATGCCAGGTGCGCGCTTGCAGGTAGCACCAGAGCTTGCGCAGTCAGAGGCTACCCCTCGTCGTAATGAGAGCTGGTCTGAGTTTCACGATGAAGCGCGTGACCGGCTTTTATCTTTACGCCAGGATTTGGAAAGGCGATTAAGTACACTTACTGCAGAGGGTCGCGACACTCGTAGTACCATGCAGCGCCTTCATGATATGTGGCAGCGAGCCAAAGAGTGGATGGAGTTAGCACGTAATCAAGCTAAGGAATTGCGTGGTACTATTGCGCATGTTGAGCAAATGGTGGCTCGCCTTGATGCGTCCGATGAAGATTACGTTAGAAATCAATTACTTCCATATATTCAGGGTCTGGCTAGATCTTCACGCGAGAAATTTTTAATTGAACCATCTCCTGACGTCGGAGTGGTAATGAGTCCAGATTTTCAGTTACCTGGTTTCACAGAGTCAGACTGGGATTTTTTTCGTAAAAGTGAGATTGAGGCAGGTCAACGAGAGCTGCAGATTAGTGCAGAACGAGCTGACTTTGATAGACGAGGTGATGCGGTCGTTGGTTTTGATCAGGCGGTTGACCATTTTATTAGTGGGGACCCAGCCGCAACAAAGCCGCCAGTTCTACAGGTTGAGGCTGAGCATGAAGATGCTCACGCTGGAGAGCTAGATGCCAAAGCTCAAGAATCCATCAAGGCGAATCAATTTTTACGAGATGTGTCGGATTTATTCCAGACAAATCCAGAAAAAGCCGAAGCGGCCCTGCGGAGCATTATTGATCATCCTATTTCTATTCACGGTAAAGAGTACCAAGTCGCGGGCGTTTTGTGCCGGGGAGGCGTAGGAATTGCTCTGCATGTCTTTGATGCTAGAACTAGTCAGGAGTTTGTTATGAAAGTAACCGCGCCAGGGAAGCGCAGTCGGATGAGTGTGCATAAGGGAGGTTTT
>PFGC01000001.1 GCA_002781785.1 Candidatus Kerfeldbacteria bacterium CG15_BIG_FIL_POST_REV_8_21_14_020_45_12
AGCAATAGATCCAATGGCTGCGCCGGTTAATTTACCGCCAACTGATTCTTCGATGCCAGCCGTGCCGGAAGAACAAGCGTCTTTGAATCAGGTGGTTAACGAAGCACCAGCGTCTATCCCTGGTAGCGCATTTCAGGCTGCTGTACCATTTAATAGTGGCCCAGCGCCCGAGCCAATTGTTACGATGACTGGAACCGAGTCTGATATTTTTGCGCAGCCTAGTGGAATCATCCCGGCTCAGGATTTAACCTCCCCCTTGGACACTCAGGGCGTTCCAACTATTCAACAGTCGGCTCTAACTGAGGATGAACATGAGGAGTTGTTTGGTCGTGAAAAATTATCTGGTTTACAAAAAGCAATCATTATTATTATCGCCGTAGTGGCGTTAGGTCTGGTTGTCGGTGTTGGTTTATGGGGTTACCAAAGATTCAACGGTGGAGCACCGGTGCAAAGTGCTTCGAAGGAATTGGATACAGATGGCGATGGTTTAAGTGATACAGACGAAACAGCTCGTGGCACCAACCCGAATGATGCAGATACAGATGGCGATGGTTATCGAGATGGAGATGAGGTCGCTGGAGGTTATGATCCGCTAGTAAAGCCTGCTGAGTAATCTGCTTCAAGCTGCAGACATGAGTCAAGTAGTAGTTGGAATGAGTGGAGGCGTCGATTCTTCTGTCGCCGCCTGGTTGTTGAAGAGTCAGGGCTACGATGTTCTGGCGGTTTTTATGGTGAATTGGGAAGACGGGGTTAATCCTGAGGGGTATCGCGGTGAGGTTGCCTCAGGTTGCCAGTGGGAGCAGGATTACGCGGATGTGAGGCAGGTGTGTCAGAAGCTTGATATTCCATATACGACTTTCAATTTTGTAGAAGAATATCGTAAGCAGGTATTTGATATGTTCTTAAGTGAATTGAAGGCCGGCCGAACCCCGAATCCTGACATTTTATGTAACCAAGAAATAAAGTTTAACCGCTTTATTCAGAAGGCCCTAGCTCTCCCGAATGTCGAGGCAGTGGCCACTGGTCATTACGCTAAAACGGATGGAGTAAAACTGCTACGCCCCAAGGATCGTAATAAGGATCAAACATATTTTTTGCACAGAATTGACGCGGCGGTGTTACCTAAAGTGCTTTTCCCTTTGGCCGATTTAACTAAGGATGAGGTCAGGGAAATAGCTAGGCGTGAAGAATTTCCCAACGCGGATAAACAAGACTCAACTGGAATTTGCTTTATAGGTGATATTGATTACACAGCTTTTGTTAAGCAGTACATGCCGGCGTTGCCCGGTGCCATTGAATTACAAGATGGAACGATTCTTGGTGAACATGATGGATTACATTTGTACACAATTGGCCAAAGGCGGGGGATTGATATTGGTGGTAAGGGGCCTTACTACGTGGTGAGAAAAGATTTAGATGATAATCGCTTACTGGTGACTAATGATGAGAATGACCCTTTGTTGTCACAGTTAAACTGTCGAGCCGATCAGATTCATCGTTTGATGGCGGGAGATTTTCCAGAGCGGGTAGAGACGATGGTGAGGTATAGACAAAAGCCGGTGTCAGGCACAGTAATTGAGCAGTCAGATTCAAACTTGTTAGTAAAGTTTGACGAGCCAGTCCGGGCGGTGACTCCTGGTCAAGCGTTAGCTATCTATAGTGGAGATCAGGTGTTAGGAGGTGGAATTATAAGCGAGGCCTGGTAGTCTTGTCAGGCTAGGTATCTTCGTGTTTACTATAGCAATATGAAAACACCCAACCTCACCCTCAACGACATTCGAACTCGCTTTCTAGCTTTTTTTGAGCAGAGGGGCCACGCCATTATTCCGTCTGCTTCAGTGATGCCAAATAATGATCCAACGCTACTTTTTACGAATAGCGGTATGTATCCTTTGGTTCCTTATCTGATGGGAGAGACCCATCCAGAAGGAACTCGACTAGCTGATTCTCAGAAATGTATTAGAACTATTGATATTGATGAAGTGGGGGATGTTAGCCACCTAACTTTCTTTGAAATGCTTGGGTTTTGGTCATTGGGTGACTACTTCAAGGAAGACACTATTGCCTGGACATACGAATTTATGACGAATCCGGAAAAGGGGATAGGCTTGGATCCGGCTAGGTTATATGTAACTTGTTTTGAGGGTGAGGATAAGGTGCCTAGAGATAACGAGGCGGCTGAAATCTGGAAGTCCGTAGGAATGCCGGAGCACCGTATCTATTTTTTAGGTCGAAAAGATAACTGGTGGGAATTACCAGGCTCAAGCGGTCCTTGTGGTCCGGATACTGAGATATTTTATGATGTCAGTGGAACCCTTGGCGACATGACGCATGACGAGTTTGTTGTGGCTAATGACAATGGAGCTGTCATCGAGATTGGCAACGATGTTTTTATGCAGTTTTCTAAGGATGGCAAGGGTGGTCTGGATCCTCTGCCAAAGAAAAATGTCGATGTAGGTTGGGGATTGGAAAGGCTGGCTGTAATGGTACAAGGCGTCCCCAGTGTTTTTGATACTGATACTTTTCAGTCAATTATCAAGCGAATTGAGGAGGTTACAGGCGGTTCGTACGACTCGGCTGACCAACAGCGCTCTATCCGGATAATGGCTGACCATATTCGAACAGTAACATTTATTATTGGTGACCCATTTGGAGTAGGACCGTCCAATGTTGACCAGGGTTATATAGTTAGGCGGTTGATCCGTCGAGCTATTAGGGAAGGTAAGCGACTAGGAGCTGACGGTCTGTTTGTGACAGCAATTGCCGAGGTGGTAATTGATCAATACAGCAGTGCCTATCCAGAGTTGAGTGAAAATAGAGAGCGAATTATTGCAGAATTGTCTCAGGAAGAAGAAAAATTTCAAAAATCCATCGACAATGGACTGAAGGAGTTTGAAAAATTACTTGCTAAAGATGCTCAAAGCATCTCTGGAGCTGACGCCTTCATGTTGTTTTCAACTTATGGATTTCCGTTAGAGATGACCGTAGAGATAGCCAAAGAGAGAGGTGCTAATGTTGATGAGATGAGTTTTGATCAGGAATTTGAAAAGCACCAAAAGACCTCCAGGGCTGGAGCAGCTAAGAAGTTTAAGGGTGGTTTAGCCGATCATTCAATAGAATCACGCAGACTTCACACGGCTACCCATATATTGCATAAGGCTCTAAAAAATATGTTAGGGGAGCAAATTGAGCAAAAAGGTTCTAATATCACTCCAGAGCGGTTGCGATTTGATTTTAACTATGATGAGAAGTTAACTGACCAGGAGAAGGTTGAGCTTGAGCGTGTAGCTAATGAGGTAATTGAGAAGGATTTGCCAGTTTATTGGAAGGAGTTAGATGTCGATGAGGCCAAAGCCATGGGTGCGATTGGATATTTTGACGATGAATACGCCAGGTTAGGAAATAAGGTTAAGGTTTATTTTATCGGCCAGGGAGACGATTTATTTGCAGCCGAAATATGTGGAGGACCTCACGTTGAGCACGCCGGGGAGCTTGGTAGCTTTAAGATAACTTCAGAAAAATCATCTTCAGCCGGAATTAGGCGCATAAAAGCCGTTGTTTCAGCGAATCAGGGAAAGTAGTGTTTTTCTGCAAAAATTAGCAAAAAAATCCGCTTTGGCGGACTTGGGTAGATTTCAATTTTCTATAGCGACACAATTATAATTATAGCGCATATTTTGATTCTTGTCAATTGGGCTAAAGGGGTAAGAGCTTTACTGAGATGAGTTCTGACTGGTTATTGCTGATGAGTTATCCACAAAAGTCTATGCGTGTTGACAGGAAAAAAACCTATGGTATAATCCTCGGGCGCTTTTGAAAATTGGTGAGCACACGAACTCGTCTGGAAACACCGCTAGATTTAATACTGAGACCGACATTTGTTCGTCACTTCTTTAGTACGCGGAAGGAGTGATATTTTTGTGCCCAAAAAAACGCGCCATTACGCACTATGCTAAAAGACCCCCAAGGTCAGATCAAGTCAAATCGAAAAGGATTCATCGAGGTGCCAGGAGTTGTTTTGGAAAAACTTCCTAACACTACCTTTAAGGTCGAGCTCGAAAACGGGCACGAGATTATTGCACACCTTTCTGGAAAGATGCGAAAGTATCGGATCAGAGTACTGCCTGGAGATAAGATAGTGGTCGAAATGACCCCGTATGATTTAACGAAAGGACGGATAACTGTTCGTCTGTAGCCCAAATATGAAAGTAGGAACCTCAGTCAGAAAAAGATGTAAGAATTGCAAAACCATTCGTCGAAAGGGCAGGGTTCATGTAATTTGTGAGGAAAATAAGAAACATAAGCAACGACAAGGATAACAGCTATGGCACGTATCTCTGGAGTAACTTTACCCGCAGAAAAACGAATTGAGATTGGTTTGACGTACGTTAAAGGCATTGGTCCAGCCACTAGCAAATTATTGCTAGAGGCAACTGGGATTGATCCTAACCTTAGAGTAAAGGACGTAACGGATGATCAGGTGCGTTTACTGACGGATGCAATTACAAAGACTGGAAAGAAGATTGAAGGTGACTTGATTCGTGACGTTCTGGCTAATATCAAGCGATTAAAGGAAATTGGATCGTTTCGTGGCAGTAGACACATTCGTCATTTGCCAGCTCGAGGTCAACGCACCAAGACGAATACAAGAACAGTGCGGGGTAATGTTCGTAAGACCGCTGGATCTGGTAGAAAGACAGCTTCCCAAAAAACGTAATTGACTGATCAATACATACTCATGTCAGAAGAGATTGTTAAAAAAGAAGAGGAGAAGAAGGTGGCAATACCTGCGGCGACCGATGTTGTTGAAGATAAGGAAGATGACGATGCTGATGCTACGACCGCTCCAGCAAAGAAGAAGAAGTCAAAGAAGCGTCATGTACCTCGAGGTAAAGTTTACATTGCGGCCACTTATAACAATACAATTGTGACATTTTGTGACCCGCAAGGAAACGCATTGTCTCAATGTTCAGCTGGTCGAGTTGGTTTTAAAGGGCCAAAGAAGTCTACTCCGTATGCAGCTGGTATTATCGTAAAGGTAGCTTCAGAAAAAGTAAAAGATATGGGCATGAAGGAAATTGATGTAGTTGTAAAAGGTATTGGAAGTGGTAGAGATGGTGCGATTAGAGCTTTAAACGCTCAAGGGTTTCATCTGGCTACTATTGAGGATTTAACTCCTATGCCGCATAACGGGTGTCGACCAAAGAAAGCACGAAGAGTTTAAACTATGGGTAGATACACAGGACCAAAATGTAAACCGTGCCGCCGAATTGGTGAGTCGGTTTGTGGAACACAAAAATGCGCAGTCTTGCGAAGGAGTTTTATTCCTGGACAGCACGGGCCAACCTCAAGACCTCGCTTGTCTGAATATGGTACGCAACTTAGAGAAAAGCAAAAGGCGCGTCATTTGTATGGAGTACTAGAAAGACAGTTTAGAAATTATTATGAACAGGCCTCTCGGGCCGCTGGAAATACCGGTGAATTGCTTTTGCAACTCTTGGAGCGCCGGTTGGACAACGCTGTTTATCGAGCTGGATTCGCTGAGACGCGGCGTCAGGCTAGACAGATGGTTGGGCATGGTCATTTTAATGTCAACGGACGTCGTGTGGACATTCCTTCTTACAAAGTCTCAATCGGTGATGTGATTGTTTTGAGAGATAAAAGTCAGAAGAGTGCTCTGTTTAATGACAGTGAAAAAGATAGGAAGACTCATCAGGCACCGAAGTGGCTCAAGGTAGACATGACAAAGTCTACGGTTGAGGTTACCTCCCTTCCAAATCAGGAAGATTTTGAACAAAATATAGCGATCAATTTGATCGTTGAATACTACTCTCGATAATTTATTCCAGAGCCCACTATGGACATCATACTGCCAAACAAAATCGAAGCTATTGATCAGGAGCACAATCGTGCAACTATTGCGATCTCACCCTGCTATCCTGGCTACGGTACAACCTTAGGCAATGCCTTGCGTCGAGTTTTGCTATCTTCTTTGGCTGGCGGAGCTGTGACAGCGATGAAAATCAAAGGTGTGGATCATGAGTTCTCAACCCTGCCAAACGTAAAGGAAGATGTTGTTGAGATTATTTTGAACATGAAATCATTGCGCTTCAGGGTTCATAGCGACGAGCCAGTTGAAATTGAGTTAACAGCTAAAGGAGAAATGCTAGCAACAGGTAAAGATTTTGCTAAGAACAGCGAGGTGGAGGTGATGAACCCAGATCAAGTAATTGCCACCTTAACAGATAAAGATGCTGAGTTCACTGTAAAAGCCATTGTTCGAAAGGGACGTGGTTACGTTCCAGTGGAAGACAGAGATGATGAAGAGTTGGATGTAGGTTACATTGCAATTGATTCGGTTTATACACCGGTTAGAAATGTAAATTATCGAACTGAGCACGTTCGAGTTGGTCAAATGACCAATTATGATAGACTGCTGCTTGATATTGTTACC
>PFGC01000053.1 GCA_002781785.1 Candidatus Kerfeldbacteria bacterium CG15_BIG_FIL_POST_REV_8_21_14_020_45_12
GCTTCATTCGATCAATAATGATGTCCAAATGAAGCTCGCCCATTCCAGACAGAATAGTTTGACCAGTTTCCTCATCAGTTTTTACTCGTAGAGTTGGATCTTCTTCAACTAATCTTCCAATAGCCAAGCCCATCTTTTCCTGATCAGCTTTAGTTTTCGGCTCAACAGCGATACTGATAACCGGGTCAGGAAAGGTAATTTGCTCAAGAACAATTGGATTATCCTCATCAGCCAGCGTCGTACCCGTAACAGTATCTTTCAAACCAACCGCCGCTGCAATATCACCAGCATGAAGTTCATCAATTTCACTTCGTGAGTTGGCGTGCAAACGTACCAAGCGTGAAATACGCTCACGCTTACCATTGCTCATGTTTAAAACATAAGACCCGGCCTTAAGAACACCAGAATACACACGGATGAAAACCAACTTACCGACAAACGGATCAGCCGCTACCTTAAAGGCCAAAGCGGACAATGGTTCGTCATCTGAAGTTTTACGCGTAATAATTTTCTCGGCGTCGTCTGGATCGTGACCAACTGTATCAGGCACATCAATCGGCGATGGCAGATAAGCGGTGACTGCATCAAGCATGAACTGAACGCCCTTATTTTTCAGAGCTGATCCACAAAGTACTGGGATCATGTCTCCTTTAATAGTGGCTGCTCGAAGCACTCTCTTTAGATCGTCAATTGAAGGTATCTTTCCTTCAAGATACTGACTCATCAACTCATCATCATTTTCTACAATAGCTTCAACCAGTTCTGTACGATATTTTTGAACTTCCTCTTTCATGTCTTCAGGTACACCAGTTTCATCCCACTCTTTACCCATGTCGTCCTTATAGATATAGGCCGTTTCGGTAAAAAGATCGATTAAACCTTGAAAGGTCTCCGCAGCGCCAATCGGCAACTGGATTGGAAAAGCCTTCTTGGTTAAACGAGTATGAATACTATCCATGTCGGCATAGAAGTTGGCGCCTGTGCGGTCCATCTTATTGATGAAGCACATACGCGGAACCTCATACTTGTCGGCCTGACGCCAAACTGTTTCAGACTGAGGCTCAACACCAGCGACACCATCAAATACCACTACTCCACCATCAAGCACGCGCAAAGAGCGTTCTACTTCGACAGTAAAATCAACGTGACCTGGGGTGTCGATGATATTAATTTTGTGATCTTTCCAGAAGCAAGTTGTAGCAGCTGCGGTAATTGTAATACCACGTTCCTGCTCTTGTTCCATCCAGTCCATAGTGGCTTCACCTTCGTGAACCTCACCAATTTTATGTGACTTACCCGTGTAATAAAGTACGCGCTCGGTCACGGTTGTTTTACCCGCATCAATATGCGCGATAATTCCAATATTCCGCGTATCTTTGAGCGGATATAATTTTTCTTCAGACATATATTATGTGTATTTACGCGAAGTGAGCAAAGGCGCGATTGGACTCTGCCATGCGCTGTACATCCTCTTTCTTCTTGATTGCATCACCTTCGTTGTTAGCGGCTGCCATCAACTCCTCAGCTAGTCGTCGAGACATAGTTTTGCCAGACTTTCCTCTAGCAGCACCAATAATCCAACGAGACGCCAAAGTGAAGCGTCGTTCCGGTCTAACTTCGATTGGCACTTGATAGTTAGAACCACCAATTCGGCGAGCTCTAACCTCTAAGCTTGGTGAAACATTTTTCATAGCACGTTGCCACACTTCGTAGCCATTCTCACCACTCTTCTTTTCAATGTAGTCAAAAGCACCGTAAACGATTCTTTCGGCTACAGACTTTTTGCCGTTCAACATGATGTAGTTGATGAACTTTGTTACGAGATCAGAACCATAACGGCTGTCTAGTTTGATCTTACGTTTTGGGGCTGGTTTTCCACGCATAGGTTTGCTTGAGTTTCAGAAAATTATTCAGCTTTCGGTTTTTTCACACCGTAGCGAGATCGGGTCACCTTGCGACCTTCAACGCCTTGCGTGTCATACACGCCACGAACGATGCGATAGCGTACACCTGGAAGATCCGGGGTACGACCACCTTTAATCATCACAATACTGTGCTCTTGCAAGTTATGACCTTCACCTGGAATATAGGCAGTCACTTCTTGGCCATTAGACAAGCGAACACGAGCAATTTTGCGAAGAGCTGAGTTTGGCTTCTTAGGGGTTGTTGTTGTCACCTTCACGCACACTCCGCGCATAAATGGTGATCCTTTTGGCAATTTTACACGACGACGGCGCAGTGCATTCATCCGAGTCTGCAAGGCTTGGCTTTTGCTCTTCTTTTTAGAAGAAGTTCGGCCCTTGCGAACAAGTTGGTTAATCGTTGGCATTCAATTTCAGTTTAGTTATGAGCAAGCAGACAAAAACTGGCCGTAATAAACGGTCGTTTTCAAATCTACAATAGTGACATTCTCGAATAAGATCCTCTCAGTTCATTTGAAGATCACAGGCGAGAATAGTCGATTTTCAAGCGTCCATCAGCCATGACGACGCTAAAGTTGGAACCGACAAGATTGTACAATACCAGCCCCTGACGGTCAAGGGCAAAACCATTATTGTCGGTCTCTTCAAAAATAGGTATACTGTAATCCATTCACACCTATGGGCACAGAAATCCTACCATTATTCCTCACTCTAGCTAAAATACTACTAGCCGTAGTTGCCCTCTTTGCTATTTTTACAATCATAGCCGCCGCTCTGCAATACCGAAAAGCAGGTAATGATGAGGTTATTAAAACAGAAATGAAGGGGCACGTTATCAATAGCCTAATTGCAATTGTCATCACCTTGATCACCTATTTACTGCTAAACTCTATCGGCCCAATCTTCCGAGTGTTCTTTTAAAAACACTGTCTGAGTAGTTTTAGTGAATGTCTATGATTCCGCCTGAGGCGGGTTTTTTATTTTGAATATCTTCAGGAGTAAACACTCCCAAGTCTAGTTTAAAAAAAGGTACGGCATTATGGGTGGGGTGGGTCGGTGCTCGCTTGAGCCCGTGTCCACCCCACCTTCTCTACTACATGACCGCCCAGCGGAAGGTCAGCCAGCCCAGGTAGGCCAGCACCGTCACGTACATCGGGAAGGCCCGCCGAATCCACTCCCCCGACGTGGTGTTGAACACCCGCGCGAGGTAGAAGTTGGGCAGGTTACCCGGAATGGTGACGAATCCGCCGAACAGAGCTCCCATGACCACCGACGCGGCCACGAGATTGGCAGACTCCAGCCCGATGACCGGAATCAGAGAAGCCGCGAAGGTCATGAAGACCCGTGAGGCCAGGGCGTTGTCCGCAAAGTGCGAGGTAACAGCGGTGACGAAGAACGTCACCACCGCGATGCCCAGCACCGGCCAGTCGGTGGGGATGAACCCGCCAAGCCAACCGATGAAGGGATCTGCTACCTCCCCGATCACTTCGAGAGCCAGGAGCAAGCTCGCCAGGATCAGCGGCTGCCACTTAGCGGTGAAAGCCGCCTCGTGATCAGCGCTGCCAGCGAACCGCACCTGAGCCATTCGCCAGGAAACGCCCGCCACACCCGCATCGATGACCCAAAGCACGTGGCTCTGAGCAAACAGCAGATGGGCAACCACCAAGAGTCCGAGACCCATGAGCGGTGCGACTTCCTTGAAGGTGACCGGCCCATTCAGCTCGACCTTGGTGGCCGGGCGAATGTACTTGACGAAGCGCGAAGTGCCGATGAGCACATGCGCCACACAGCCACCGCCGACCAGCGTGATGAGATCCCAGAGCGACCACCCGAAGGTAGCGTTCAGGACACCCCACACGATGAGGATCGGCGGCGCCGCGAAGTACATGAGACCACCACCCGACCCGATCGTCAGGGCCAGGCCGGTGGCTACACGCGCCCGGTCCTCCACCTTGCAGCGCTTCTTGAAGTAGTCCCCCAAGAAAACAGCCGCAGCCGGCTCGCCCGTGAACGACGAGAGCAAGGAGCCCCCGACAATCACCAGGCGCGGCCCACCGACTCGTTCGAGCAGACGCATGACCGGGGTCATGTTCCGCACGACGAGATTGGCCATGCTCATGATACCCAGGAGCGTGAACCCCTCGGACAGAGCCAGGTGCACGTGGTGACCCTGACTGATAAGCATGCCTCCGGCAAGCAAACCGACAGCGATGCCGGCCAGCTCACCCTCGTTGGTGATGTGGTGGAACACCCGTAGAACGGCGTGCTCCTTCCACCAAGTCGGGCCTTTGTGCGCCAGCGCCAGCTCGGTCTTCATCAGACCGTTCATGGCACCGATCGCGCCGATCGTGAGGAAGCACCCAGCCATAGCCGCGTCGTGGTGAATGAACGCCACAACCGCGGCGATGAGGGCGAGGCTCGAGACCCAGCAATCACGCAGGGCCTGGGACAGGCCGTTCAGGTTCTCCTTCATGGAGACTCCAGTTTCCGCTTAGCCAGCGGATGGGATAGGTAGGATGGTCGGGAAGAGATTAAGCAGAGACTCTGATGATAAAATGGAAGATACTATGACTACCCCCTCTAATTGGGGGATACACCTCTGTAGAATTGGAGTTGCAGAAAAAGATTACTCTTGAACGCGCGTAATCTTTAGACGCGCTCTGAAGTAATCTCTTTTTACTCACAATTTCTTCCATCCTTGGAATAGTAGAGTAATTCCGTACTGTCAAAGTGCCTGCTATTGAGCTATCTCAGAAGCACCGGTGATATATCCTCGTAAATTGAGCAAATATCGCCGCTATTTCCGTTGCTGAAAGATCAAACAACGTAAAATGCTAGCACAAAAAAGACGCCTAGTCAAGGGCCGTTTTTTTTATCCTGCTCTCACTATAAATCCTCTAAATTTAGCTAAATCAACCTAAAATAGTATTCCCGTAACTACCCCGTACACAGCGTCAAACAACATAGAAATTAAATCTCCAAATAGGAAAACCAACGCCATTAGAAAATAAAAGCCATAACGATCAAGAAACTGAACGATATCAGGACGGCGTTCTCCAATTAGGGCGTACAGAACCTTCGAGCCATCCAGTGGCGGAATCGGAATAAAATTAAACAGAGCCAGCATCAAGTTTATCTGCATCAAAAATACCAAGAAAATAACCAATAGATTATCCGGTGTCAGTAAAGTGAACTGAGCCACTAAACGTAACGCGACCCCAAACAAAACTACCGCCAGTAAATTTGAAATAGGACCAGCAAATGCCACCAACACTGGTCCGAACTTCCTATATTTTAAATTGTAAGGATTAAAGGGAGTGGGTTTTGCCCAACCAAATCCAGCAATCAATAATAATGCGAAGCCAATCCAATCAATGTGTGACAGTGGGTTTAAAGTCAGTCTTCCTTCTAACTCTGCAGTTGGATCACCTTGCAACTTACCGGCCAAGGCATGTGAGAACTCATGAACAGTCAGTGCAAAAATAACTGCCCCCAACCACAGTAGGACTAAGACCGGCTCTTGGAATAAACTGGTGATTAACATATGTGCTATTCTACACGAGACTGTTACAATCGTACAGATTATGCAACAACTTTCCTATTGGCATCACCACACCTCAAGGCCCCCTAGACTCAATAATTTGACCAACTTTTTACCTAGTCAAGCTGATATTATTATTGTCGGAGCGGGTATTTCTGGATTATCCTTAGCCCATCATCTGCAAGAATCTGGAAAAAAAGTGGTCGTACTTGAAGCCAATCAGGTTGGTTATGGCGCAACCGCTTACTGTAGCGGAATGTTGACTAATGAACCGGGTGAAGATTATATTCAGTTGCTGAAAAAACATGGCGTAGCTCATGTTAGACGCGTGTCTGACTCTTTAAAATTTGGCATTAATGCCATTGAGGATTACCTTCTAACACAAGATCATAATACTGACTACAGACGTGTTGACAGTCTTTACGTTGGTTACTCAAATAAAGATACCTTCCATCTAGAAGCCGAGTTTCAGGTGCGAAACGCCGCCGGCCTTCGCAGTGAGATGTTAAATAAAACCCAGCTTACCCAGTCATTCCCCTGGATAAAAGGCTCTTCCGCTATTGCTACCGCTGGTAACGCCGAAATTAATCCCCTGGCGTTTTTATATTCGCTCGCCGATATTGCAATTAACAACGGCACAATTGTTGTCGAGGATTGCTTGGTAGAAAAAATTAAAAAAAATAAAGGCAGCTGGTCTGTTTACACAACAAAAGGAGAAATTAGCTCTCCAGTTGTTTCTATCAACTGTGATGCAGAATTAGAAAAAATTAGTAAGGGGCGCGTACAACCCGTGCTACCAATCAGCGAAGCTATAATAGTTACAGAGCCAGTCTCTGAACTAGCCGACCTAGCCAGTAGTCAATTACTTTGGAATAATTTTGAGTTGTTTGATTACGCTCGGATACTACCTGAAGGCAGGATTATGATGGGCTCAGGTCAAACACTTTTAGTTGGAAAAGAGCTAGAGGTCCTAAAATCTGATGAAGAAAAATTAATGACAGCTCTTCAAGATTTTTTTGAATTAACATCGACACCTAAAATTGAAGATATCTGGCGTAAAAGTTTTGGCGTCACCAGTGATGACCTGCCCTTTATTGGCCCCATCGAAAATAATTTATACCTCGCAGGTGGATACAATGGACATGGCTTAGTATTAGGCTTCTTAGCTGGTGAACTTTTAGCCAGTCATATATTAAACAGGCCACACCCGTACCAAGATCTATTTCATCCACAGCACCGCAAAAACCTTAAAAGTCTGGGATACAAATTTCTAGCCTTACCAAAACTGCGTAGTCTGGCAGCTAGGATTCTAGTTGATAGCATGCGCCGTAAAGATAAGCGAAACAGGGCTTAGCCACGATAAAAAACCACCACACATCAATCTATGGATTTTATCCATTATTGACGTTACGCGTATTAGCGAGTGACAATCAACGCAAGCAAGCTACTAAAGAATCGTAAGCCGTCTGGTCAGGTAATGTTACTGGATTCCCATTTGTCGCGTAATGAACTGATGTATTGGTTTGAAATGATTCACCATCAATACTAATTCGCTGCGGCACAGATAACTCAAATGACCCTGCTTGCTCATAGGCGGTCGAAATTGGCGCACGATTGGCCAATAGTTGGTCGTTGGCTGCGCAGGCCTCAGAAAAATCTTGCCAGTATAACCAAACCTCACCATCTTCAGTTGTAGTCGCCTCTGGAATGCTAGCCTGCTGCACTACTTCCTCAAGCTCACTCCAGTGAATCAGGTCATAACTTGTCGTTCGATAAATAGAACGAGAACACAACTCACATAGCGATGGTCTTTCACAAGTGCTTGAAGCTGGAGAGCCCTTAACAAAAAGGACCCAGGCTCCATCTGACCGATGTCCTACGGCGGTATCGCTAAGTAACAAACCATCGGTCTGAGACTTTTCAAGTACCACAGTCGAATCCCCTACCCCAAGTTCGGCTAAGCTGCTAACTGGCTTATCAAGCACGCACATTGTACCTAACTCTAAAGCCGAGCTATCAGAATCACTCAAATGAGCCAGGTAGACATCGCCCATCACCATGTGAAACATATAATTACCTCCGGTCGCCGGAAACACCTGAGAAGTTTTTCCCATAACAAGCCCTGGGGTTTTTCTACAACCTTCATCAAATTTTGAGCTAATTGAAACGACTTTGGACTCATCAACAAAAGGACAAACCGATTCTTGGTATAACAGGTTAGCCGAGCCGTCCGGATCATTCGGTCCACTCCAAGAGGTCATCGCCCAGGTTCCATTTTGAAGATAAGAAAATACCGGATCACCGTAAGTTCGCGTTGCTTCGCTTCCGAGTGTCCACGAAATCGAATCCTTCCCCGAGCTATTGATGAGCACGCCATCATTTGTTGTGCCAACCCGAACACCATTTTCGCCAACACCATTCTTAAAACCGCCCACGTATTGATAGAAAAAAGCCATCTCAAAAGTATTTTCTTCAGTGACTTCAGAATTTACATCAGAAACCTCCACTGACGTTTCTTCAGCTGATGAGTTTTGATTGACAGCTGGTTCCACGCTCTGACATCCAGCTCCCATTAAAAATAATGAGGCTAAAGCAAAACCAAAGACGATTTTCTTACCCATATGTTTCAACTCTACTTATCTTTACTCTAAGTGTAAGGGTATTTTTATAAGCTGTAAAACCAAATGAGTAACGACTTTCACTTTAATTGAGCGGGATACGGGAATCGAACCCGTCTCTCAAGCATGGGAAGCTTACATAATAGCCACTATACGAATCCCGCTTACAAAGCAATGCTATCAGACTGTATCAAAAAGACAACTGACTATAACACCGCCCGGTCCGGTAATGTCTGAGCACCTGCTGCATCGAATGTCTCGGCTCTGCGCTGAAATACCAAGTGCTGCCGGTCTTCACTTAGTTCAATCCGATCGGCTGCAATGGCTGATAACTTAAACATTAATGGCAACAAGCCATGCACAACATCAGGCCGTTCGCGCTTTGAGGTTAGTAACTCATGAAAAATATCCCAATGCTCCTGAGTTAGCTCAAGAGACTGAGGATCACTTGGATGCATTAATGCATACCTAAAAGCACTCCCTACAACCCAACCTTGTCGTCCGTTATTCCAATGCGACAACATGTCGTCACGGACCCCCGCTGCATTATTTACAGAGAGAGGTTCGTTTGAATTATCTACAATTCTAGCCGCACTAAAAATAGGCGACGGATCATCTTCATCAGTCTCTTCAAGAAAACGTCGCCTCAAGCGCTGCAACTCCCCCAAAGGATCCTTGTGCATGGTGTATCTATCTTGCCTAGACCATAAATCAGCTAAAAAGCCAGGGCGCATGACTTCAACAATTTCTACAAATTCAGCTAACTGTCTCTGCTGGGCCGTACTCATATCATCCGTTACACGACGAGAACCAATATGCTCAAGAAAGCTCACTTGACCGCGAAAGAAATCCGCAATTTTATTCCAATCTTCGATAGTGATATCCGTCTCTAAATTAAAACGCCTCACCTCTATTGGCTCTTTGTTAACATCAAGCTCGGCTGCTCGTGGCCTAGATTTTCTTTCGCCTGATCTTTCAATTCTCATACTACAAGCCTAGCGAAAAAGCTATAAAAACACAACGACCCCACTAAGGGGGTCATTGTGATTGCTCGCCACGTCGTACTTAAGCACCACGCGCGAGTACCCAACTCTCAAAAATCCAATGCTTCCTGGTATGTAAGTGGGCGGCGCTATCATTAAAGTAGCGCGAACTGTAAATGACCGAACTAAGAAGCCGAGGCCTCCGAATCAGTACAAATCAGTTGTCAGCCGCATGGGATCCGCAGCTAATGAAAAATCATGAGCGATATGGATCCGATATTCCACGGTTTTGTGAAACTGGATTTATAGAGAGCAGGCGCCCAAATGGGCATAGTTATTATAAACTCCTGACACTCAAACGCAAACCAAGCGTGCACAATTTCTACACAGAAATATTTGACACTATTTGGTGGCGCTTAAACCTGCCCTATTGTTGGAATAACAATTCGATCGATAAATAATTTGAGAAGGGCAGAAGCATCCGTCGAGCTTTGAATCCTATCTAGCATCCCCTGATACTCTTCCGGACTGTGCGCATAATGATCTTTGTAGTAGTGCAACCGAGCACGCATTTCATCAGCATCTAGCTCTGGATGAAACTGAACCGCATAATATGGCTTACCTAAAAACCGAAATGCTTGATTAGGCACTCGATCACTATAAGCTAAACGAACTGCGCCGTCTGGTAATCTAGTAATCGAATCATTGTGTCCCATCTGCCCATTAAAGGTCGTATCCAGCTCCTTGAATATGACATCTTCGGCGGCTGCCTCGGTTAAGTGAATTGGATAAGTACCTACTTCACTCATTTCTTTTACTCGTTGAACATCTCCGCCAAATTCCAGCGCGCTAAATTGAGCTCCGTAACAAACTGCCAAGGTAGGCAATCCCCTGTCGTAGGCCGAGCGTAACAAAGCCATTAAGTCGGTTTTGTAATAAAGATCGTCATTAGAACTCTCTGATCCGTTCCCAGCAATTACCAAAGCGTCTACACCATCTAATAAGGAAAGGTTTAGTGGTTTTGTTAGGACATCAAAACTAGTTAGTTGATTTGAGTTAAGCCCCAAATAACGAACAAAGCTATCATATTCATTCTTCCTTATAATCGGATCACTGCGAAACTGTAACAAAAGAACTGATGGGAAGAGTTGATTTTTATTATCTTGAGACATCATGAGATTGAAACTATCGTTGAATTGATCCTAGCACACTATTTGATAAAAAAAGGGTGACGTCTCTGCCTGCATCACCGAAGTGAGCAAGTAGAGACGTCAGCGGGACCTCAGCGAGCTGCCGCCTGGAGCTGGCCCGGGGTGAACCGCGCGAGCTCTTCCTCGGCGTAGCCGTGGAAGTTGAGAACCACCTGGTCGATGGCCTCAGCCACCGCACCTGGCCGCATCTGGTTGCAAGCCTGGTGACACTTCAACCGGCCGCTGCTCCGCAGTCCGAGCTCCGCCGCCGCCGCCGTAGCGTCGATGACGCAGCCCTGGCACTGGAGGGCCGCGAACTCGCGGATCTTCTGCTCGCCGATGCTGCCGACCGTGAGGCGGTCTGCCAGCAAGTCGTTGAGGTCGAAGGTGTGCGCGGGCACGAGGTCGCTGGCTTCCATGAGCCAGTCCATGAACTCGGCCCAGGCCACGCGCGTTTCCACGAGCTGCCAGTCGTCACCATGCCGCCACCACAGCTTGCCTTTGGTGCCGTAGCGGTCGACCTCCCGGTGGTTGTAGTTCAGCTTGAACTCGGAGGGTCGCAGCGCGAGGAAGCTCGGGAGCTCCTCCTCGCCACGGTAGACCGGCATGAGCCGGGCCGTGAACAGCTGCATGAGCCCGGCGTAGAGCACCAGGTCCATGATGCCGCAGTTGTCCGGCTCGCTGAACTCGATGGTGGCCAGCCGCATGCGCAGGCTGGTGGCGTTCCACCGTCCACGCAGGCTGGTGATGGCGCCGCTGGCCATCGCCTCCTGGACCTCGCGCAGCTCCCCCTCGAAGTTCCGGAACGGGTCCGAGTCGTGGAGGATCTCGGGGATCACCCCCGAGTTGCCGAGGGTCTTGCGGAGCTTGTTGCGCACGGACGCCAGACCCATGAACTGCCCCCGGTAGAAGGGGCTGTTCAGGGTCAACGCCCGTAGCATCGGAGCGACCCGCACGTAGAGGTTGAAGACGTACGCCGCGAACGGCCCGTCGTTGATGCCGATGTGAACCTGCGAGCCGCCGGACTCGTAGAAGGTCAGGTCACCCCAGCCGTAGCCGGTCATGCAGTGCCGGATGAAGTCGTGTCCGAAGTTCATGGCCAGGGCGCAGGGCACCGGGGGCACCGAGTCCCACAGCTCCATCACCCCACCGCCGAGCACGTCATCCCGGACGCCGCGAACGAGGTGCTCCGTGGAGACCAGGGTCGTCAGCAGGTCATCGAGGCCGCTGATCGGACCCATCGACTTCCGCTCTGCGGTACAGTCGAAGAGCTCGCCACTCGCGACACCGGTCAGACGGGAGTCGCCGATCACGCGGTCCATGGACACCGGGGTCCACATACCGTCACCCTGGCGGAAGGCCCAGGGCTCGCGCTCGTAGCCCACCGTCAGGGGCACGTCTTCGGGTCCCAGGTCGGCCGGGTTGGTCTGGCCGGTGAAGGCCACCGTCACATTCCCCTTCGTCTTGACGTCGGGGATGTTGATGTGTTCGAAAGTCCTACGCATCGCTGTCTCCTCCTTTTGGAGTTCTTAGTCATAGCTATGACATGTTTTATTGTCGAGGGTCCTTGTGGGTCGCCTTACCATAGCTCACAACAAGTGTGAAACTGTGATCCGCGTGTCCGCAATGGGCTCTTACCTTAGAAACCACTGCGCACCTGCTGATCAAAAAACCCGCCGAATGGCGGGCTTGTGTGTACGATTCTTAGAATCTTAGTACCTTTTCACAAAACCCGCCCGTTGCAAAATACGCACAGTAGAAATGCCAATTGTGAGAAACAGATTGTGTGAAACGCTGTTCATATAGATATATTTACGAGAAAGGTACAGAAAAGGCTGCTTAATGTCAAGTGCCAGCTCTGGATAAATTCTCAAGTAAAAAAAGAAGGCCCAGAAACGATTATTATGGCTGTAAATAGCCTACTAATAATATCTCTGAGCCTGAGGCTCTCAAGTCCGCGGGAACAGCCCAACGGTCATGCCACACCAAGGGTTCGCCTTGTTGTAGCCGACGTTCAGCATCTCCGTCTCGGCCAGGCGGCCGAGCACAAAGGCCGGGGTCCGACCCAGACAGAGCACCCGGATCTCCAGGTGCAGGCGCTTGCCAGTAGGCACCAGCACCGTCGGCGCCAGGTGGACGCGGTCCTGCAGGATCCAGGTCCGACCATCGCCGAGAGCGGCGACCATGTCTTCGGCGGTAGGGGCCAGATTGACGCCCTTGCCACCGAAGCCATCGATCGGCTTCAGCACGACTTCGCGACCATCGTCAGCCCAGTCACCCAGGCTCTCAGCCGTCAGCAGTTCGGTGCGGGGCACCAGCTGACCGACCCGAGAGTAGTGTGGCAGCGCCCGCTTGGAGCACCCCCAGAACCATCCCGGGGGCACCACCCAGTTGCGCTCTCCACCGGTGAAGTAGCGAGCCAGGGTGCCGCCCATCTGCGCCAGCTCAGCCTCGAGGGGCACAGTCCGGTTAAAGATGCGCTGTCCGTTGATGCGGTCCACGTAGCCGTCGGTCAGGTCGTGAACGCTGATGCCAGCGAAGTGGCGCAGCACCCAGAAGTCGGTGCGGAAGGTCTGGCGCGCCGTGTCGACGTCGATCAGATCGCTGTCACCAGCCACCTGCTTGAGGTGGTCCAGGTAGTCGCTCCAGCTGCCGTGAGACAGGAAGGGGGTGAATCCCTCCAGGCCTCCCACCGTGGTGAGCAGCTCGCCCCACCACGGAATGACACCGTAGAGGGAGCTGAAGCCCTGACACTCGAGCAGCCGCGGGGCCACACTGCCATCCGGCAGGGTAGCGATCGCGAAGTCGAAGCAGGACAGCGCCGGCAGCTGAGCCAGGGGGTCGCCCGCGCGGTAGACCTCAGGGATCCAACAAGCCGCCTCGCTCTGATAGCCCGGAGTGCCCATCAGTTCGAAGTAGGCCTGGATGTCGCGAACCAGGGCCGCCGCCACCTCTCGCGAGATGAAGACAGGGGTCCGCGACAGCGGGAAAGTGATCGGCTCTTCGGTCACCTGGCCGATGTAGTCTCGAATCTGGTCGACCACATCGGCCGCCAGGGGGTGTCGATCACGCAGGTCAGGAAGCATGGCTCCTCCAGTCTTTTTGATGGGTTAAGGTCAAGGGACGTGAGTCGGAATGGCCCGTGTTTAAACTTACAACACAGTTTGAGATACCAGCCCGCGTCAGGCGACGTAACCCCGTCGACTCACGCTGACCGCTAAAAAACCCGCCATCTCGGCGGGTGTGAACAGTCAGTCTGTATCAATCACTACTCCGCCACTTCAATATCAAGAATCAGGTTGAGTAGAATCAAACCTTGCTGATATTTTGATTGAAAACAGTTTACAACTTTCATATGCAAAATACCCTACGATACCAAAAAAAATATGTCAAACATTTACAGCTTGAATCTGACCTGATAGTCTACCTCGCATATGTCATATCCAACCAAAAAAACTACCCAGCAAGATCTGGAACAACTAGTCCGCTTTAAATCAACCGCTGACCGTCCCGTCGAGCTACTGAAAACCGCCAAATGGTTGCAAGCCCTCATTTCCCGGCAAGTGCAAAGCCAGGTACTGCGCTCTGAGATCATCACTAAAAATGGCGTACCGTCTCTAGTAATGGTTAACAATGGCAAATGGAAAAATCCAGACATTCTTCTAAATGGACATTTTGACGTTGTACCTGGCCAAGTTAAAGATTTTAAGCCGGTCACGACAGGAGATAAGTTATTTGGTCGAGGTGCTGCTGACATGAAATCTGGAGTTGTCTCATTAGTTCATGCCTTTATTTACACGGCTAATCAACGGCCAGACTTATCCCTCGGCCTAATGTTGACTGGAGATGAAGAAACTGGCGGCAAAGACGGCGTAGAATATTTGGTTAAGCAAGGCTGGAAAACCAAAGAGGTTATTTGTTTTGATGGAGGTTACAGTGAACAGATCAGCCATGCTGAAAAGGGTATTTTGCGCCTAGTCTTTGAATCTAAGGGCACCCGGGGTAGAGTACATCACCGCTGGGAGGGTATTTGTGCCCTAGAAGGGATTATTGATAGTTACAAGATTTTAGAAAAAAACTTTCCTAACTGGAAAAAGGCCACAGAAGAAGACAATTGGTATTCCACCTTTACTCCAAAAAGTGTTACCACTGAACCAAACGGTAACAGCATGGTCACCCGAGCTGTTCTCGAAGCATCAGTTCATTTTACCGAAGACATAACTCCGCGCAACCTAGTTGAAAAAATCCGCCGTCAATTACCAAAGAATGTTACGGTTAAAAACCTCATTGAAGTGCCGCGAGTATTTACCGACAAAAAAGATCCTTTCTTGAAGTCATTTCAAAAATCTTACGCCAAGTACCTTGGACATCAACCAAAAATTCGAGCCGAAAATGGTTCCTCAGATGCTCGCTTTTTCTCACACTTGAATATTCCAATCATCATCACCAAGCCAAAGAGTGGCAATCCAGAAATGGATGGTGAATGGGCCTCAATTACATCAACCTGGAAACTATCTCAAGCTCTGATTGATTACCTGTGGAAAAAATAATCTGTGATTCTAATTACTTCAAATAAAATCCTATTATAATAGCTTACCCACAATAGGGTTTGACTTTATCAAGAAAGTATAATAATATCGTTTTACTTATGAATATTTGCCAAGCAACTCAATCAAACGTAAATTCAGCAGTTGGCCAAGCTTGGTTTAGCTATTTCTTTGCTTTTAATAACAAGCGAGAAGCGGCCTGATATAAATTTGGAAATAATCCAAAGCCCGCTCTCGCAGCGGGCTTTTTTGACGGTCCTTTTCAATCGACACACAAGATAGTGTGTACCCGAGAACTATTCTGGATAAATATGCAGCATAGCTCCCGGGAAGACTCCCGGCTTTTTCATTCAACCTGAATGTTTGAGACGACCTTTCACAAAAAGATACCCCACACTACACAGATGGAGGCACGTCATGGCAACGGCACATGAAAACAGGAACGGAACGGAACTTCCCCTGGGACCGGTCACGGAACTGGCGATCAAGTCGTCCCTCAGCCCCTTCCAGATCCTGCTGGAGCACAAGGTCACCTATCCCCCGGCCATCATCAAGGCGCTGGGTGAGCTGTACCTTGAATACAACGTGGCTTTCGGGCAGCTTGTTGACTCTAACAACGAGTGGAGCACGGACTACCAGCACGGCCTGAGTGGTCCAAACAACTCCCCGATGAACTTCGCAGTTCAAGTCGACATGCTCGGTCTGACCCCTGAGTTCATCCTCGAAGCCAGCGATCTCAAGCCTGAGGTAATCAAAGAGCGGATCCGTGGCATGATCTTCGAGATTGAAAACTCGATGGCCATGTACCAGTTCATGATGCGGGGTGGAGGAACTACCCACTTCACCGACCGGTACCTGTCCGTGCTGAAGGAAGTACGTGAACGCCACGGCAGGCCGATTGCCCTACTCGCCGTCACTCAGGACAAGTACCTGGGAATGATGGCAGGTGAGTTTGGCAAACAGCCTGGCGAAACCATCACCAACGAGGATGTTCTGGAGCTGTCTGGCTTCGATCGACTGTTCAGCCCCGACGAGTTCCGTACCTACATTGCAGCCAATGATGGCGAGTGTGAGTACCTGCTCTACGTCCGGTCATCGGACCCGGTCTCACGACTCAAGGACCCACGAGTCATCGTGGACCACCCTCTGCTCAGTGACCCTGAGCTACGGCGAGTCATCAAGGCCAATGCCGTGACCTTCAACGTCGACGCGCCAGGCATGCCATTCGAAAGGCAGATCAACGACACGAAAGGGTACATGCAAAAGATGGGCATCGCTTTCGAGATCAGGCAGGAGAGTGACCTCTACTCTTCCAGCTTCGCTGCTCACCTGAGTCGAGGTGGGTCATTCGCCGAGTTCACCGGCACCAAGTTGTCCGACGACTTCCGTGCCTACCTCAACTCAAGGGGTGTCGACCTGGAACTGGCCGAGTCTGGCGAAATCCATCTGCGAGCCAAGCCTGCCAAAGGTGCTTTCGGGTGCTATGGCCACATCTCAGCACGACTGTGTGATGGAAAGCGGTTCCGCAAGGAGCTGCGCAAGAGCATCGATCAGCGCGGCAGCTACGTCGTACAACCCGAGCTGGAGACGCCACGCGTCACCGACCCGGTCTCTGCTGTGGAGTACACCTACATCGACCGAGTGATGCTCGGAATGAGAAACGGCATGCCGATTCTCATGGGTGGATTCCGGATGCTGCTCCCCATCGACAGTGCAGAAGCCAAGTCGAGGCGAATTCACGGCAACGGCGCAACCCTCTGGGCCGAAATCCGGTCGTGACGCCACGCTTCTCACCCTGAGAAGCGTGGCGCCTTTTTTTAAAACTACCCATTCAAAAAAGTACATGCCATTGATGAAGAACTTAAAACGACATACTATGTATAACAGAATATAATCATCCCACTATGCAAGAAAGAATTCTATCCTTGACTGAACAATTTATATCAATTCGGTCAGATCAAATAAACCGTGCTGCCCTTAAAGAAATACTAAATCTTGCCCTATTGAATCTTAAAGGATATACGATTGAAAAATTCGAGCGGAATGGTGTGTGCAGCGCCTTAGTTTATAATACTTCTAAGCGACCTGATAAATTTACCGTTCTATTCAATATTCACCTTGATGTCATACCTGGCAAGAAAGAACAATACACACCACGAATTGAAGGTGACAAGCTCTACGGTACAGGCTCCATGGACATGAAAGGAAATGCAGCCTGTGCCATTCTTGCCTTCGCTGAAGTGGCGAAAAATATACATAAACCGATCGCACTCCAACTAGTCACAGATGAAGAAGTTGGAGGATTTGATGGCACGCAATATCAAGTAGAAAATGGCGTCCGCTCAAATTTCGTAATAGCAACTGAGCCGACAAATTTTGATATAGTCAATAAGGCAAAAGGAGTCCTCTGGATCAAGATTACTTCACAAGGAAAAACAGCACATGGTGCCTATCCTTGGCGCGGTGACAACGCCATCTGGAAGATGCACGACTTTCTAAGTCGACTCAAAGAAGCCTACCCGATACCAGTCAAAGAATCATGGATTACAACAGTAAATTTAAGTTCAATAGAAAGTAAAAACACCGTCTACAACAAAATACCAGACGAATGCACTGTCTGTCTCGACGTCCGCTTCATACCAGAAGACACGGAAACTATCTTAACAACTATTCAAGCACTGCTCCCAAAAGGCAGTACTACTGAAGTTATTACACATGAACCAGCTCTAGATACTAATAAAGAAAATAGCTTCGTCAAAATTTTAAAAAAAATAAGTGAAGATGAACTTAAAAAAAATGTTACGCTTCGCCCAGCCCAAGGCACATCTGATGCTCGGCACTTTGCTCGTGTAGGATGTCCGGGAATTGAGTTTGGACCTATTGGAGGTGGAATCGGTAGCGATAACGAATGGATCGATATTCCAAGCCTGAATACTTACTACAACATACTCCTAACTTTTTTGAATCAAGTTGATCAATAAAAATGCTGAAGTTAAATTAAAAAAACAGGCCGGAAGTGGCCTGTTTTAAAAAAGTCTAAAATAATCTACGCTAGCTCCTCTTTGGAGTAAACCCACTCAGCGTCGTTCTTATCATATTCCATAACTTCGCTCTCTTCAAAGAATCGAGCGACTTCGGCGATTCCGTTCTCAACCGAGTCTGAAGCATGCACAATGTTAGCTTGCATGCTCATAGCTAGATCACCCCGAATAGTTCCAGCATCTGCTGTACGACCCTTAGTCTCTCCGGTGATTAGACGAACTGCCTCAACTGCCTCAAGTCCTTCCAAAACCATCAGAACCACTGGGGCAGCCTGCATAAATCCCTTCAACTCAGGGAAAAATGGCTTGTCTACATGATGGGCATAGTGCTCCGCTACTTTCATGTCTGAAATCCGTTCCATTTTCATTGCTACGATCTTTAGACCCTTGCGCTCGAAGCGACCAATAATCTCTCCTAGCAAATTGCGCTGAAGAGCATCTGGCTTTACGATAATCAGTGTTCGTTCCATGTGTGTAATAAATTCTTTTAATTTAACTGTCTATTCATATCAAAAATTGCCCGTTCGGGCAACTTTTAAAGTATTAAAATTGTATAACTAGGCCTGAGCTACTCCCCCTGTTGTCATTACCTCTTTAACTTTGTCGACAACTTCCTGAGGAGTATGGTTAGCCTTAATGAAATAGTCGCTAGCACCAAGCTCTTTTCCCTTACGAATATCCTCTTCCTGACCCAAGTTTGTTAACAAAATTACTGGAATATGCTTGGTGGTATCACTCTTCTTCAGTTTCTTTAAAGCCACAAAACCATCCATTTTAGGCATGATAATATCTAGCAAAATCACATCTGGCTGCTCCTCTTCGGCAATTTTAATGCCTTCTGCACCATTATAACCAGACAGGACTTCATACCCCTCTTTCGTAAATTTTTGGGTATACATCGTGTGTAACATCTCGTCATCTTCGACGAGGAGAACTCGTTGGCTAGCCATGGTTATGTCTCTAAAACGATATTTCGAGTAAATCTAATCCTTCGAATTGTATTATATCACTATCTTAAAGAAATGTCCATACGACAATGATTGATATGCACTATTCATCCACAGTAAGCAGCCGATACTCAAACTACCCTTATACCTTTAAATCCGGAGCTACAATATCAGACGATCGCTCTAAAGCAGCCGCAGCGGTAAATAAAACAGGCTCTCCAAACTGAGGCGCAATAAACTGAAGACCTACCGGCAAGTCATTTAGGAAGCCACCTGGCATTGAGATCGCCGACAGTCCAGCTAAACTGGCCGGTGCCGTATAAACATCCGCTAAATACATAGCTAGCGGATCCTGATCGCGCTCCCCTAGTTTAAATGGCACTGTTGAAAAAGTTGGCGTAAACAACACGTCTACTTTTTGGAAGACTTCAGAAAAATCCTCAATGATGAGTGTTCTGACCTGTTGAGCCTTTTTATAATAAGCATCGTAATAACCAGCTGACAAAGCAAAGGTTCCCATCATAATGCGGCGCTTTACCTCTGGGCCAAAACCCTCTTCTCGCGTTTTATAAAACACCTCTTCCAAACTTTTTGCATTATCTGAAGGTTTTCCATATTGCATTCCATCATATCTAGCCATGTTTGAACTAACCTCAGATGGAACTACTACGTAATAGGTTGGAACTGCATATTTTGTGTGTGGCAAAGATACTTCCACAAATTCAGCGCCCTGGCTTTGTAAACGTGCCACAGCTTGCTCAAATAGTGCTTTAATTCCTGGGTCCAAACCTTCCAATTCTAAATACTCTTTTGGTAATCCTATTTTCATTCCCTGCACGCTCTGAGTCAAAGAATCCCGATAATTTGGGACGGGCACATCAGGGGTAGTTTGATCAAAAGCATCCACACCGGCAATTGCTTGTAGCACCATCGCAGCATCCTCAACTGTTTTTGCAATTGGTCCGATGGTATCAAGTGATGAAGCCATAGCAGCTGCGCCGTATCTTGAAACCCTACCGTAAGTTGGCTTAACCCCAACTACATTACAAAAGGACGACGGTAAACGAATTGATCCTCCAGTGTCGGTCGCTAAAGCCACTGGTACCTGTCCGCTAGCCACTGCTGCAGCCGAACCTCCCGACGTTCCTCCAGACACTCTGGTTAGATCATATGGATTTTTTACCGGTCCGTAGGCAGAGTATTCGTTTGACGCACCTTGGGCAAATTCGTCCATGTTTGTCTTTCCTACTAGAACTGCGTCCCCCATTTTATGAATTGCCGTAGCATCATATGGAGGAATATAATCTGACAGTATTTTTGAACCGCAAGTCGTGCGCAGACCCTTTGTGCAAAAAAGATCCTTAGCTGCATATGGAATCCCAGTCAGCGGACCTTGATTGCCCTGGTTAATTTCTTTTTGAGCGTGCTCTGCTCTCAGTTTAACGTGTTCCGTGTTTAAAGTGATAAAACTATTGAGCGTATCGTTCGTCTCGTGAATCCTATTCAAATACTGCTCAGTCAATTCCCAAACTGAAATTTCTTTACTATCTAGCTTGGCGCGCATTTGGCGCAATGTCATATTTTCCATATCAGTGGCTTGGGCTATCACCCGTGAATACTTCAGGCACTCTCAAATTCCCTTCCTCATCAACTGATGGCATAGTCGCCTGCATCTCCTTTGGATCAAAATCATAATTAACCTCATCAGGACGTACAACATTTTGCAAACCAGTCACCTGACTGGTTGGAGGAACATCTGTGGTGTCTAGCTCATTGAGCTGATCAACAAAACCTAAAATCGCTCGCAGATCTTTCTGCAAACTTAGCCTCTCCTCTGAAGAAAGCTGTAACTTAGCGAGCTTCGCTAGGGTGTCTATTTGTGCAGGAGTAATTTCCATATAACTAGCGCATTGTAACAAAGCATCAACCAATTATCAAGGGCCAGATCATCTTATAAGTGAGACTGGCTATCAAGTATTTGTTACTACAACATCCCTAAAAATTCCTTTTCAGTAAGAATCTTTACCCCTAAATGCATTGCTTTTTCTACTTTTGAACCAGGCGCATCACCAGTCACAAGGTAATCTAAATTTTTGCTAACAGCTGATAAAACCTGGCCACCGTTATCACGCACTAATGCCTTGGCGTCATCACGCGTCATGGATGCTAGCGTCCCAGTAAATAAATATGATTTTCCATTTAACTTATTGGAAGCTCCTTGCTGTGGTTTCTGAATCTGTAACTGAGCAATTAACTCATTGAAATATTTCTGTCTAGCAGCATCACTAAAATATTTAGTTAAGCTAGAAGCGGCGGCCGGACCTAAATCATGAATTGTTTCAATTTGCTCAGGTGTAGCTTGCTGCAGTTTTTCAACTGAGCCAAACTGCTTTGCCAAGTCTAGCGCTGTTTGCTCACCAACATGGCGGATTCCCAAAGCAAAAATGAATCGCGCCAATGGAACCACCCGTGCTTTATTTAGAGACTCTATTAAGTTTTCCGCGGCCAGTTCAGCAAAACCTTCCAGGGGCAGAACGTCTTCCTTAGTAAGCTTAAACAGGTCTGCTGGCGTGGTTATTAAATCAGCATCCATCAACTGATCTATTATGCGAGGTCCTAGCCCGTCGACATCTAAACCTTTTTTGGATACAAAATGATAAAACTGTTCTCGCTGCTTAGCTAGGCAATCGTTGTTAGTGCAGTAAAAAGCCACCTCGCCATCTTGCCTGCTAGTAGGCTCTGCGCAGACTGGGCAAGTTTTTGGCATCTTAAAAGGTCGCTCCTTGCCGGTCCGTAGATTAACCATCACCTCCACAATATCCGGGATAATATCACCGGCCTTCTCAACGATTACTGTGTCACCAATTTTTAATCCCAACCGCTTAATCTCATCAACATTATGCAGAGTAGCGCGTTGCACTATGGTGCCAGCTACTCGCACAGGCCTTAAGTGCGCGACTGGAGTCAACACGCCTGTCCGCCCTACCTGTATTTGAATATCTTCCACGATTGAGGTGGCCTGCTCAGCTGGAAATTTCATGGCGATAGCGGCTCGTGGCGCCTTGCCAACCACGCCAAGTCTTTGAAAAAGCGCTGTCGAATTAACCTGCACGACTATGCCATCAATTTGATAATCCAAATTATCTCGCTGTTTTCCAGTTGCTTCAAAAAAATCAAAAACTTCATCAACCTTCTGGCACGTAACTGCCAATGGATCAGTTGCAAAACCAAGCTCCTTGAGTAGTTGATGCTCCTCAGCATGGGTCTCCTGACCTAGATTAGTAGGCAAGGCATAGGCCATAAATCTCAAATTTCTAGCTGCCACTAATTTTGGATCCAACTGACGCAATGTTCCAGCTGCGGTATTTCTTGGATTCATATAAGCTGGCTCACCAGCTTTTTCTCTTTCTAAATTAATCTTATTAAAATCTGTCTTTGATAAATACACCTCACCTCTGACTTCTATTCTGGCTACCTGCTTTGACAATCCTTCACTAGCCAACTGAAGCGGTACTGACTCTATGGTTCTAACGTTTACAGTTACATCCTCACCCACCTCGCCATTGCCTCGAGTCGCTCCTGTTTCTAAAACACCATTTAAATAAACTAGACTAAGGGCCAATCCATCCATTTTTGTCTCAGCAAAAAAATCATAGGCAGCATTAGGATCAACCCGCTTCAATCTCTCCAGCCACCCAAAGACATCTTCACTACTAAAAGCATCATTAAGCGATAGCATCCGCTGGCTATGTTTTACTTTAGAAAACTGAGACGATGGCTCACCAGCTACCCTCTGAGTTGGCGAGTCTGCTGTCACAAACTCAGGAAATTGATCTTCTAATTTAAAAAGCTCGTCTTTAAGTGAGTCCAGCGCCGCTTCAGAAATTTCCTGTCTATCTAGAACATGGTATAAATAGCGGTGATGATTTATCTCCTTTTTTAATTTATCGATCCTTATTTTTGCTTCAGACTTCTTCATATGAAAGCGATTGGCAGTATCTTCATTATTCTTATACTCATTCTAGCTGGGGTCTTTTGGTTTGTGAATAGAGAGCTGATCGCCTTTCCAGAAATTAGCCTGGAGACTGCCAATACAGACGAAATCAAGGCTCCAGACAAAGATTTTGATGGGTGGAGCTTTGCAGTTGTCGGCGATTTGGAAGGTCCAACAACCATCACAGATAAGCTCTTAGATCAAATATCTCAGGAAAATATAGAATTTTTAGTGCAATTGGGAGACGTCGTTGACGCTAATGCTGATGTTGCTAAAAAGCAGTCCAACATGGAGGCGATGCAGGAAGCGCTCGAGCAATTACCTGTTCCAGTCTACCACGTTCCAGGAAATAATGACCTAATCTATGACGAAAACCTGGAAATTCGTACAGCCGCGCTATATCAAGAAGTTATTAATCCTGAGTTGTATTCAACAATAGAACACAACAATGCCAGGATTTTTCTGCTTGATAATTCCTACCGTCGCTATGGCTTTCCCGATGAGGAATTGACTTGGCTGAAACAAGAGCTAGCCACAAATAGTAGTCCCTACACCTTTTTATTTTTTCATCGCCCCATTGGTGTTCCAGGTGAAGATATTTTTGGCGATGACGAAACACCTTTTTCTCGTGAGCAAAATACAAAGTTTCGCGAACTACTAAGCGGCTACTCAGTTAATTTAATTCTCAACGGACACCTACATACAACTCTACAGTACACCTTAGATCAAGCCCCAGTAATAATAACGGGTGGGGGCGGCGGTATTCCCCAAGCCATTTTTGGTGGTGAGGACAGCGCCTTCTACCACTACTATCTCGTACACGTGCCAAGCGATGGTTATACACCTATCGACACGCAACTAGTGCCGCTCAACTAGTGCTGGCTATTTTACAATCTGACTAGCTGAGAACAGTGCAAAGTCTCCAAGACCAGAGGCACTTGGCAACCATTTTGAACGATAAGAAAAACTTCGCTCAGTTTGCAAGCCGCTGCCAACCACTGTCACAAAAGCTTGTGATGGAATTCCAACCTCAGCACCTCCCCCAGCCGCTCCGTTGTCAGCATCATAAAACATGATATTGGCTCCTAGAATAGTACAATCCAGACCCCGTACTCGAACCACATAATTTGTGTTTGGCGCCGGTGTGTTAGAGGTCGCCTGACAGTCCCAACCAACTGGCGGCGACTCAACTCCGCAGGTATATATGTCCTTTCTAACAGTATCGTCAGCTAATCCAAAACTTGTTCCAATAAATTCTTGATAGGTCACCTCAATTCTTGAACTTCCACCACACTGTGGATCATTCCACAAAACTTGCATAGACTCCGCGCTCATTAGGGCAAAAGTACTATCAGGATTATATAGTTCAATTTGAACTCCGGGAAATTCAGACAGGGCTACCGTCAAGGCATTTAGTGTAGAGGTTGTTTTGCTAGCGTCAATATAATACTCGGCACCAGAATTAGGCATTACATAGGGCGCTGAACTTGTGGCCATGTTCTCGACCTCCGTTACTGTGCCAGAAAATGTCGCTGCTGTTTTACGCCCCTCAGTTATTACGTCCAAAGATCGTTCGACTCCTGTCTCAGCTCCATACCAGGTTTGTAATGCGTTATCAACGGTTCGCGCTAGCTTGGTTTCTCTTAATATCAACGATGCCATTACAAAAGCCGCAGTGGAAAGAATTGTTAGGGTAACTAGAGAAAATAATAAAATAGATCCCCGTTGTTCTCTATTATTATCGAACATAAATCCGTGAGGCAAACGCGGTTTCAAATAAAGGGGACTGGCTACCCTCTGGCTGATTTAATTGCATGACAACTTGGACCAATGGAGATTCATTTGTTAACGGAGCACCCCCGCTAATAAAAGGATTATCGTCTGGAAAAACTCTGAACTCACCACTGCTGAAAATGATATCATCGGGATTCATCTTGTGCCACATAGGGTCAACGCTTGGGTCGACAGTTCCTCCCACCGGACAAAAAGAATCTTGCGGAACATCCGAACACCGGTACAGCTGCTTACTGCCACCCGCGTCAGTCCAAAACCAATAAACAGTCTCAATTCCGCTTAAGGACCTTAAAGGTAAAATCTCTTGCATGCTAATTGGATGCCCACCTGGATATACGTCGTACTCAATATAACCTTCAAAAACATGCTCACCAATATCAGCTATCATTTGACGAGCGATCGACTCTGAATACAGAGTCGAATAAGTTCTATTTTGAGCACTAAAATACACCATAATAAGTTGCAGCATTAGAGCTGTCGCAATACTAATCACCGCTGTTGATACCAACACTTCAATGATCGTAAATCCCTCGCGAGAATTAGTATTTCCAGTCATAGAGGTGCTCTTCGATAGTATAGGTTCTATAATCTGTCCTTTCTGGCCAATGCATTTGCACTATGGCGTCAATGCCAACCTGAGACCAAGTCGCACCTAGTCCAGCGCAATTTCCAGTACCACTAATAATTTGTTCTAGACCAGATGATGAATCTCTACAAATTGGATACAGCATTACCAAGCGCTGAAATTTAGTCTCCTCATAAGAAGCGGGCACAAAAGTAATGTCAGTTGACTGAATATACCTGGTCCTAGACGATTCATACCAAATCGATGTGCAATCGTAAACGGTACTACTAGCCCCAACGCAGGTGTCCCCAAAAGAATTTGGCAGAAATGAAAATCTTGTTGAGCCTCCTATCCCCATAGTAACTATCCCGGAATAATCATAAGTGGTTCCAGAAAGTTCATACAAATTATCATTCCAAGCTGCTGTTAATCCAGCATCCATCGCCAACCAATTCGAATCCCGCTGCACACGAATACTTTCCATAGCCTCTCGCGCGAAATTCACTGCCATGAATTCGTCACTTGTTACCTCACCACCAACCAACGATACAATTGCCAATGAAATAATTGAAACGATTCCTATCATAATTACCGCTGTCGCCAAAACACTTTCTAATAACGAAAACCCAAATTGTCGTTGTTTTGTCATGATTAGTTAAGGGACGTTTATCTGACCTGTTGATCTATCCATGTTAATCACAGACTGCACTCCACTAGAAACGTGCTCAAGGGTTATCTGTAAATCACTTGTTTTCGTACCATTTATGTATAGCTCGCCTGAGTTTATTTGGCTATAGACGTCACATTTTGGCGTTGCTGGCGTACATGACTCAAACTGCACTCTACTAATTGAGTCACTATCAATCAATAAGTTTTGAGAAATTACTACATCGCTGCCAGTTGACTGAAACTTCTTATCTCCATCAAATTCTGCATAGATTATATATGCATCGCTACCTGGACTTATCTTGATGCCATAGCCTTCTGGTAAATTACCAGATGACCCCTCTATTTTTCCTGTTTGTGACCAAGTGATCACCTGCCTGAGTTCTGAAGAAAGTAATTTTCTAGCAGCCTCTAGCTCCTGGTCACTGCGCGTGGTTGTTAAACTGACAAATACAATCGTCGATAACACCGAGACCATGGCCACCACCGCTAACATTTCAACCAAAGTAAAACCCTCTTGATGTTTTATCATAATAAAAAAGACAAGTACCAACTCAGTAACTTATCACCAAAAAATAAAGAGACCAGAACAGCCGGCACAAAAAATACTGCAAAAGGAACCTGACTTTTCATGGTTACTTTTTTTGTTGAGAGCATCCCAAGCGCTATGACCGATCCTCCGACATAGGCCAACATCAAGGCAACCAATAAATGCTGCCAACCCAATATCACACCGGCCAGCAAGCCCAACCGAATATCACCCCCTCCAACCCAACGTCCTCGCGAAATTAGATACTGAGCCGCAAAAAAACCACCACCAATCACCGATCCAAGAACCATATCAATCAAGTCAACCCCCAAGAACCAATTCGCTATAAAAGCTATAACAATCGCAGGCAAGGTAACAACATCTAAAACCAGCATGTGCTTGAGATCGTAAATAAAAAGAAAAACCATCACGCCACTACAAGCCGCAAAGAAGATCGCCTCTGGTAGTGACACCGCGGCCAATCCACTCAGTCCAAAAAGCAGCGCTGTTATTAATTCGACTACCGGGTATTGCCAAGAAATTCTTTCTGAACAGCTATAACAGCGACCACGCAATAGGACAAAAGATACCACAGGGATTAAATCGACAACACGCAACTGAATATCACAACTTGTACACTTACTCCTGGCCGCTCTACCACCCACCGTACCCAATGGCAAATTCTTAGCTAACCGAAATTCAGCAGCATTAATAAAACTACCTACGGCTAGGCCGATTAATCCAAGCCAAAGCACTAAAAGACTATTATCCAAAATCATATATACAGTATATCAAAAAAGACCCCTCAAGAGAGGGGCCTTTCTGATAACCTGGTTACGGAGTCGCAACACCGGATAAGCAATAGATAGGATCTGCACAAGACACTGCAGCTCCTGTTGTCACTACGCTGGTTGACGTCAGCTTGTTGTAGTCTGCTGCTATCGTTCCTGCGTTACCGTCAACATCCTGAGCGAGGCCCTGATGTTGATCATTCTCGATGGTTGCTCCAACTACATACTCCTGAAGATACTCATCAGCTGTAGCATTAGAGGCTACACCGTAGAAGTACACATCCGTTGGATGAGTAGGATCAACTGGCATGGCGCTAATAAAGCTCGATAGATCACTTTGGAGTGTTGTCCAAGTTGATGCACCTGTCACCGCTGGATACGACGCGGTTTCATTCCAATACAGCTCCATAGCTGTTTGCATCGCTTTTACATCTGCCACACGCTTCGTATCACGAGCGCGCTGTTGAGCTGATGTTAGCGACACGATTGCTAGGGTTGCTAGCAAACCAATGATCGCGATAACGATCAAAAGTTCAATAAGCGTGAAACCCTGTTTTTTTGTACGTGTCATAGGGCTAAAATATTACCTTATGTCTATTAACAGGCTAATTATACCACACCCAAAAA
>PFGC01000036.1:0-4479 GCA_002781785.1 Candidatus Kerfeldbacteria bacterium CG15_BIG_FIL_POST_REV_8_21_14_020_45_12
AATGAACCTTCCGCTCTCTAATTATCCACACTAAGTAGGCTGCCCATAGCACTAAAAAAAGTGCTAGTCGAAATGATAAATCAAAACCAGCCACCTCCCAACTAAATAGATAGCCTTTTGATGACACGAATAGCTCAACTAAAACAACAGCTACTCCTATTTTTAAATCCTTCAAACTATAAATCAGTACCAAGGTCAATATCACAAAAAAGGATGCGGTGTTCAACTCAGCAAACTGCTGGCCAGCAAAAGATAAAACTTCAAAACAGCCAATGCCAAATACAACCCACCAAAATGGTATAACTCGAAACGATTCTCCAAAATATTCCTTAACTTTGTCCATTTTTGAAACGTTGAATATTTCCTCCCAGTCTTCGAAAAACTCCTACCAACCCCGCTAGCACCAAGCTAACTGGCTGCATCAATAAGATTGGAATTGAGCGCATCAGTCCATAATGCTTTAAAAAGTAAGTCCGCATGCTCTTATTAAACATCCGCTGACTTTTTAAAGACATCCATTGCTTAAAACTAGCGCCCTTCACATGAATCATTGACGTCTCTGGGGTGTAAACAACTCGTAAATTCTGCTCATCATGAATGCGTTTCTCTAAATCAACTTCCTCAAACCAAACAAAAAAATTCTCATCAAAGCCGCCCGCTTGGTTATAAACATCACGCCGCATCACCATGCAAGCTCCCATCAACTGATCAACCTCTTGCTCACTAGAATAATCAAAATCCTGTGCCAAATATCGTTTAACTGGCTTCAAGTTAGACCATAGATTGTGAACCTTGGTCAGCATTAGTAGCTGATCACTTAACCTAGGATATCTTCTAACCGAATCCTGGTGACTACCATCTGCATTAAATAAATGGTAACCCAGCACTCCGATGGTTTTATCCCCCATGACACGATCGTAAACATAGCGGAGTGAATTTTCAGTTAATACCGTGTCATCATTTAAAATAAATACCACTTCTCCAGTGGCTATTTCTACTCCACGATTGTTAGCTGTACCGAAACCTAAATTAACATTACTGGCAATCAATTTAACCTCAGGGAACTCACTGGCCACCATCTCAATAGAACCATCATGCGAGGCATTATCAACCACAATAACCTCATACTCGAGATTATTAGTATTATCCTTGATGCTCTGCAAACATCTACGCAGATGATCACGGACGTTCCAGGAAACTATAATAACAGATAGCTGCATATGACACAGTATAGGCGAAACCAATGACAAGCTCAACCCCTTAAATTAGATCAACTTTTAATACCTGATACTGGCTAATTATAGCTCTTTTCTACAAACATTACTCACTCCTCTGATTCTGATGTTCTGCAATAATATCAAGCATTACTTTAATTCGCTTTTCCCAACTGTGCTCACGAGCTAACGCTTGTCTCCGTTCGTGCAATTCAGAACTATCATGTGCCAATGCTTTTCTGATCTTTTTTGCAAAATCATCAGGAGAGATTGCGAGTTTGATCAAGTCCTGGAACTGATCAGCCCCTGGTATCGCTGTTGCAATAATCGGTTTACCGCAAGCCAAGTACTCGTATATTTTCAATGGATTCATCGACTGAGTTAATGAATCAACCTTGTGCGGAATAATGGTAAGATCAAAACACTGCAGCAAGCCTGGTAAATCCTGGTATGAAATCATGCCACGGTGAAAAACATTCGATAGTTGTGTCAATCTTTTAATGTCACCAGCGGACTCCTTCCATACCGGTCCAACTAAAACGAATTGCACATCCGGCAGTTCCTTGCTGATATATTCAATGATTGAGAAATTAACACGGGACTGAATCACTCCGTGATACCCCACTAATGGCCTATCCTGAGATATTCCAGCTGGCAACAATGACCTATTAGCAGTAGCTGTAATAAAGTGCTTGGCACTCACCGCATTTGGTACGTAATATACATGATCGGACTTACCAAAGAAATCAATTAGTGATTCAGATACTGTAAAGATAACATTAGCCCGACCGTAAATCATTTTATACGCCTCCCGTAGACGCATTGTATACCCTTGATATGACGGGTGCTCTACCCAATTATCGACCGCATCAAATACTACAAACGCTCTAGGAAACAGATCAAGCACCTTGGCGACCATGGGGTTATAAGACCAAATTGTCAAGTCCGCTGTCGATGCTCCCAGTCGAGCTAGAATTTTTGGTAGCGCTCGTGTACTCAGGGCGGTTACATGATAAAGATCAGTTCGACCAGCATCCCTCCATACTCTATATGTCAGACCCCGAACTACTAGTTCCCCCGACTGCCTATGGAGTAGCCCCTTCCAAAACACTTTCAATTTTTTCTTTAACGTAAAAGGAATAAAATCAACCGAAATAACCGGGCCATACTTTGATTCCTCCAACAAGGCTTGAAGAACATGGTAATTTCTATTAACCATGCCAGCCTCCCAATCAAAGCGATACGACATGTTCAATAGCAATAGTGGTGTGTTGTTCATGAAGATGTTCCTATCAAATCAGCTAAGTGCTTAGCCTGCACGCTCCATTTAAATTTGCTTGCTACTCTACTGCGCCCAGCCTCACCCAACTCATGCGCTCTAACTGGGTCTTTTAACAACTGAAGCATAGCTTCGGCTAGCATATCAACATTTGTAGATTCCACCAAGAAGCCGGTCTCACCATCAACCACCGCGTCAGCAATGCCGCCACTAATTCCGCCGATCACCGGTTTACCAAAACTACCCGCTTCAATAAAAGTAATTCCAAACCCCTCCACGTCTCTATTCGACAATTCGCGTGAAGGCATGACAAATAAATCACACTGCTGATACCAACCAGCCAGCTCCTTATCAGAGACTAGACCAACAAACCTAACACTATTAGAAACTCCCTCAGCTTCTGCAATTAAACGTAAGCGCTCTCGGTCACCCCCCTCACCAACCACCACATACACCGTCTCAGGAGCCTCAGCGAGCACCTGAGGCAACGCACGAATCACCATATCAAATCCCTTGCGCTCAACCAGCCTCCCAACACTTAAAATAACTAATTTATCTTTTAACTCATACTTACCTATCATAAACTGTACGTCATCTTCCGAGTTCCACAAAAAATCTCCGCTGACATTAGGACACGGATATATCACCTCAATCTTATCTTCTGGGACACCTAGTTTTATCAAATGCTGTCTAGTATAAGCACTGACAGTTATTACCCACTTGGCGCGCAACAATATTTTCCCCATCAACCAACGCTTCCTTGTGGTTACATCAGGCGCATAAGGAATTGTCACATCCATCGCGTGAGTCATCACCGTGTACGGAATTCTTCTCACCAAAGATATTAACCATACTATGGTTCCGACTGGTAAGACCTGCCCTACCACAACGTGCTTTACATCATAACGGCTAATAGCTCTCCATGTATTCACAAAGCCCTTCAGCCATTTTGGCCACCAAGGGCCACCGACAAACAATAGTTCATTTTCAGAATTATCCAACACAAATATGTCACCTTCTGGCAGATAACTAACCAAATTTTGATAGTAATTTGCCACCCCTCCAACCATCGGCGGATAGTCCAGTGTCACCAACAAAGTCTTATCCATAGCTAAGTTCTTTTAAGCAAGGCCCTCTTAAAAAGAGACAACTCCTCAGACGTTAATGCCCCCAACAGGAGTAGTCCTACTACATATATAATAGCACCAATTGGAATCAGGAGAAGTAATGAATAATTGTCTTGAATAAAAAATAGTATAAAACCCATTATTCCTGCTGATCCACTAATCAGCGCTAATTTCTTTAACAAAAAACCTATTCTAAATGGCGCCACCCGATAAACCCATGGTAACCCTAGAACTACTAATACAACACTTGACGCTACTGCCGCCCAAGCCGCTCCGTTAAAGGTGTAATATGGAATCAATGCCAGGTTTAATACAATATTCACGAGCAGAGCGATAAACATGTTAAAAGTATTCAACTTTTGCTTATCCACCGCATTCAAAAAATTTCCCACTGGATAATTCAGAAATATAAATGGCAACGCTACCATTAGTATAGACAATGTCTCAATTGACGCTTCAAAATCAGTTCCCCACACACGAAGTACAATATCATCCCCCAAAACAAAAACCGCCACGGTGATCGGCAAACTTAGAATCAACATATACACAACGCCCGTCTCAAAGGTTCCTGATAGTTTTTCGCGAGCTTGCTGGTAATAGGTACTGACAACTGGAAAGTAACTGGTTGCAAAAGCACCTGGAAGCACCGTTAAAGCAAAGGTAAGTTTAAAAGCTAGTTCGTACCAACCGGTCACTCTATCGCCAATCATACTTTTCAGCATTAAACTATCAGCCGTTCCATTTAAACGAAATAAAATACCCGCAAAAGCAAACGGAGCAGCTAGTGATATTATCTGCCATACTGTTTTCCAATTCCAGTTCCAACGAATCTTTACCGACGTTTTCTTAAAAAGCACTC
>PFGC01000036.1:4505-6365 GCA_002781785.1 Candidatus Kerfeldbacteria bacterium CG15_BIG_FIL_POST_REV_8_21_14_020_45_12
GAGGCTAGTAATAACGCGCCCAAAACATACGGCAGAGGCAATCCAAAGTGCAGCGCACCAAAACCAGCCAGCAAAATTGCACTCTGATATATAACAATTCCGATCGCCTCCCAAAGCAACTGCTTTAAAGCTCTAAAAATCGAAAACAGTGTAAAGGTCAGTGTATCAAACACAATAATAAACGCTCCAACATAAATCAGGCGCACGTCAGCAGCGGTTACTGTCTCGAAAGCCGTATTCCAAATCTGAGCCGATCCAACTAAAGCTGCCAACGACAAAACGATCAAGGCTGCCTTGATGCTTAGGAATTTTTCAAAGTTCTCCTGTAAACGAGATTCATCTTTAGCTACCTCCCTAGTCAACAATGGTCCTAAACCAAAGTCCATAAATATTACAAACACCGACGTAAACTTCAGCGCCGCACTATATTGACCAAGTTGATCGGCACCTAAAGCCGTAGCTAAAAAAGCAAAATAACCGAAAGAAATTACCTTCTGTACGATTGAAGCAACCGTAAGATAAGTAGTATTTCGGGCTATTCTTGCGGCATCAGCCATGGCCGCAAACTTAACGCTTGGACCACTGTGGAGCTCGACGCGCTCGCCTCAAACCAGGTTTCTTTCTTTCCTTAGCTCGTGGATCACGAGTCATCAAACCCTTGGGTTTTAACAACGCTTTCCAATCTGCATTATACTCCACCAAAGCTCTAGCGATACCATGACGAACTGCCTCGGCCTGTGAATGGACACCTCCACCCTCCACCTTCACGGTGAATGAACCAGGAGCTCCTTCTAAAATCAACTCAATCGCCTCTAGGACAACTGGCGCATACTGCGCTGAAAAATATTCAGTATGTGGAACTCCGTTGACTTCAACACTCCCTGCTACACCCTCACCAACATACATACGTACACGTGCCGACGCACTCTTTCGGCGTCCAACAGCGTACACATAACTTTTCTTTTTCGTCTTTGCAACTGTTTGTGTCATCTTATTGAACGGTTAATCTCTTCAACATAGCTGTTCGCAGTCGAGTGGCTGGCAACATCAATCTAACTGTCTGGGTCAGCATTTTCTGTGGATTATCAACGGCCAAATTCTTCAACTGCTCTGTTCTAATTCCACTTGGATACCTAGTACTGTGATGATATAGCTTTTGATCCAACTTTTTGCCTGTAAAGTTAAGCTCGCTAATATTTGTAACTTTTACAAAATCCCCGCCATCAATGTGTGGCTGGTAGCTTGGCTTGTGCTTCCCACGGAGCAAAGTTGCAATCTGAGTTGACAACCGACCCAGTGATTGCCCACTGGCGTCCAAAATATGAGTTTCTCGCTTTATAGTAGCTGCCATATTACTCAATAACAAATGATACTTTTGTCTGTTCGGCTCCATCACCTTTGCGCAACGGAACTTTCATTGTGGTTGTATAACCACCTGGTCGATTCTGAAAACGAGGGCTGAGCCGGTTTACCACTTGCATGGCAGCCAACTTATTCCCTAATTTCTTCTCAACTAGTCTAATAGCGTTCATGCCGCCAGCCTTTCCAGTTGTAATCAATGGCTCCACAAACTGCTGAAGTGCTCGAGCCTTTGTTGGTGTAGTTGTTACACTTCCATTCTCAATAAGCGACATAGCTAAAGTTCGTACCAACGCTTTTCGCGGTCCAACCAATCTGCCAATCGTCAGTTTTTTCTTCTTATGACGCATATATACTATTATTCACTATCTTCTGCCTGCTCAGCCTCTAAGCTCTCAGTTGTTTCAACTGGCTCAGCTGCTAGCTCAGCTACAGGCTCATCTACAGATGCTAAAACCTGAAACTGTTCTACTAATATATTAGCTGCCGAGCGGAAAGCAT